>VBQC01000150.1 GCA_005887825.1 Verrucomicrobiota bacterium | reverse complement strand
CATTCCGTCGGCTCCTGTGAACCGCATGAAGTAATGCATTGGCGCGGGAATAAATTTTCCTCCACGAGGAACGGGCATGTCAGCGTCGGCGTCCGCTACAATCGTGTTTCCGCGCGCATCGACAATTTTTCCATACATGCTCGAGTAATGAGTTCGTTCCTTCTCGAGAATCTTAAACGAACCCGTTCTGGTGAGATGGCCGTAGCGGCCGCTCGAAATTGGCGACGCTAACACAGGGCGTCCGTTTTCAAGAAGATAAGCGGTCTGTTCCTCCAAATCGATTTCCACTGAGGTTTGCGCGCGTAACGTTGTGGCCGCCCAGATGAAGATCGCCAATCCTGCAATGACCCTCACAAACAGTTGAACCCGCGCGAGGCGGAAAAGTCTCAGACGATAAAGTAGAGCAAGCGTCCCGCTTGCTTGAAACGACATTCGCAAGCCGAAGGCTCGCACTACACCGCAATAGGGGCTTTAATCGCTGGGTGCGGGTCGTAGCCGACGAGTTCGAAATCTTCGAATTTGAAGTCGTAGATATTCTTAATTGCGGGGTTCAATTTCATGCGGGGCAAAGATCGGCAATTACGAGAAAGTTGTTCGCGCGCCTGCTCCAGATGATTTCGATAGAGATGCAAATCGCCGAATGTATGAACAAATTCGCCGGGTTTTAAATCGCACACCTGCGCGATCATTAACGTAAACAGAGAATACGACGCGATGTTGAATGGGACACCGAGAAAAAGATCGGCGCTGCGCTGGTAAAGGTGGCAACTCAACTCGCCATTCTGAACGTAAAATTGGAAGAGTACATGACACGGCGGTAGCGCCATCTTGTCGACTTCTGCCGGATTCCATGCGCTCACAATCAGTCGCCGGCTCTGCGGGTTCGATTTGATCTGTGCGATCACATTGTCGATCTGATCCACGCGCACTCCGTTTTCGCCACGCCAATCGCGCCATTGCGCGCCGTAAACGCGGCCGAGATTGCCATCTTCATTAGCCCATTCATTCCAGATCGTGACCCCGTGTTCGTTGAGGTAACCAATGTTTGTGTCGCCGCGCAAAAACCAGAGCAGTTCGTACACGATCGATTTGAGATGGAGTTTTTTTGTGGTAAGCAGCGGAAACGTGTCGAGCAAATCAAACCGCGCCTGCGCGCCGAAGATCGACAATGTGCCCGTGCCGGTGCGATCGGCGCGCGGCTGCCCCTTGTCGAGCACGAGCCGGAGAAGATCGTGATATTGGCGCACGAGAAATGGTTAGCGCTTTCATTGTGTTTTGCGAAAAGAAAAGTGTTCGGACTCCTCCGATTTTGAGCCTGTTGTGGCGGCCGGATCCGCTCGCCGCGGCGACACGGACTCGTCCGTGGCGAGCCGGCTGCTTTTGTTTTGGTTTGCAGGCGACACGCCTGCCTCTACAGGAAGAACTTCGCAAGGCCGTGCCGCATTGGCGCAAAAGGGGTTGCCGCCAGCGTTGAAATCGAGTCGAACTGTCTCACTCTCGCTCGGGTAGAGTCGACAGCGGTCAAGCATTACATCTTCGCAAAGAAGAACTTGTGCCGATTACCGCGACCTGGCCTGGCGCTTGCTTAAGACCTTGTAGGTCGAAGTCTCGATCAGAAAGGATTTTCATTCTATGGCTAAAGTTTTAGGTATCGATTTGGGCACCACCAACTCTTGCATGGCCGTGATGGAGGGTGGCGACCCCGTAGTTTTGGAAAATAGTGAAGGTGCTCGCACGACGCCTTCTGTGGTTGCATTTACGAAAAGTGGTGAGCGACTGGTTGGCCAGGCTGCAAAACGTCAGGCTGTAACCAATCCGGCGAATACCGTTTTCTCAATCAAGCGATTCATGGGCCGCAAGTTCGACGAAGTCCACGAGGAAGAGCATCGTGTCCCGTATAAAATCGTCAAAGCGGCGAACGGCGACGCGCATGTGCAAGTGGAAGTGAACGGCCAGCGCAAGACATTTTCGCCGCCGGAAATTTCCGCGATGATTTTGTCGAAGATGAAAGCCGACGCCGAGGCCAAGCTCGGCGAAAAAATCACGCAGGCGGTCATCACTGTTCCGGCGTATTTCAACGACTCACAACGAAACGCGACAAAAGACGCAGGCAAGATCGCCGGTCTCGAAGTTTTGCGCATCATCAATGAACCAACCGCGGCGTCACTCGCCTACGGTCTCGACAAAAAGAAGGACGAGGAGATCGCTGTTTATGATTTGGGCGGCGGCACGTTCGACATTTCGGTCCTTGAAATCGGCGATGGCGTTTTCGAAGTGAAAGCGACCAACGGCGATACGCACCTCGGCGGCGATGACTGGGATGCGCGAATCATGGATTGGATCGTCAATGAATTTAAGAAAGACACCGGCATCGATTTGACGAAGCAGCCGGATGCGATCCAGCGCATTAAGGAAGAAGCCGAGAAAGCAAAAATCGCGCTTTCATCTACGCAGGAATACGAAATCAACCTGCCATTCATCACAGCGGACGCGAGCGGACCGAAGCACATTCAGAAAAAACTGACGCGCTCGAAGTTGGAGCAGCTCTGCGATGATTTGTTTCAGCGGACCATCCCACCGGTAAAGGCATGTCTGAAGGACGCGAACCTTAGTGAAAGGGACATCAACGAACTGGTGCTCGTCGGCGGCATGACTCGCATGCCGAAAGTGATTGAGATCGCGCGCAACCTCATCGGCAAAGAGCCTCACAAGGGCGTGAACCCGGATGAAGTCGTTGCGATTGGCGCAGGCATTCAGGGCGGTGTGCTCAAGGGCGAGGTCAAAGACGTGCTGCTCCTCGATGTAACTCCGCTCACGCTCGCGATTGAAACCGCGGGTGGCGTGGCAACGCCGATGATTCCGCGTAACACCACGATCCCGACCCGGAAGTCGCAGATCTTTTCAACCTACAGCGACAATCAGCCAGGCGTGGAGATCAAGGTGTTGCAAGGGGAACGGCCGCTTTCGCGCGACAATAAACAGCTCGGCACGTTTCATCTCGATGGAATTCCACCGGCCCCGCGCGGCGTTCCGCAGATCGAGGTGACCTTCGATATCGACGCGAACGGCATTTTGCACGTCTCGGCGAAAGATCTCGGCACCGGAAAGGAACAAAAGATTTCCATCACCGGCAGCTCCGGACTTTCCAAGGAAGAGGTAGAGAAGATGCAACGGGAAGCCGAAGCACATGCCGAGGAAGACAAAAAGGCGAAGGAAGCCATTGAGATC
>VBQC01000104.1 GCA_005887825.1 Verrucomicrobiota bacterium | reverse complement strand
ATGCGTTTGCTAACTGGAGTCGCCTGAAATTCAAACCGCGACAAGTAGGTGCCGTTAATGGTAAAGGTTAATCTGCCAAAGTCCCCGTGACCCAAGATTGAAGAGTCCAGGATGTAGATCGCCTCGTAGTCGAGACCTTCGACGATGGCGCGAGTAAGATTCAATCTTGGAATGGTTATCTCGGTGATTGCGCCAGTTGTTGGATCGCGAATAACCAAGCCGGGAAAGCTGTTTTCGAAATCAATGATGAACTGGGGGAAAGGAACCGAAGCAATTGAACGCAAGTCGATATGCCAGAAATCACTGCTCAGCGTAAGACCCTTGATCCATTTCGGACTGTAAACTGCTCCATAGGTCCATTCGTACGCGACTTCTGGTTTTAGGTTGGGGTTTCCACTTATAGTGGCCGGAACAGCCGTTCCTATGGGAGTCAATCCTCTTGGATCAAGAATAAGCAAAGTGGCAGCTGACCCTGCAGGTGTAAGATCTGGTAAAGTCGGCGCATGAAACGCTTCGCTGTAACTGCCACGCAAGGTCAGCGCGCCGATCCACTTGGGATCAAGCGGCTGCCAGCGCACTGAAAATTTTGGTTTCTGTGCATTATATTGCGAGTGTTGCGCGGGGACAAATGGATGGAACGCGCTGGGCAGAACCGCAGAGGTATTTTGGCTGTACCATTCCTCACGCTCGGCAATATCGAACTCGAGGCTGTACGCACCGGAGAAGTTCCATAGCGGACTGGTCACCGGCAATCGCATCTCCTGATAGGTTCCCCAAACGTCCCGGTTCACGCGAGAAATCTGGAAATCGAAGACACCAATCGTGTCAAACGTGGTGCTCTCTGAGTCGGGATCGTTCTTCCAACGTTCGCCACGGTACTCGAGCCCAGCCGCAAAAGAGACCGGCCCCGCTGGGAGATTGAATAGATTTCCGTTGAGAGTGAAATAACCTAAAGGCAACTCAAATTCACCGCTTTGATGGAGAGTAACATAAACTCTGCTGATGGCGGCTTTGCTGTTCCGGCCAAAGAATCCCAGAAAAGGATTAAATGCCGTAGCCGGGTCTGTATCCAGTAACGCCTGGCGCAAACCTGACGCGCTAACGATGCCTCCGAGAAGGGCTTGCTCAGAATTGTCAGAATATCGAAAACCAACTTCCCAATTCCAACTCTTGAAATAATCCCCGAATTCACCCATCTCACCGCGAACTCCGACATCGAACAAAACGTCGTGAATAGTAGTTTTATCCGTTATGTGAGGCTCATCATTAATGGCGCTGAAGGGTACGCCGGTGGTCACTGGGACCGGGACGCGGTTGTAGATCAAGGTGGCATCGGCGACGGTAAACGGATTAAACGGATTCTGGATCGGTACACTGATGCCGAAGGGGCTAAATCCCAAGCCGTTTGGCGTCTTAAATGCATCACCTGCAAATGTAATAGCCCAACGGGATGCGTCAAAGAATGACCGCGTATATTTGAAATCGGCAAATACGGTCAGATACTTGCCGCAAATGTCGCGTGTAAAAGAGCCATAGAAGCTTTGGCGATCCCCCGCTGGTATGTCCACCGCCGCACCAAGATAGTTATAAGAAAAGTAGTTGCCCCCGCCCTTATACCCATACTTACCCAAGTGTTGTGGACGGTGTTGGCGTGCATGAGGACCGATGATACCCGGAGGGCCTGGATATGCATTGGGAGCAATCACAAACGGGTTAACATAAAATGGCGAAGTTGCCACGTTGGGCGCCGAGTGTGGCGGCGGCGAGTTCGAACTGAAAAACAATGTCGGGATCAAGCGAAAATCTCCAATCCGGCCCGGAAAAAAACCGCTGCGAAAATCAAACGTCCCCCAAGGAATCCCGAACGCGTTACTCTCAAAGTCGCGGTCGCGACTGTATATTGCGGCGCGATCGTAAAAATCGGCAATGACCACGATATTAGTCTTGTCATCTCCCGTGCCGGCTTTGAGCCAACCTTCGAGCTCGTGAGCATCGTTGGAGGCGCCCATGTTCGTGTTGCCTATGCTCCCGCCAATCTCCAGACCACGAAACTTGTGTAACAAAAAGATGTTGATCACACCGGCCACCGCATCGCTGCCATAAACGGCCGAAGCGCCGTCTTTCAGGATGTCGATGTGATCAATCATGGAGAAGGGAATGAGATTAATGTCCACGCCAGCGACGCCGGTGCCGTTGCCACCGGTAATGAAAGCACCGCCCATCCCGGCTAGAGCGACGCGTTTTCCATCAATGAGAACCAAAGTTTCTCTCGGCAGCAAACCCCGCAGGTTCGGTATGACGCTGCCATCTCCGGTAGTGAGAACGTTCTGGTTGTTAGTCGTGCCCATCTCCTGCGGCAGATTGGTGAGCAGGTCCGTGGAATTGCGGACGCCCAGTTTTTCGAGGTCTGCCGGACGATACGTGTCCACTGGATTTGGGCCAACCTCTTCTGCGGTGGGAATGTTCGAGCCAGTGACGATGACACGCTCCATTTCGACGGTTGTGCCCTTTGTCGCTTGAGCGGCAATCTTGGGGGCGATCAACAGGCTAACACCGATAGCGGCGGTGAAGGCTTTTTGACTTATTGGGGGTGGGATTACGCCAATTTTCATTGAGCGTTCTTGTATACTGCGTTTGTAGGGTTATGGCTGACAAGCCCCAAATTCATTTCTGGCCGTTCAACGGTGACTGTCCGAAATCTGATCCGAGGTTACTCAGGAAGTCATGGAGACCACGGATTTCACGGATTGGGACTGTGGAGGCAGCCCGTGTCGGCTGCTTTGGGTTAGAGCAGGCGGCACGCACTCGG
The DNA here is from genome assembly GCA_005887825.1 of Verrucomicrobiota bacterium. Classification (GTDB taxonomy): domain Bacteria; phylum Verrucomicrobiota; class Verrucomicrobiia; order Chthoniobacterales; family UBA10450; genus Udaeobacter. Next base: position 4,209 of record VBQC01000104.1, on the reverse strand, counting down.
CTGTGGCGGCTATGGGTCTGGGCCAAGCGCGGGTCACCGCGCAGCGGATAACTTTCCTGACCTGGAATGACAGGTAAGTTGTTACAGCTCGGTTAGAACCTCTTCTTTAGCTGAACGTCCCAGAAGCGGCCTTTGATCGTGGCAAGCGCTTCGGCGTAACCGTTTTCGAAACTGCCGGATACAAACGGCGGATCTTCATCAGTCATGTTCTGCAGCCCAGCGCTGCTCGTAACAGTGAGTCTACCAATCGGTTTGGAGAAGTTTAGGCTGGATTATTAGATTCTAAGAAGGCTGACAAGCCTTATCTTCAAACCGGAATCCTACTTCATCGCGACTGGTTTCTTCGACTCCTCTATTAGTTTCTCAAAGCGCGGGTCGCCGCGCAGCGGATCCCACCAAGGCTGGAGACGTAGTTCGCTTGCAGCGTCGCGGCGATTTGTTTGATCGCGAGATCTTTCTCCCCGGTCCACGCGTAGATAACGCCGAGAAATTGCATAATCTCGGCTCCGTTGAGTGCGTCCTTTGTAACTGGGAGCAGTTCGCTGGCACGGCGGCCCTCGCGGATGGCTTCCTCTTTTCGCCCCAGGCCGGCGTCAATCAGGCCAAGCATACAGAGCGGGGGCCCCTCGTCGGGTTGTTCACGCACAGTGCGCTCGACCTCGGCATGCGCAGCGGTAAACGCCTTTCGCGCCGCCGCGTCGTCACCGAAAGCCCGCGCCACACAAGCTTTTAAAAAAGTTGTTGAGAAAAAGAGCTGGTTCCGGTTAAGTCCATTTCCGATCGTCGCCATCGCGCGTTCAGCTAGAACTGGATCACGCTCGCACAGCGCGAGCTCCAGCCAAAATTCACCACCGAGTGCGGCTGCGAGTCCGTTTTCGTTAATCATAGCCTCGAATATCTTGTGCAAAGGCTTCGGATCGGCCCGCCACATGAGATCAAGCCAGGCTCGAAATGCTCGCAGTCCAGCATCTTCGGGGGCCAAAGCCATGGCGCGATCCATCGTGGTGGCCGACTCAGCAAAACGGCGCATTGACAGGTAGGCCAGCGCGACGTCCCGGAGATTAGATAAGTTGTGTGGATCGAGGTCGAGGGCCTTTTCCAAGTTGCGCACCGCTTCGGTCCAGCGGCCCTGGCACCTGTCGATAGAAGCCATCAATTCGAAGACCTCCGCGTTGTTAGGTAACTTGCGCTGGGCGAGGGCGAGTTCCGCCCGGGCATTGTTGTAATCGAGATTGCTGAACAGGTAGCGGGCCCACTCGAGATGCGCTTCGCCCGCTTCGGGGCGCAAATGGAGGGCAGCCTTAACCGCGCGGTCGGCTAAGTCGCATCGCGCTGGCGTGTGATCAAAGATCGAGTAAAGGGTGCTGTGCGCTTCGGCTAGCAGGCAGTACGCGAGAAAAAAATCCGGGTCGCGCGCAATGGCTTGATCAAGCATACGTACGGGCTCGAACAAGTTCCCTGAGTCATTAACCCCTTTCATCACAAGTAATTTTGCGCGAACGTAAAGATCGTGGCCGACGAGGTCTTTAGTGGGTCGCTCCTCGATGGCAGACTCTATCTTTGGCGACAGCTTCGCTTGAAGCTGATCGGCAATTGCTTTGGCAATATCGCTTTGAATTGCAAAGACGTCATCAAGCGGTCGATCGTAACGCTCTACCCATAGGTGCGTGTCTGTTCTTGCGTTGATTAGCTGCGCGGTGACCCGGACGCGATTTGCGTCGCGTTGCACACTTCCCTCGACCACATGCGCGACGCCGAGTTCATTTCCGATCTGGCGCAGATTCCGTTTCGCGCCACTTTTGTATTGCATCACCGATGTTCGGCTGATGACTTTCAAGTCTGCAATTTTTGCCAGGTCATTCAGGATTTCGTCCTGCACACCATCAGTGAAAAAGGCGTTCTCGGGATCGGCGCTCAGATTTTCAAATGGAAGTACGGCGATTCCGCCGGACACGGGGGGCGGCAGTGATTCGCTCTTCCAAACATTCCAGCCTATGACCGCTGCCAAACCGATCAGAGACGCTGCAAGCAGTGCGCTGGTTGGATTGCGTCGCACCCACTTTCTGCCACGGATGAAGATTCCAGAGCGTCGGGCTAGAACCGGCTCATGCTTTAGCCAATGTTCCAAATCTTCAGCCAGCGCGAGTGCAGAAGAGTAGCGACGCTTTGGATCTTTCTCGATGCATTTGAGGCAAATTGTTGACAGGTCTCGATCTACTTTCGGGTTCAACCGGCGCGGTTGGCGCGGCTCAGTTTCAAGGAGTAGCTTGATAGTCTCGTAAGTTGTACCGCCAGCAAAAGGTGGATGGCCGGTTAGCAGTTGGTAAAAGACCGCGCCAAGTCCATAAACATCCGTGGCCTTGCTGAGTTTTGTAGTTTCGCCGGTAGCTTGTTCCGGCGCCATGTAACTGGGTGTGCCCATCGCTTCCAGCGTGCCCGTGATCGTGCTCTCAGCTTCCACTAATCGAGCGAGACCAAAATCAGTGAGATGCGGTTCACCGTTTTTATCGAGCAAAATATTCCCCGGCTTAATGTCCCGATGCAGAATGCCGTGTTCATGTGCGTAATGAACAGTGCGGGCCACCTTCGCGACTAATTCTACGGAGCGCCGAATCGGGATCGGTTCGCGTCTCACTACTTCGTCAAGCTGGCCACCTTCGATGAAATTCATGCTGAAGTAGCATTGGCCATCGCGCTCGCCGACCTCGTGAATGGGAACAATGCCTGGATGTTCGAGGCTGGCAGCAGCTTCCGCCTCTCGCCGAAAACGCTTCAGATGCGTTTCAGTGGTCCACGGGCCAAGGCCGATCAGCTTCAGCGCGACTGTACGATTGAGACTTTTCTGATGGGCACGATAAACTACGCCTTGACCGCCGCGGCCAATTTCCTCCAGCAACTCGTAGTCGCTAAAGTCAGTTTTTGCTGATCGCGCAGCTCTCTTTCCATCCGGTACGGACAGATCGTCATCGCTGTCTGGGTCAACGACTCCGGCTACAGACTCCTCATCGAGCAGGCCAAGGCCGGTTTCCAGAAGACAGGCCGGGCAAACTTCTCGTGTTGCGTCACCGACGACATTTGCTCCGCACCTTCCGCAAACAGTCGTGGCAGTCTTCATTCTGGTGGTCAAACCATCGGTCGTGTCATTAGCTACAACGTTTAAAAATCACGTTATGTCCGCAGCACAGCGATTAAGTGACGCAGTTCATCATCAATGTCCCCAGGAAGAATTACGGTGTGGGCGATTTCCTCCCGCAAGACTTGGCGATAACGCTGACGCAACCTGTACGACGCTTGCCTCACGGCGCTCTCGGTCATACCGAATTCGTGCGCAGTGTCCGCCGGCGAAGGGTGATCCGGTTCGTCCGTGAGTGATTTCTGAAGCTGATTAAACAATCGCATGGTTCCAGCTGCACGATGTTCATCTCCCAGCCGCGCCAGCGCCTGGTCGAGCACGCTCAGCGCCCAACGACGCTCATAAATTTGATCCGCAGCCAATGTCTCTGACGGGTCAAAACCGATGAGCTCGCGGTCGCGCAAGTCCTCTAATGGGATTAAGCGCTGGCCTTCGCCCCGTTTAATTGCCATTGCGCGATTGCGCTCGTTCGTTAGGAAATGTTTGAGTGATGTGAGCAGATACGACCGCAGACGCCCTTTCTCCTGGCGGACGGTATTCAGATCCCGGCGTTCCAGCAGCAGAGCAAAAAAACCTTGCGTGAGATCTTTCGCCTCTTCCGGTCCAACGCCCTGTCGTCTTACGAAACCATAAATCGGTCGCCAGTAGGTGCTGCAAAGTTTTCCAAGCGCTGCTTGCGCCGCGTGTGTTGGACCTTGCGCCTCCAGCACCACGCTCCAATGCGTGGTAGTAAACGCCACCGGACCGTGATAAGGGCTTCCGCCAATAGCGCTCAGTGAAGGCACCTCATTATCAGCAGGGACCACGCCGCGATTTAATTAAAGACTCGCACCAAAATCAAGCCTGTATTGCGCGCGCAAACCTTGATTCAGTCTCACCAGAGCTACGGCTCAAATCGTGGTCCACCGAAGTGCCAGCGCGCTTAATTGAGATCAATCGCCGCACGATAAATGGCATCCACCAGCCGCAGCGATTTTTCGTTTGGGAGGAGCGATTGTTCCATTTGATTCATGACGTAGGCGAACGAAATCCTGTTTTCGGGATCGGCAAAAGCGTGGCTTCCGCCCGCACCAGGG
>VBQC01000103.1 GCA_005887825.1 Verrucomicrobiota bacterium | reverse complement strand
TCAGGTGATCTCCGAGGTTTCGCAGAACTTCAAATCCGACGCGCAACAGCAGGCGGTGGTGAATTCGCTGGCAAATTTTGGCGCAACCGTGGAGCGCGCCACCACCCAGGCGTATGATCGATTTCAGCGCTGGTTTGGCAGCGCCCAGGATCGCGCCGAACAATGGTTTCAGATGCACGTGCGCATCGTCACGATTGTTTTTGCAATCCTAACGGCATTTCTGCTGCAGCTGGATACCGGGGACATTTATCGCCAGTTGCACGATCAACCGAAACTGGTCGAGGCGCT
>VBQC01000102.1 GCA_005887825.1 Verrucomicrobiota bacterium | reverse complement strand
TTTGTGGAACAAGGCGGAAAGATACTCTATTCGAGCGACACCTCCGCCTATCGCGCTTATCTTTTCTGGTTGGAAAAGCATCCGTCTTTCGAGTTGAAGCCGCTTCCGGCGAGCGGAACGGCAAAAGCGTATCATGACGCTATCGAGGCGCTGCTCAAAGAAAAGTCTGTCAAACCTGAAGACGCCGCAGCCTGGCTGGCCGAGTATGAGGACCTTCAAACCAAAGGCGCGGAAGCATTCCTGCGGTCGCGACAAAAAAGTGTTACTACCTTGAAGGATGACATT
>VBQC01000101.1 GCA_005887825.1 Verrucomicrobiota bacterium | reverse complement strand
GCGGGGTTCATGGCGCGCTGGGACGATCCGCAGCGAGCGAGGGGATTTTGTTCCCGGCTTGGCCAATTCTGGCCGCACTTATTCGGGGTTTTTGTTACCGCCGGTCTGCTCACCCTCGGCGCCCCATTCTGGTTCAACCTGCTGAAAAACCTGATGAGTCTGCGACCAGCGGTTGCGAATCTGATCGAGAAGCGCCCGACCAGCGCGCCTGCCTTACCAGCCACCCCGGCCACGCCGCCTTCTTCCAGTTAAAGTTCCACCGCGATAATCCATCAAAATTATGAAGACTAAAGAAGCCATCCAATGGGATCGCCGTCAGCGTTTTCGGCGATGAGAAGGGTTGCCGCCAATGTTCGAGGGTCCGGAAAAGGCTCGTAAACTTTTGGGAGGAGGCATCGCGAGGCATCGCTCTAGGCAGGAGGAGGAATTGAAGAACTTAGTAACAGGATTGCAAGATGGTCGTTAACTAGTTTCAGACTCGAGCGCATCCGCCGATGAGTTTACGGTGTTGGAAGTCTGAGGAAGCGCCCACGCGTAGTACTGCTTAAAATCGGCTACGGAGGGGAGTTTGCCAAGCTTCTGCCATTCGCGTGCAACGGATTGGATGAGGTGCCGCATTATTACGGCGCTTCCTTCGCTGGCCGCGAGAAACGCGGCGGCCAGCGCGGCGTTTTTGATGTTGCCGCCGGACATCGAAAACTGTCGACCGAGAAAAGCGAAATCCAGGTCATCGCCGAGAGGCGTCTGCGGCGGGAACATTCCGCGCCAGAGCCGTTCGCGAAGCTGCTCGTCGGGAAACGGAAACTCGATCGTGTAGTTCATCCGACGCTTGAAAGCGTCGTCGATGTTAAGAATCAGGTTTGTGGCCAGGATGACGAAGCCTTCATACTCCTCGGTCTTTTGCAATAGATAGGCGACGACGGAACGGTATTCCCCGCCCTGCAGGAAACGTAACAGCTTCACCTAAGCTTGGGGCGTGAGAGAATCGAGCTCATCCAAGAATAGCGTGCCGCCCTCGGCTTCGCGAATTAGCCCCGCTTGATTCTAGTCACAATTCGCGACCGCGACGATTTTATACGAAAAATCGGTTTTCCATTCGTAAAAGGCGTTCGCTTTGAAATGAAAAGCGACGCTCTGAAACCGATGATTTCGCAATCCTAAGTCTGGCGCGTCTGCCAATTTCGCCATCCTGGCTCACTCGGCAGTCGCACCGAAGATCGGCGTTGTGCCAGGGCCCGATCCAGCCGCGGAGCAAACGCCAGACTTACAATCGTGCGCGGCCACATTCCACATTGCGGTCGAGAGTGGTGCTTTTTTGCGCGATCTGCAGCTTTGGCATCGATATTTCTCAAGCGATCGTAACTTCTCTCGCGAGATAAACATCTTGAATGACATTGAGCAGCTCGATGCCTTCCTTCACCGGGCGCTGAAATGCCTTTCGTCCTGAGATTAAGCCTGTTCCGCCAGCTCTCTTATTAATAACCGCGGTGATAACCGCTTCGCCCAAATCATTCTTTCCCGAGGCGCCACCGCTATTGATCAAACCAGCGCGTCCCATATAACAGTTGGCCACCTGGTACCGGCAAAGATCGATCGGATGATCGCTCGCCAGCTCCGAGTAAATCCGATCATCGAATTTGCCGTAGCTCACGCCGCCCGAGTTCAACGCAACAAAGCCACCATTATTTTCGGGAAGCTTCTGTTTGATGATGTCAGCTTCAATCGTCACTCCCAAGTGGTTGGCTTGACCGGTCAGGTCTGCCGAGACGTGATAATCTTTGTCTCTTTTGAATTCACTGTTGCGCAGATAACACCAGAGCACTGTCGCTAAGCCCATTTCGTGGGCGAGCGCGAAGGCCTGGCTGATCTCGACGATCTGGCGCGTGCTCTGTTCAGACCCGAAGTAGATCGTTGCTCCTATCGCAGCCGCACCTAGATCGAGCGCTTCTTTGACGGTCCCGAACAGGATTTGATCGAACTTGTTTGGATAAGTAAGCAGCTCATTGTGATTGATTTTAACAATGAACGGAATTCTATGAGCGTACTTACGCGAGACAGCTCCCAGCACTCCGAAAGTCGAAGCCACCGCGTTGCACCCGCCTTCGAGCGCCAGCCGTACGATATTCTCCGGGTCAAAGTAATCAGGATTCTTTGCGAAGCTCGCACCCGCAGAATGCTCAATCCCCTGATCGACCGGCAGGATCGAAACGTAACCGCTGCCGCCGAGCCGCCCATGTTGGTAAATGCGTTGAAGATTGACCAGCACGCGGTTGTTGCGATCGGATAACGAGATGACGCGATCGACAAAATCGGGTCCGGGCAAGTGAAGGCGATCCTTTGAAATCTTCGGATTACTAAAGTTTAGGAGTAGCTCGGCCTTGTCGCCGAGATGTTGTTCGATAATCGACATGAATTATCCTTTCTCAGTTAGATCTTTGGACGCCTAGGGGTGGTTTTCATGGAATATATTGTCGTCCCGATGATTTAAAGGCCCTGTTTCATCTTGACCGCTGCTGAACGCTCGACGTGGCCGCCGAATCCTTTGCGCATGGCAGAAAGAATCTTTTCGGCGAATGAATGCTCCTCACGCGAACGGAATCGCGTATAGAGTGCGGTGGAAAGCACTTCGGCCGACACACCTTCTTCGAGGGCGGCAGCAATCGTCCAACGGCCTTCGCCGGAGTCCTCCACGAAGCCGGAGTAAGCGTCGAGTTTGTTATCACTCGCCAAAGCGATCGCAGTCAGATCAAGTAGCCATGAGGAGATCACGCTACCGCGCCGCCAGACTTCCGCGATGTCGGCGAGGTTGAGATCATAAGAAAGTCCGACGGGAAGGTTTTCCGAGTTGGCTCCCCGCAGAATATCGAACCCCTCGGCATAAGCCTGCATGAGACCGTATTCTATTCCATTATGGATCATCTTCACGAAGTGTCCCGCGCCGGCAGGGCCGCAATAGAGATAACCTTGATCAGCGGTGCTTTTCATTTGCTCCCGGCCAACTGTTTTCGGGATTCCCCCTGGGCCCGGCGCCAAGGTCGCGAAGATGGGATCGAGTCGTTCGGCGCTCGATTGATCGCCGCCGATCATCATGCAATAACCGCGCTCCGAACCCCAGATCCCGCCGCTTGTTCCGACGTCAAGATAATGAATGCCGCTCGGCTTGAGCAGCGCGCTGCGGCGCACATCATCTTTGTAGAATGA
>VBQC01000051.1 GCA_005887825.1 Verrucomicrobiota bacterium | reverse complement strand
TGAGCTATTTCAACGTCTATTTCAATCTGCGCGGCGAGCGTACGCTCCGGCGGTATTCACGGCCGGTGAATCTCGCCCGGTTCGATCCGCTCGACTGGATGACAACAGAAAAACCGACCTGGTTCATCGCCGAACATCTCTGCGAAATCCCGCACATCTCGCTGCTCACGCCGGCGATCGAAAAACGCCTCACCCGCGTCGATCAACGCACATTCCAAGGCGAAATGGTCGGCCACAGAAAAAAGTAGAGTCTAATCCCTGTAAAAACCAACCCCCGGACAGTTCGCGACCATCCCCGCGAAGTACGATCTGCCGGCCGGCGTGACCGCGCCTCACACCTACGTCTACTACTGCCACATCCTCGAGCATGAGGACAACGATATGATGCGGCCATTCACCGTAGAGTTCCCTGACCGCGGCGACTATTGTCGTCAGTAAAAAGCTAAGCCGGACACGAACACCGCGCCGAGAATAAGGTTGAGGGCGAAGAACGGCCTGTATTAAATCGGCACGCTATGTCGAACATAACCTCAGGTCTTGTCGCAGGATTGATTTTCGGTGCAATCTCAGTGGCAACGATGTTGCCGATGTCATTTCCAGATAAGAATGTGGCGCTGCTGGCGGCTTTCATTAACCGCTTTGCCATCGGGCTCGTGATCGGCTGTGTTACTTTACCCTCGTGGCCCGGCTGGTCAGTCGGCCTGCTTTTTGCGTTGCTGTTGAGCTTGCCCGCGGCGCTGATTACAAAGGCCTACGCGCCAATTCTAACTATTGGCGCCGTCGGTGGCGTGATCATCGGTGGCGTCATTCACGGCTGGCGATAGAGCTGCGCTAGCAGCCATGTCGGCTGCAGATTTGCGACATGCCCCACGCCTTTCAGAATTTGCGTGATCGCCAAGCCGAGAACGATCAGTCGATCTTGTGCGACGCAAAAAAACGTGGCGAGCGCGATCTTTCAAGTAAACTAGCTGTATGAGCGTGCAAGTTTACGGATGTAATCATGTCGCGATCGAGGTGGACGACATCAAAAGGGCGGTCGCGTTTTACAAAGATGTTTTCAACCTCGAGAAATTAGATAGCGGCGAGGGTGACGCATTTTTCAAGCTCGGCGAGCACCAATTTCTTGCCATCTTCGAGGTGAAAAAACTACAACCCGGAGGCATGCGCCATTTCGGGATCATGGTGCGCGACGAAGCGCAGCTGGTCAAAGTCCGCGAGAAAATCATCGGCAGGTACAAGTTAAAGCTTGAGCCGCCATTCCGTTGCGATTTCCACGACCCATGGGGCAACCGCATCCAGGTTGTCGATCTCCACGACGAATCGCTGATCTGGCTTTTGCCCTATCGCGAAGTGCAAAAGGCCGGAATCAAATTCGACAAAAACGAGTAATCCAGCTCGCGAATTTTACCGAAAGATTTATGCGGTCCCGCCAGTGCGGGCAGTGCCGGCGGTCCCACATCGGGCCTCTCGCCGTCGTTGCCGGGCTTCCATGTTCTCCTGATAATCCGTGTGATTCGTGTAATCCGCGGTTATGATTTTGAATATTTAATTCATGATTTCGTTCATCGTTCCCGCCTACAACGAAGAGCTGGAGCTTTCATCGACCATCGCGGCGATTCATGCCGCGACGTCCGGCGCAGCGCAGGCGTACGAAATCATTGTGGTCGATGATGCATCGACCGATGCCACACCGGAAATTGCCGCACAGGCTGGCGCCCGAGTCCTGTCGATCCATCGACGCCAAATCGCGGCGGTCCGCAATGCTGGCGCGCGCGTCGCGCAGGGAGAATATCTATTTTTTGTTGATGCCGATACTCGGATTAATCGGACCCACATTATGGAAGCGATCGCCGCCATGGAATCTGGCTACGCCGGCGGCAGCGCCCGCGTAGTGATAGACGGTTTCGTTCCACTGTGGGGTCGTATTTTGGTCCGCGTGTTTTGCGCCCTTTACTTCGGGCTTAATCTTGGCGCAGGCGCATTTCTTTTTACTACAGGGCGCAATTTCAATGCAGTGGGCGGATTTGATGAGCGGTACTTTATCGGGGAAGAGGTTTATTTTAGTCTCGCTCTGAGAAAACTTGGACGGTTCAAAGTGCTGCGCGAACCGATTCTGACATCGGGCCGGAAACTGCGCATGTATTCGGCCCGACAAATTTTCGCCAACTTCTTTGCCGTGATCATCGGCGGTCGCCGCGTGGCGCGTTCGCGCGCGAAACTGCATTTGTGGTATGACGGCAAGCGAGAAAAGCGTGCCGCGTGAGCCTGTAGGGTGACCTCCTGCTGGAAGTTGCGAAAGTGCGTTCTTCGTTTAGAATAGGCGCTTCCCAATGGCAGAGAGCACGGAAACGTTGAACCTTAAGGAGTTCCAACTGCATGAAAAAGATACCGGCAGTGCGGACGTACAAGTCGCACTTCTCACACGCCGGATCGAGCATCTGACGGAACACCTCAAGACCAACCGTAAAGATCACTCCTCGCGCCGCGGCTTGCTTAAAATGGTCGCGCAACGCCGGAGCTTGCTCGATTATTTGAGCAAGACAGAAGGAGATCGCTACAAAAAGCTGATCGACAAGCTGAACCTGCGCAAGTAAGCGCACTGATCTTTCGGGAAGTTCGTGTGCAATTGTTTAACGGCTCGAAGCCAGAGGTAAATTAGAAAAACAACATAATCAGCAAGTCCAGGCCGCAGTAACACCTTGGATTTTAGGTTTTAGTTTCGAACCGTGGCGCAGCGTCTCGCTTGCGATCCTCGTGCGGGGGTTAAAACCTACAGTCAGGGTGACCGGCCTGGAACTCGCACATCCAGGAAAAGTACAATGCAACAAAAGGTCACGGCCCAAATCGGGGCCAATCAAATCTCTATCGAAACCGGCAGAATAGCCAGACTCGCCGACGGGGCGGTCGTCGTCTCATGCGGCGACACCATGGTGCTGGCCAGTGCCGTCTCGGCTACAATTATCAAGGAAGGTCAGGATTATTTTCCGCTCACGGTCGATTATCGCGAAAAAGCGGCAGCCGTGGGGAAATTTCCAGGCGGCTATTTCAAGCGCGAAGGACGCCCGACGGAAAAGGAAACGCTTACTTCGCGCATGATCGATCGGCCGCTTCGGCCGCTTTTTCTGCAGGGATATTTTTACGACACGCAGATCATCTCGATCCTGCTCAGCGCCGACGGAGAAAATGATCCCGACATTCTGGCGCTCAACGGGGCTTCCGCCGCGCTTTGCGTGTCGGACATTCCATTTGCCGGCCCCATCGGCGCTGTTCGCGTGGGGCGAGTCAAGGGCGAGTTCGTGGCGAATCCGACCCACACGGAGCGCGCACAAAGTGATCTCGATCTGGTTTATGTCGGCACCGAAAACGACGTGATCATGATCGAAGGATCAGCGAACGAACTGGCCGAAGCCGAGTTCGTAAAAGCGCTCGAGTTTGCGCATGGACATGCCCGCGAGATGATTCGCATCCAAAAAGAACTGGCGGCCCAAGTGGGCAAACCGAAACGCGACGTGCCGTTGCTCCAAGTGAACCAGGACCTGCTCGATATCGCTTACCGCGTCGCCGGTGACCGGATCGAGAAGGCCCTTTACACAGAAGGCAAGGTGGCGCGCGCTAAAGCGGTCGACGCATTGCGCGAGGAAGTGAAGAGGTCGATCCTGGAAAAACATCCTGAGGCCGATTCCTTTGCGATCTCGCAGGCATTCGATTACGTCCAAAAAAAGGCGTTTCGCGTCAGCATTTTGGACAAACAAAAGCGCGTTGATGGCCGCAGTTACCAGGATTTACGGCCGATCAGTTGCGAAGTGAGCGTCCTGCCGCGCGCACATGGCTCGGCCATTTTCCAGCGCGGCGAAACCCAGGCGGTCGCGCTTGCCACGCTGGCACCTATCGAGGAAGCGCAGATGCTCGATGCTTACGGTGGCGGCGAACAATCGAAGCGGTTCATTTTGCACTACAATTTTCCTCCGTTCAGCGTGGGTGAGACGGGACGAACGGGCGGGCCCGGGCGACGCGAGATCGGTCACGGTGCGCTGGCGGAGCGTTCGCTTGAGCCGGTTGTGCCGGGCGAAAGCGATTTTCGTTACGCCGTTCGCATCTCGAGCGAGATCATGGCATCAAACGGATCGACATCCATGGCGAGCGTTTGCGCTGGCACGCTGGCGCTTATGGATGCGGGTGTGCCGCTGAAAACGCCGGTGGCCGGAATTTCAGTCGGGCTGGTTACCGAATTTGGCGATGATCGACAGTTGAAGCGCTATGAATTGCTGACCGACATCATTGGGTCGGAAGATCATTTCGGCGACATGGATTTCAAACTTTGTGGAACGGACGCTGGCGTCACTGGTTTTCAGCTCGATCTGAAACTTCCCGGCGTTAGTCACAAAATCATGGCCGAAGCGATCCAGCGCGCCAAAGAAGCGCGCACGAAGATTCTCGACATCATGCGCAGCGCGCTGGACAAACCACGGCCGGAATTATCGAAGTATGCGCCACGGATCGAAACCATTAAAATCAATCCGGAGAAGATCGGCGCGCTTATCGGACCCGGTGGCAAAACCATTAAGGGCATTGTCGCAGAGACCGGCGCTGAAATTAATATCGAGGACGACGGCTCGGTGCACATCTACGCGACGAGCGGCGAAAGCATGGCGCGCGCGAAAGAAATTATCGGCGGCATGACGCGCGAGATCGAGATCGGCCAGATGTATCAGGGCCGTGTCGTCTCGACGAAGGAATTCGGCGCGTTTGTCGAGGTTTTCCCAGGCAGGGATGGGCTCGTGCACATTTCCGAGCTCGCGGATTTCCGGGTGAAACGAACGGAGGACGTTGCCAAGGTTGGCGATATCATTTGGGTCAAATGCATCGGCATCGACGATAAGGGTCGCGTAAAACTTTCGCGTAAAGCGGCGCTCAAAGAACGCGCCGAAGCCGAAACTGGTCAACCAGCTCCGGCAGAGGACGAGCGCTGATCTGCGCTGTAGCGTACGCTGCAGCGCTTGTAGCCGGGATTGGCGATCCCGGTCGTTTGAGTGAAGTTGACAACCTCGGCTGCGGGTGAAGTTAACAGATGAGGCACTGATATGACTACGCCCGCTCGAGTTTCGTACGGTGTGCTCGCTCTCACACTTGTGCTGGCGGGAGTTTTGCATCTCGCAGTGCCGCTGTTGGTCATCTTGTTCTCCTATCTCGCACTGCGTCAGCTCCACTTTCTGACTAAAAGAAGGTGGCTCGCCCTGGTCTTGTTCATCGTGGTTGTGTTGGGAATTGCGGCGGCGGCGATCTCTTTCACCCGTGCCGCCATTCTGGCCTTGCCCGATGTAGCCGATACGTCAATTCCTTCCGCCAGTGCCTGGGCCCAGCGGCGCCAGATCGAATTGCCATTCACGGATTTTGAGAGCCTGCGAGCGGTCGTGATCGACACCCTTCAGCAAGAGGCACATTACCTGCGAAACGTCGCGCATTTCGCCGGCAGTACCACGGCCGCGTTAGTTTTTAGTATTATCGGAATTGTCGCGGCAGGGAGCCTCTTTTTTAAAGCGGGCCTCGATCCTCATCGCGCCACGCACCCGGTGAAGAATAATCTCTATTCCATTTGTTGCGATGAAGTCTCGACCCGCTTCCGCGATTTTTATCGCAGTTTCGCGACCGTGATGGGCGCCCAGATTACGATTTCGCTAATCAACAGCGCATTGACCGGGCTGTTTGTAGTGATCGTTCGGATGCCACATGCGCCACTTCTTATCGCGATCACATTTCTCTGCGGTCTGGTGCCGATTGTCGGAAACCTGGTGAGTAACGCGATCATTGTTTTCGTTGCATTAACAGTTTCCCTGAAGCTTGCGATCGCGGCTCTGGTGTTCCTCGTTGTCATTCATAAGCTCGAATATTTTTTGAACAGCAAAATCATCGGCGACCGGATTCGGAACCCGGCTTGGCTAACGTTGATCGCGCTGATCATTGGCGAGAGACTCATGGGAATTCCCGGGCTGATTCTTGCGCCCGTCGTACTGAATTATCTGCGCGTGGAAATGTTGACAGTGGAAGTGCCGCCCACAGTGCAAAAAGTTGAATCCCTAAACCGTTAAATCGGCAAAGAACTTTTTGCTTTGTAGCGATTTAACATTGCGACGTACGCCATGAAAGCGGGCTTTCTTTTTGTCATTCCGAGCGAAGTCGAGGAATCTCTCATTTTAGAACAACCCTGACCACGCCATGAAAGCTGGCTTTCTTGAGAAATTAATCGAGCGACTCGGACGCATTGGTCCGGAGGAGGTGCAGAATTATTTTTTGCGCCTGGCGCAGGAGAAAGGATTTCTCGAAACGGTTTTCAACGCGATTCAGGAGGGCATCATCGTGACCGATTCGACAGGTCGCATCACCTATCTCAACGATGCGGCCTGCGAATTGTTTGGGCTTGAGACGAGCGATGCAATCGGAAAACGGCTCGACGAGCGCGTGCGCGGTCTGGATTGGGAATCTCTTACGCAGAGCGGAGGACCCGTTAGCCGTGACATGGAAGTTTTTTATCCGGACAATCGCTTCATCAATTTTTACATCGTGCCGTTGATGATCGAACACCGCGAGACAGGCGCTGTAGCCGGAGTCGCTGACTCCGGTCGTCGCGGCCACGCGCCGGGCGGCAAGGGCGGCGTCACCGAGCAGGTTGGCCACGCCATGATCCTGCGCGATATCACCGAGAGCCGCCGCTCGGCGCAGCAAACAATTGAGTCGGAGCGATTCAACGCGCTCACATTGCTCGCCGCCGGCGTGGCGCACGAGATCGGCAATCCACTCAACTCGCTGCACATCCATTTGCAATTGATGGAGCGCCAGGCACACAAATTAGACGGCGCAGCGCGAGAGGAATTCCAGGAGTCGATCGACATCGCACGTTCGGAAGTCAACCGGCTCGATTCGATTGTCACACAATTCCTACGCGCGATCCGGCCTTCAAAACCGCAACTCCAACCGGAAAACGTAAACACGATTGTCGAAGAAGCGGTGCGTTTTTTCGCGCCTGAGATTCAGGACCGCGACATTGTTGTCGAACAGGAACTGCGATCGGACCTGCCTCTACTCCGGCTCGATCGCGACCAGATGAAGCAGGCTTTTTATAACGTGATCAAGAACAGCCTCGAAGCCATGAAGCGCGGCGGTAATCTGCGCATTCGCGCCGACACAGACGACACCCATGTCCTTGTTAGTTTCGTCGATACCGGCAGCGGAATGTCCGCCGAAAATTTGAGCCGCGTTTTCGAGCCTTATTTCACAACCAAACCCTCCGGCACTGGTCTTGGCTTGCTAATTGTGCGGCGGATTGTGCGCGAGCATGGTGGCCAACTCTCCATCGAGAGCAGCGAAGGCAAAGGGCTTACACTTACCATTCGATTGCCGTATGTCGACAAGCGCGTCCGCATGTTGGAAGCGGGCCACTCGCGAGAAAATTGACGCAGCGCGTTGTTAATCGCCGAATGCTCTCTTCAGCCAGCCTTCGAACTGACGAAAGAGAAGACCGAGGTAAGCGCCGGGGGATTCCTTGAAGAGCTCGATAATGCGCGAGCTCAGGTCTTGCGCGGGTTGATCAATCGTGCCGGACAAATGCACATTAGTCCAGAGATAGCCGCGCTCATGCCGGCTAAAGACTTCTTCAGGATTCGGCAGCCAATCCAGATATTCACGGGTTAGCCCAAGTCTGATCGTGCCACGCAAAAGACGGCGCTCGATAGAGATCTCTCCCTCGATCCGGAATTTGCCTTTCTCTTCAATTGCGATGTCCTTGATGTCGATCTTCGGATAGCGCCACGCAAAAGTGAGCGAACAATCATTTAGCTCCAAATATTCGAATGACTTCTTCTGAGCGAGCTCCGCGAGCTTTTCCAGAAGGGGAAGATCGTCGATTCGCCCGTTATGGATACGCAACGAGCCTTCGCCGGATGAGCTTTCCAGTTTCGGATCTTTTCCCGCCCAGTGAACATAGCCGAAAGCGATGCCGTTCATGCGCCCTTTCCATTGCGCTGGCAACCACGTGCGAATTGGGACCGCATTGAAGTTCGCTTTAAAATCGACGCTTTTATCCTTCCCGATGCCTGCGTTTGCCTGGGCATTAATTCTTTCGCCGCTACTCGAATTTGATGCGAGATCACCATCGTAAATCGTCAACAGCGTCTTGGTGATGAGAAGATGCGCGCGGCGGAGATCAAGATCGGGAAGCAAAGCCATCTTCAGTCTGCCGCCCGTGGCGACATACTCAAAATCGGGGCCGTTAGGCGTAATGAGCAGGTGTGTGCCGAAAAAGCCCGCCCGCTCGCCACGGAATCGCCAAGTCACATTAGAATGCTCCGATTCGATCCGTTTCAGAAACACTCGGTTCGGCAAAAAAATTGCAAACCACGGCTTGGGCTCGATTGCTTCGGGATTCGCCTCGTAAACCTGGATTTCAACGTCGCCCGATCGAACGTGCACGTCGCTGAACCTCCATTGCCGCACAAACAGGCCCCATGGGTCAAACCTGGCGCTGATACCGTGAGCATCGAGCGATTTCACGGCTTTCTTTCCATTGCTCGCCTGGAAACTTTCGCTTTGCGCCGTTAATGAATCGCTCCGCCGAATCGGCGCGTAGCGGCCGCTGGAAAAATGCAAGCCTTTCGCAGTTTCATTTTCCATGGCTACACGAAACCCGTCGCCCTCGATGTAATGAGTGAGCAGCGGACTGAAAAAAAAGACCGTCCCCGCCAGTGCTGCGATCACGAAAGAAATCGCGATCGCTCCCACGCAAATTAGCAATCTTCTTCGCAAGATGGGGGAAGATAGGACGTGAAGGTTAAAAGTTACAAAGTTACAACGGAGACCCATCTGCGTTGCAGGCCCCTATTCCTAACTTTTAGGGACTTAACGATGTAACGTTTTACGAATCACGCGGGCTTGCCCGTCATTAGTGGTTCGTCATTCTCAATTGCGCGAAAAGGAACGAATAAATGTCTGCCAATTGTTTGATGCGTTCACTCAATGCGGTGCCCTGGCCATGCCCGGCGCTTGAGCTTGCCCGCAAAAGAATCGGATTCTCAGATTCGTTGGCTTCATCCAGACGGGCGGTCATTTTGCGGGAGTGATATGGCGCGACCCGCCCGTCATTCGCGCCGGTCATCATCAAAACGGAGGGATATTTCGTTCCATCAACAACGTGATGATAAGGCGAGTAGGCATACAGCGCCTTGAATTGCTCCGGATTTCTTACCGTGCCGAATTCGGTCACATTGAAGGCGCCATTGGGCGCAAGCTCGACGCGCAGCATATCGTAAATGCCCACTTGGGAGACGACCGCCCGCATCAATTCGGGATGCTGCGTAATCATCGCGCCCATCAAAAGGCCGCCATTGCTTCCACCCAGGATCGCAAGTTTTTCCGGGCGCGTGTACTTTTCTGCGACCAAGTATTCGGCAGCGGCCGCGAAATCATCGAACACGTTTTGTTTTTTGGTAAGATTGCCGGCCTTGTGCCACTCCTCACCGAACTCTCCGCCGCCTCGAATGTTCGCCACCACATAGACGCCGCCGTGATCGAACCACAGCCGCCGCGTAAAGTCGAAATTAGGCGTCATACTGATGCCGTAACCGCCGTAGCCATAAAGCAGCGTCGGGTTTTGCCCATCCCGTTTCATTCCTTTCCGGAAAATGATGTTTAGCGGAATCTTCGTACCCTCCTTCGAAGTTGCGAACTCGCGCGTCACTTCGATGTCGGCAAATGAGACCGGCGATGTGCTGCGCAAGGCTGTCTTCACCGGCTCGATTTTTCCTTGTGCGCAATGGAACCACGCTGCCGGCTCGGTATAACTCACATCACGAAACAGGAGCGAGTTATCTTCCAAGGCAAGCATTTCCTGGACGGCCGATATTTTTGGAATCGGAATGATTGCTCCGCCTTTCCCGTCCAATCCAAAGCGCCGGACCTGAGACGGGCCGCCGAGCAGATCGCCAACGTAGAGTGCGTCGCTTGTGGGAACGATTTGCTCGATGACCGCTTCGCCAGTCGGCACGATCTCAACCGCGTTTTTTAATTCCGGTGTGTCGAGCGGCAAGCGCAGAATTTTCCCGCGCGGTGCGCCGGCGCGCGAGAGAAGATAAAGCGCGTTATCACGCCCCAGGCGTGCAGCCTTGATCTGATCGCTGAATTGCGTGATTTGCTTCCAGCTTCCGTCCGGCCCGAGCAGGTAATGCGCAAAATCCCCGCCATCGCCGTTCGCCACGGTCGCAAGAATGTATTTCCCGTCGCGCGAAGCTTGCAGCACGATCTCAGCGATTCGCGGAAAGTCTTTGCCGATCGAATAAGTGTCCTCAGTGTCAGCGGTGCCGAGTTTGTGAAAATAAATCTGCTGATAAAAATTCAGATCGGCGTCCGGCCGCTCCCCCTTCCGGGGGAAACGCGTATAATAAATTCCGGTGCCGTCCGCGTTCCAGGCCGCGCTGCCGCCCGCCGTGGGATATTGCAC
Organism: Verrucomicrobiota bacterium; assembly: GCA_005887825.1. GTDB lineage: Bacteria > Verrucomicrobiota > Verrucomicrobiia > Chthoniobacterales > UBA10450 > Udaeobacter. Next base: position 5,627 of record VBQC01000051.1, on the reverse strand, counting down.
GTGCGCGATGGTGTCCGGCAGCGCTTTGCCTGTCGCGGTTTCGTAAAAGTGAAGCGTGCCGTCTTCGCTGCCGCCTTTGGAAAGCGAGACCGCCACGTGCTTGCCATCCAGTGATGGAACAAACCAATCGATCGCCGTCGTGCCCTTGGCGTCCAGCACGTTCGGATCGAGCACGACTTTCTCCGATTTGAGATCGTCGGCCGAAGCCAGCGTCACCAGCAATGGTTGCTGTTTCGGCGGCTGGAATTTCATCGCAAATAAAACTCCTGGGCGCGAGACGAGCGAAGAATAACTGGGTGAAGTTTTCGCGTACCAGTCGGCCAATTGTTTCTCGACCGCTGCCCGGTCCGGCAACTTGTCGAGATAACTGCGAGTTCGCTGATTTTGCGCGTTCGACCATTCCTTCACCTCGGGATCATCATCCTTTTCCAGCCACTGATAAGGATCCTTGACCGTCGTGCCGTGGTATTCATCTGAAACAGGTTTCTTCGGCGTTTGTGGCGTGGGTTCGGCAGCGGGCAAATTGACCAGAGTCAGTCCGCTTAACGCGCCGATCAAAAACAGGAACCGATTCGCTCTCATGGCAATGAGGAAAGGCTGCGGCGCGCTACTTTGCAACCGATTTCGCTAGCCTGTAGCCGGGTCGGTGACCGCGGCTCACATTGACGTCGCTGCACGGCCGGGATCACCGACCCCGGCTACAATTGACGCGCGGTATATTTTGGATTCCTCGCCTGCTTGCGGACCGCTTCGAACAGCTTGCTGATTCCTATCCCGCTTGCGCGATTGGCGATAAACGCAGGAATCATTCCGCCAGTGTCGGTGTAAATGGAGTAAGTCGCGCGCGTTTTGATTGCGCCGTCGGGTTCGAGCAGCCAGCTGCCATCGCAAATTTTTACGCGAACAATGCCTTTCTTTTCTGCGGGACCCAGGTTATTTGCCGGTTCCCATTGATTGAGATAAGTGAATCCTTCGGGGCCAGGCCACGACTTTTTCCTGACACGCAGGGTGTAATCGCGGTCTTCACAAATCTTTGGTGAGAGGCGTTGATAAGTGATAATCGAATCGGCCTCCCGCTTCAGCAGCCGGCATTCAACCGTGTAGGGCATGAAACGCGCGTAATCTTCGAAGTCGTCGATCACAGCGTGAACCGCGTAAGTCGGGGCGTCAATCGAGCCGATTGCTCTAAACTCTTTCATCCGTGAACCTGCGCGCGCACGACTGTAGAGGGCAACGTCTTTGCTTCCGCTGGTTACCTTCCAACCTTCGCTAGGATCGACGGAGCTGGAAAATTCAGCTCCGGAAGAGTTAGGGATTGCTCCAGTCAGGAGAAAGACCGGCATGAACCCGGCAAGCGTTCGCCAGTACATCCGCGACAATACCCCATTCCGTCAATATCGCCATTTTTCTGTAGCCGCGTCGTTATGCGAAGCGCCGCGGTGACGTATTGGCCAGCCGCGCATTGCAACCCTCATACGGCGACACCTACAGGACCATCACAAGCGATTTGCCGATTGAGAGATCAAATGCATTGAGAGATTCCCTGATTGAGTGATTAAGTGATTGAAGCAAAGTAATGCGTCGCTCGCTAAATCGTTGAGTCGCTGAATCGTTAAATGAGTCCACAGCCCACAATCCTCATTGTTGATGATGAAAAGCATACCCGCGACGGGTTGCGGCGTTTGCTCGAGAACGATTATGACGTCTATGTCGCCCCCGATCTCGGCGGTGCGATGAACGTGCTCGAGCGCGAGCAGATCGACGTGCTCCTCACCGATCTTCGCCTCGGCGGCGAAGATGGAATGCAATTGATCGATCGCGCTCTGAAAATGCCGCGTCCGCCCATTTGCATCATGATGACGGCGTATGGGTCCGTCGACGTCGCAGTCGAAGCGATGAAGCGCGGCGCCTACGATTTTGTGACCAAGCCGCTCAATCTCGACAAAGTTGAATTGCTAATCGCGCGCGCGGTGCAAGGCCGCAAAATCGAGCAGGAAAATCGTGCGCTCCGGCAGCAAGTGGACGAGCGCTACGGCCTCGAGAACATTTGGGGCGACTCGGCTGCCTTGCACGAGGTGCTCGACACGATCCGGCAGGTCGCGCCCTCATCAGCCAATGTGCTCATTGAAGGCGAGAGCGGCACCGGAAAGGAACTGGCCGCGCACGCGATTCATAATCTGAGCCGCCGCAACAAAGCGAAATTTATAACGGTGCATTGCGCCGCGCTCTCGCCGCAATTACTTGAGAGCGAACTGTTCGGGCATGAGAAAGGCGCATTCACCGGGGCGCATGAACGCCGCATCGGTCGGTTCGAGCAGGCCAACGGCGGCACGATTTTTCTCGACGAAGTGGGCGAGATCGATCCGAGCACGCAGGTCAAATTGCTGCGCGTAATTAGCGAAGAGCGCGCCTTCGAGCGCGTAGGCGGCAATCAAACGCTGCGTGCGGATGTGCGCCTGATTGCAGCCACAAACAAGAATCTGGAACAACTCGTGCGCGAGGGAAAGTTTCGGGACGATCTTTTCTTTCGCCTGAACGTCGTGCGCATCACCATGCCGCCCTTGCGCGACCGAAAGGAAGATATTCCGATTCTGGTCCGCGGATTTTTGCGTCATTTCTGCAAGGTAAACGAGAAACCTCTTCTCGATCTAATGCCCGATGCCATGGATGCGCTGCTGACCTATGATTGGCCGGGTAACGTACGCGAACTGCGCACCGCAATCGAGCATGGGGTTGTAATGGCGACCGGCCCACACATCACATTGCGCGATCTCCCGATGGCCATTCGCCAGGCCGCCCATGCAGCGTCGCCGCTCGGTATCTCCGCGGCCGAGGCTTTCGCAGAAAAAACAAGCCCACTGGACCTCCACGAAACGGAAAAGAAATTGATTGCTCAGGCGCTGGCAGCGACAAACGGAAACGTGACCACCGCTGCCAAAAAGCTCGGCATCAGCCGCCGAACCCTTCATCGAAAGATTAAAGAAATGAATGCAGAGAGGGCGCCGGCTGAAACCGCGGACACGAGCGGGAGCAAAGAGTGATCGCATCCCCGGCCAGCAATGGCTCAAATCCAAGCATGAGTACGCCAGTCGTCGGACAGCTTTATTTTCTGGATAAGCGCACTTGGCCTCTTGCGCATTGTCAGTGGCTGAAGCCGCGCTGCCTAAGGCCATGGCGCCCGCTCCGCTCGTGAGCCGACCGCCAGCGGCGCCGGCTCGCGGCCGAAGCCAATAACCATGGTGGCAACTCCAACGGATGCCGCCTACTTTGGTGCGAGGGAGGCGACGATTTTCTCAAAGCGCGGATCGCCGCGGAGCGGATCCCAAAACGGCAGCAGTTTCAATTGACCGTAACTGACGGTGCTCGGTGGACGGACGGCGATGGCAAGTTGTTGGCAGGCGAGATCTTTATCGCCAACCCACGCGGCGATCACTGCAAAATACGCAATCATGAGAGGACCATTGATTGAGTCTTTTTCCACCCGAAGAAGCTCGACTGCGCGCCGGCCTTCACGCAGTGCTTCGTCCTTCCGTCCAAGACCAGCGTCGATCAAACCAAGGACGCATAGCGGCGGGCCGTAATTTGGCTGAGCTTGAACCATCTTTTCCTGCTCCGCGCGTGCCGCACTGAAAGCGGCGCGGGCTTTGCCATTGTCTTTCGTCATACGAGCGAGAAGACCTTCCATGAGCGGACGATTTAGTTGAACCGCGTAGTCAGTCAGAGGTGTTTCGCTGAAGGCGTTCAGTGCATTGTTTGCTGCAGCGACGTCGCGCTCGGCCAGCGCGCAGCTCAGCCAATCATTGGCGACACTCGGCAGAGCGTCGGGATTTGTTGCTCGAATAGAATCGATTGTTTGATGCAACGGCCGAGTATCGGCCTTCCAATGAAATTGAACGGACGCAAGCGCAACTTTCGTGTCAACATTGTTTGGCTCGATGGCCAACGCACGATCGAAGACTGATTTTTCCTCAGCGTAGCGCCGGAGAACTCCGTAACTGATCGCGATCTGCTGTAGCGTGTAAAAGTTGCGCGGGTCAAGATCGATCGCGCGCTCGAGGTCTCGTAAGGACTCTTCCCAACGCCCTTGCCGCCTCTGGATGAAACCCATCAACTGGAATACCCGCGCATCATTGGGCAAGCTCTGACGAGCAACTTTCAGTTCAGCCAGAGCGCCATCATAATCGAGGTATCCCGAATAAAGATTTCTCGCGCGCGCAAGATGCGCTTCACCTGCATCCGGACGAAGGCGAAATACCGCCTGGATGGCCGCTTCAGCTAAAGCCAGCCGCGCAGGGGTGTGGTCGTAACCCAGGAAGTAAAGCCTGTCATGAGTCTGAGCGAGTTGGCAATACGCTTGGAAAAACGATGGGTCATGCGCTATGGCCTGATTCAGCAGATCGCTCGCCTGCAGCAAATTCGTTCTTCCGGCACTGCTAAAGCTGGTCAGAAGAAGATTGTTGGCGCGAGTGTAGAGTTCGAAGGCGGCGATGTCGTCCGTTGGGGCTTGCTCAATCGCATTCTTTTCGCCTGGCGAAAGCCTGGCCTGTAATTGGCGAGCAATCGCCATCGCGATCTCACTTTGAATCGCAAATACATCGGCAAGGTCGCGGTCATAAGTTTGCGCCCAGAGTTGCCGGTCGGTTCGCGCATCGATCAGCTGCGCATTGACACGTACGCGATTGGCAGCGCGCTGAACACTTCCTTCCAATACATGCGCCACGCCGAGTGCCGCACCAATTTCTCGCAGGTTGCGTGGAGCGCTGGTCTTGTATTGTATTGTCGATGTGCGGCTGATCACTTTCAGGTCGGCGACCTTGGCAAGGCCGGTCAGAATTTCATCCTGGACGCCATCTGCGAAGTAGGCGTTCTCTTTTTCCTTGCTTAAATTCTCGAAGGGGAGAACAGCGACGCTCTTCTCAGGAATAGAAACTGAAACGTTGCTCGTTGCGCCTCGGGGAACGGTCGAGATAATCGCGGGTGGTGCAGCTCTATAAAAAAAGATCAAAGAACTAATTGCCAGGGCCAGGGCCGAGCCACCTAAAGCAACCGCGAGAAACTTTGGGAACCGAGGCTGGCTAACTGGACGAACCGGAACGGAGTCCTGCTTCCATCTTCTTCGCTTGAGCTTCTCCGGAATCTGTGGATTGCCGAGACTATCTTTGTAAAGGTTAAATAAGTGCAGGCGCAGACCGTGCTTCACCTCACACTCGCCCAGATCGTGCAAATAGGGCTGCCAATGCCGGTACTGGGAGAGATCGTCGGCCACATGCTTGGACAAAAGAATGTGCCCGGCATCGCCACAATCCAGCACCCGCTGCGCTACGTTCATCCCTGATCCGGCGATATTTGTTTTGTCGTTAACATCGGTCACTCGATTGACTGGGCCGCTGTGAACTCCCATCCGCAATTGAATGTGCGGATGATCTTGCAACGTTTTGCTAATCTCGAGTGCGCACCCGATCGGCTCCTCCGGACTGCGAAAAAAAAGTAGCGCCATTCCATCGCCGGTCGGTACTCGAATCAGTTTCTCGTTTGTTTCCGCTGCGCGAAAACATTCGGTGTTCCGGACGATCCGATTCAACTCGTGCAGTAATTCAATCTGCTCATTGACGAGCAATTTCGAATAA
>VBQC01000100.1 GCA_005887825.1 Verrucomicrobiota bacterium | reverse complement strand
TCGTGTCGAGACTTTCCCGGAGCATGTTCTCGTGCTCGCGGTAATGCTGGACGCCGGGCCGTACAGCGAACAAGGCGAGTCGCGCTTGCGCGCACGGCAGGCGGTGCTCGAAGGATTGACCGAGAGCGGATTCGTCCCGTTGGATGGCGAGCATATCGGATTCGTGACGTCGGCCTGGCCCCTGCCGGAAACGATCACGCCCGGCGATACCGACGCGAAGGAGCGTCCGTTCTTGATGCCTTGGGAGGAATGTGAGGCGACTGATCATCCCCAACGCGTTTTCCCCCGCAACACCAGACGCGTGGTTGTTCTCTGGTTGCCAGCTGTGAACTTCAATACCGAGCCGTTGCATCGTTTCGCCGCGCTGATCGCACGGCTTGTGCCGAACCGCGATAAGATCGACGTGAAATTAATCGGTCCAGCAAATTCCACCGGCCTGCAAAACATGATTCGCGAAGCGTGCGAAGACCCGCTGGCCTGGTACATGTTGAACGGGGTTTCGATTATCTCACCGCGCGCAACGGCATCGGAGTCTACCCTCCTTTACACAAATGCATGGGCCTTCGACGTTTTGCCCGAACTACGCATCTCATGGTCGGAGAAAAGCGGTGCGGCGAAAATGGTTTGGCCGCGTTCTTTTGGCCCCGCTGATGGCCGGCCACTTGCAGGAGGTTACTTCCCATCGCTCAGGCTCGACACCCCGCGCAAGTTGACTGAAGGAATGCGCGCTCTGCGTTTCGCCCGGACGGTCAAAAGCGATGACCTCATGTTGCAGGTTCCGCCACCACCGTTCGTCGCGGAGTGGATCGAAGAAGAGGACGGTCTGCATTTGGCCCGTACGGTTGAAAGCGATGACCTCATGTTTCCGCCGCCACCACCGTCCGCCGCGCAGTTGATCGAAGGAGGTGGCGGTCTGCATTTCGTCCGTACCGTCGGAAGCGATGACGTGGTGCTCGAGGAATTGATCGCTGAGCTTGCCCGCCGACGGATCGACGTTCGACCGCGAAAGCAAAAGGACGGCACGTGGAGCGGGGATCATGTCGTTATCCTGACGGAATGGGATACACCGTACGGGCGATCGCTCAGCACCACTTTCGCTGCCAAGGCGTCCGGTCAAAACATCAGCCAAATCATTGAGAACCAGGCCCAACGGGACGCGCGCAACCAAGTCGTTGAGGATGAGGAAAAAAAGAGTCCCGAGCACAAAACTCCAACCAACCTGGAGCTTCTCGAGGAGCGCGGCGGAGAGAGTCCGCAGGAACGAGGGAAACAAATCTTTGAGGAGGCGGGCCGACCAATCTTTGCGCAGTTACCTCCGCAGATTTTAAACCCTCGACAAAAGGGAATGTTTGAAGCTGGGCAGAAAGAAATAATTGCCGACCTCGAGAAACAGGAGGCCGGAGGGAAACAGCTCGGGCGCATTCACTTTTATCGATATCTTCGCGGAATCGACGGTCAGTTGCCGGGAGATTCCGGCAAAGACACTGGGCGAGAGCAATCGCAGAAAGTTCAGTTTGGCCAGGATGCCGTCGTCGTCGAAGCCACGGAAGGTTTGAATCAATCGGATTATCTGCGCCGTCTCGCGCGCTAACTGAAGGAAACTAATACCCTCTGGAAACAGGACGGCGGCAAAGGCATTCGCGCCATTGGACTGCTCGGAGCCGACATTTATGACAAGCTGATGATTCTCCGCGCGTTGCGTCCTGAATTTCGTAGCGTCGTTTTTTTTACGAATAACTACGATGCACATTTCGAGCGCCGGGATGATTGGGACGACGCACGTAACCTGATCATCGTTTCGCCTTTCGGCAGTTCGCTGCCGGAAACTTACAGCCAGCAGCACGTCGCCCCGTTTCGCGACAGCAATCAAACCTCAATGTACACCGGCACGCTCGTAGCTACTGGCAAAATGGACGGACTAGACGCCGACTACCTTTCCTGGCAACCACGCGTTTTCGAGATCAGTCGGCGAGGAGCCTATGATTTAAGTCCCGAATGGTACCTGGCAGGAAAAAATCTTTCACACTCTAACAAGAGCTGGTTTCGCGATTGGCTTTTTCCTACATGGGATCGGGAAAAGCGAAATCTCGCGCAGTTCCCCGGGGTTAAGTGGCAGAATTGGCTCTTGGCGGTCCGCGTCATCTGGTTGAGTCCGATGTTCTGGCGGCTGGTGATTGGCGCGCTCGCACTCCTAGCAATAGCCGCTTGGATCAGCGTCACCGTCGCCAGCCCGGCACTACCGGGCGGGGGCACGACACCGCAACGTTTAAGAAGAGTTTTCGCCAGCACGACTTTCTGGCTGGTTTGCGGGGTACCGTTTATCGTCATTTCGGTCGCGATGTTCGCGCAATACGATAGTGCTTGGTTCGCGCAATACGAGAGCGCTGACATCGCGCAATACGAAGGCGCGGCTAAAGAGCCGCTAGCTTTTTTCTCGGGGATCAGCATCTGGCCGAGCGAGATCCTGCGCTTGATCGCGCTCATGCTCGCGATCCATTTCATGATCAAAGCAGGCATCGATCTGCGCGCGAATGCACGGGAAATAGAGAAAGGCTTCTCTTTCGATCCGTTACCGAAAACTCCTTTTCAGTGGCGGCATCTCGGCTTGGGCCTCGAACAATGGCGCATGTCTTCTCCGGATAAGCCGGGACCGGAGCCGCCTTTTTCCGCAGAGCACGCGTGGCACATCTATCTATGTCGGAATAAGTTTGGGCCGCGGTTCATTCGAATCGGGGTTCTTTTTGCACTCTACTTTTTATTTTCCTACATCATCTTCAGGCTTTTTCCGCCACCGCTCGCCCCGGCCCGGGGCGACTTCGCCTTTCAGTTCGATAAGGTAGTTATTCTTCTGGCTGCGATTGGCATGATGATCCTCTCTTTTTACGTGGTCGATGCCATCCAGTTGAACAGTAATTTCATCCGCATGTTTGCTCGTGAAGTCACGAAATGGGGAAGCGCCGTAACCGAACGGTTCTACCGAAGCCCGCCGCTTAGCGAAGAGGAACTTTCTGCTTACAACGAAATCTTTTTTGTCGCGCAACGGACCCAAGTGGTGGCGCGTCTGATTTGGTATCCGCTTATTGTTCTGACCTTGATGATTGTGGCGCGCTCATCTTTTTTTGATAACTGGAGCTGGTCGCCCAGTCTCCTGGCTATCTACGGGATCAATGCTGCCTGGGCCCTCGGCAGTGCCTTCTTGCTCCGGCGCGCAGCCGAACAACTGCGTGACGCCGCGCTCACCAACCTGCAGATGTCGCGCGTCAAGAGCCATGCCGAGGAAGCAAAATTACTCCGGGGCGCAGCCGAACCACTGCGTGACGCCGCGCTCAAAACCGAGGAAGCAAAACGGCGGACTTTCGATGAACTCATTGCCGAGATCCGTGGCTTGAAAAAGGGCGCGTTTGCTCGATATTTTTTAGCGGGAGACAAGCAGCCGTCGCCGCTCGCGAAAGAGATTAAAAGTTCTTGCCATGCGATCTGCCTTGAGAGTAACACTGGATCTGGTGAAGGCACTCGCGCCCTCGCGAGAAGATCAATGAAAATTCTCCGCATCGCCACAATCGGTAGCTGCGCACTGGCTTTCTGCCTGTTCTTCTCCGGCTGCGAAAAAACAGAGCCGATCGATGACGCAAAGGCCTCTGGTAAAACGACGGCGGACTTCCCCCAGATTACTGCCGATATTTTCAAGCCTATGGATGGCGGCATCGAGCTTTCGCCGGAGGAAATCATGGGGCGCAACACCTGGAATCTCTGGACGGGCGGCAACCAATACTTTTGGGACAGGATCGCGCGGGAAGGCTATGGATTGATCGATCTTTTGAAGATGGTCGATTCGCGAAAGCGCGGCTCGCGACACACCGATTTGGGCCTTGTTAATGAGCCGGGTTTCAGGCAAGCCGGCGATGAGGATACAAAAGACACTTACGGTCTCTATCT
>VBQC01000213.1 GCA_005887825.1 Verrucomicrobiota bacterium | reverse complement strand
CTACCACGTAATCGTCCGCAGTTAACTCCGCTTGATTGACAATCCAGCGTGCAAGATTTTGGTCATGCAGAAAATTTTGCCCGAGAGTCTTGACCGGTGAGACGTGTATTTCTCGGAGGGTCGCCCTGATCTCTGAGAGCTTCATATAAAGCTCGTCAAACCTCTGTGGAGAGGGAGAAATTGGTGCGTTTGTTCACAAAATCCTGTGAACAAACCACGCCCGGCGGGTCATCTTATTCACAAGTTATTCAACGCATGGGAGTCATCAAACGCCGTGTGGCTTATGTGACACCCTTTTGCGGCTGGTGAGATACGTTCGCCGCGCGTCCTTCAACGATACGCCGTCGACAAAAAATACAGTCGCGGCACGTCCAATCGCGTATGTCCCGGAGCCTGCCACCAACCCGCCGACGACGTTTCCCCAACCGGGGAAGAATTTCAGGATCGCGCGAGCGCCTTCACGCAGAAGCATCGCTGCGCCGACGTTGACGCCAAGAGCGCCGATAAATTCGGTAGCTGCGCGCAGGCTTCGCTCGCGTCCGCTTACATACATGATTCCGGAAATCATCGTGACCTGCAAACTTGTCAGAATCGGCAGATCGGCGAGCGGAATCGGTTGGGCGCCGATCGCTGCACAGATGGCCGTCGTGGATTTCACCAAAAGCTGCGCGACCTCGTGCTGGGCTTCGCGATTTCGCGAGATTCTGATCATTTCCAGCCGAGCCTGATTCGGCAACTCGCGTGCCAGGGTCGACATGAGTCGTTGGGCCTCCGCAACGGGCAGTTCGAGGCCTTGATCAGGACCTGCGGAACACAATCTCAATGTCTCCAGAAGAGGTTCGCGTCCCGCGACATTCGATCGGAGTGCTAATTGCAGCCGCGATGCAGCCAGATTGATCTGATTGGGCCCGACTGCCTCGTCCAACGGCAAAATGCTGATCCCAATTACCTTCGTGCCCGTTTCCGGCGTCTTATTCCAAGCAAAATACCTGACCTTTAAATCATCCAAGTCGCGTTTCCCTAGTCCCTCTGCGTTTCGTTCGTCGCTAAGGAAAAAAATAATATCGGCAGCTTGATATTTGAGTTCGTCTTGGAGCTGACTGAAAGCCGAATCGTCAACGCCGCGGGCGTCGAGGACCGAGATCGTTCCACGATCCCGCAGATTTACATCGTACCAACGGCAAATCGGGACGGAAGCGTCGCGCGTTTCGGTCACGTCGGCCGGGGCAAAGAGAGCGCCAATGATTTGCCCTATCGGCGTGCCGCTCGCGCCAACAAAAAGAAAACGCGGCGGCCGCTGTTGAAGAAACAATTGTTTAAGCGGTGTAAGTTCGGCCAGAACCGCTTTTTGAATTTTAGAAGGCAACTTCCCCGCAAGCCGTTCAAGCCGCTCGACAATTTGCAGGAGGGATGGCGGATTCACGAACGTATCAGTCTTTCGAGCTTCGAATTTATCTGCAGGCGACGTTCAGCGATGGAAAATACATTGTCGAACTCGAATGTTCCGCCATATAGAAGTTCGCGCTTTCAATCTTAATCCGAAAATTCAAATCTTCCTTTCTTTCCCATGAGTCTAAACATTGAAATTCTTTCTCGCGCGGCGAACGAGGCACGCGGTTTGTGCATGGACGCCGTGCAGGCTTCGAAATCTGGTCATCTTGGTCTTCCGCTCGGTTGCGCCGAAATGGGCGCGGTGCTCTACGGCTACGCCCTGAAATACAATCCGGACGAACCGCGCTGGATCAATCGCGATTACTTCGTCCTCTCGGCCGGCCACGGCAGCATGTTCCTTTACGCGTGGCTGCACATGAGCGGTTACGATTTGCCGATGTCGGAGATCAAACGGTTCCGCCAACTGCATTCCAAGACGCCGGGGCATCCGGAGTTTGGTGAAACGCCCGGCGTGGAATGCACCACCGGGCCGCTCGGGCAAGGGGTGGGCAACGCAGTCGGCATCGCGGTGGCGATGAAGATGGCGGCGGCGCGTTTCAACACGCCGGAGCGCCGCATCTTTGATCAGCATTGCATCTGTCTCGCCGGCGACGGTTGCATGCAGGAAGGCGTCGCATCCGAAGCGAGCGCGTTTGCTGGACATTTTGGTCTCGATAATCTCATCCTCATTTACGATTCCAATGCCGTCACGCTCGACGCGCCAGCGAAGGCAACACAGAGCGAAGACACTGGCGCGCGATTTAAAGCCTACGGCTTCGACGTCCAGGAAATTGACGGCCACGACATGCAGGCGTTTCTCGATGCGCTAAACATCGCAAAGGAACGCGACAACGGCAGGCCGCAATTTATCATCGCGCACACTTTGATTGGCAAAGGGGTGCCGGAGGTGCAGGGCACCTACAAGGCGCATGGCGAAGCCGGCGCGCCGTATGTCGATGCGGCGCGCAAAGGTCTCGGTTTGCCGGACGAACATTACTTTGTTTCGAATGAAACCCGCGAATACTTCGCCGAACATAAAAAGAAATTGCTGGCCGATTACGATGGTTGGAAAAAAACCTACAACGATTGGCGTAAGGCAAATCCGGACAAGGCGAAGCAGCTCGATGACGGTATTGAGCGAAAAGTTCCGGCGGATCTTCTAGCCAAGATTCCGGAGTTTCCGAAAGATTCGAAACTCGCTACGCGCAAAGCGGGGAGCGAAGCGTTGCAGCCGATTGCGCAAGCGATGCCGTTACTCATGAGCGGCAGCGCGGATCTGCATGGATCGACATTAAACTACATCAAAGGCGGCGAGGATTTCACCCGCGACAATCCAAAAGGTCGGAATGTCCACTTCGGCATCCGCGAACACGGAATGTGTGCGATTCTCAATGGGATTTCTTATCACGGACTTTTTCGCGCTTCGGGTGCGACCTTCCTCGTCTTCACCGATTATTGCCGCGCCTCCATTCGTCTCGCCGCTTTGTCGCATTTACCGAACACCTACATTTTTACGCACGACTCGATTGGCGTTGGCGAAGACGGTCCGACACACGAGCCGGTTGAGACGGTGAGCTCGGTTCGCTTAATGCCCAACATCGACGTGATTCGTCCTGCCGACCCCGAAGAAACAGCAGGCGCATTTGTTGCTGCGATGCAACGAACCGATGGGCCCACGTTGCTTGCGCTCACTCGTCAGGTCGTCCCGATTTTGGATGAGATCGACGTGAAGCTGCGCCGTGAAGGAGTGTCGCGCGGCGGCTACATCGCAAAACGTGAAAAAGGGAAACTCGATCTGATCATCATGTCTTGCGGGAGCGAATTGCAGCACGCGCTGGCGGCGGCCAATCAATTGGGCGATGGCGCGCGCGTGGTTTCAATGCCGTGCTTCGAACGGTTCAATCGCGAACCGGAAGAATATCGCGAGGAGATCCTTCCAAATTCATGCCGTCGCCGCGTAGCAATCGAAGCCGGAGTGACCGAAATTTGGTACCAATACGTCGGTCTCGATGGCAAAGTGGTCGGACTGCACGAATTTGGACTAAGCGCGCCCGGCGCTGAAGTGATGAAAGAACGCGGCATCGACGCGCAGCACGTTATCGAAGCGGTGAATGCATTATCGTGATTCGTTAAATCGTCACACTGTGATTCGGTGCCGCTTCAACGCGACTTGACGATTTAACGTCCCTAAAACGCTCTTTCCGGCTCGCTCATATTGCGCGACCGAGTTTCGAAGCGTGTGAACTCCTTCAGAAACGTGAGCGGAATCTCGCCAACCGGACCATTGCGCTGTTTCGCGATAATAAATTCGGCTTCGCCGCCTCTTCGTCCTCCTCGTAGATTTCCGGCCTGACAAGCAAACCGACCAGGTCTGCGTCCTGTTCGATCGAGCCGGATTCGCGCAGATCGCTCAAGCGGGGTTTACCGCCAGAGCGCTGCTCCGGTTGTCGATTCAATTGCGCCACTACGATGATTGGAATTTTCAATTCCTTGGCTAAACCTTTGAGCCCTGCGGAGATTTCGGAGATTTCCAGCTGCCGGTTGTCCTGCGCCCGGCGCGATGTCGATCTGAGAAGTTGCAAATAATCGACAATGATCAGTTGGACATCCTGCTGCGCTTTGAGGCGGCGCGCCTTCGCGCGTAATTCGAGAATGGTGAGACTGGCGCTGTCGTCGATGAAAATTTTCGCTTCCGCCAACTTCGAGGCCGCGGCCGTTAAACTGGGAAAATCGCGCTCGCCCAAAAAACCATCGCGCACTTTTTGTAAATTGACTCGAGCCCGCGAGCAAAGCAGGCGCTGCACAAGCTGCTGGCTGCTCATTTCCAAGCTAAACACTCCGACCGAAAGTTTTTCATTTATCGCGACGTGTTCGGCGATATTCATGGCGAGCGCGGTCTTTCCCATGCTCGGCCGCGCCGCGATCACGATCATTTCCGAGGGATGCAAGCCGCTGGTCATCCGATCGAACTCGACAAAGCCCGTCGAGATCCCAGTGATGCCGCCTTTGCGTTCGTACAGCTTCTCGATTGACTCGATCGCCTCCATCACCTGGTCTTTCATCGAGAGCATCTGGCCTTTGAAGCGGTCTTCGCCAACGGCGAAGATTCTCTGTTCCACTTCGTCGAGAAGATTGTTCACCTCGTCCTGCTCCTCGTAGGCCCGGCGCACGCTCTCGGTGGCGGCAGAGATGATTTCCCGGAGAATGTATTTGTCGCGAACGATCTCGAGGTAGTACTGCACGTTCGCGGCCGTGGGTACGAACGTGAACAGACTTGTGACCAATGCCGCCCCACCCACGCTTTCGAGTATATTCCGATCACGCAGCACTTGGGTGAATGTGATCAGTTCGATCGCCTGGGCCGCGTTCCAAAGGTCGACAAGGACGTTGTAGATGGTTTGGTGCGCCGGAACATAAAAGTATTCTTCGTTAATTTTCTCGACACACTCCGCGATGGTTTCGCGCGGCGAGATCAGCATCGAGCCGAGCACGCCTTGTTCTGCTTCCACGCTGTGCGGTGGGGAGCGGTGAATATCCTGCGCAGAACTTGTTGGCGGATTGGGAAAAACTCTTCCGCCATTTTCAGCCGCCGAACCTCGGCCAGCGCCATTTCCCGCTGTCTTACGAGGTTTCCCAGGCTGAGAGCCTTGAGAACCCGGCATTTATTTGGTTTCTTTTCGCTTCTTGAAAAATCGACGATGTTTTTTCTCAGGTTCCTCGGCCGCAGCGCTCACCGGCTCGGTCTTTGGCTCTTCTGCGGATTTCACCT
>VBQC01000212.1 GCA_005887825.1 Verrucomicrobiota bacterium | reverse complement strand
TCGATGTTGGCGTAATGATCGTGGCTGTCCTTCACCTCGGCACGTTTTCCAAAAAGCGCATTGGCTTCGTCGAAAAAGAGGACCGCACCATTCTTCTCTGCTGCGGTCAAGACGCGACTCAGATTCTTTTCCGTCTCGCCAATATATTTAGACACGACGGCGCCCAAATCGACGCGGTATAGATCTTTTCGCAGATCGCAGGCCAGAGTCTGCGCAGCGACGAGAGCCCCCGTCCCCTTTTTGCCAGTGAACAGGACGCGGATGCTTTTCCGGTGCGCCGACTTGCGAATGCGCTTGCGCTTTGCCTTCGCACCGCATTTTGTGCAAACGAATGCCACCGCTTCGTCCAGGGATGCCCGAAGACGGGCTGGCAAACGCAGCTTGGGTTCGGTCCAGTTCTCCGGATAAACAAAGATCTTCCGGTTAGCGTCCCAGACCCGATAATTTTTGAGCCATTCCCATTCGCCCTCCGTTTTGCGGGAGCTGCTTTCCTTGCCTTCCTGCTTTTTTCATCGGCATCCAGATCCGAATGAACTATGTCCGGGCAATTGTAGCGAGCATTGCTTCCGAAAGTCAGGCGTGCTTTCTACAAAGTGCTCAAGATGCATCCCGAAATCTTAAATGCCCTGCTCAGCCTGCCCAAAGCTTGCTAGCCGTGGCTAGTGGCGGGCGAAGATTTTCGGAGTTCGGAGTTAGACGCGATGCTTTTCCGTTCCCTTGTTCGGAGTGTCGGTAAACGGCAATTGCAATCGGCCGACGCGTTGATAGCGTACTATCTTAAATGATGAAAATCCTTTTTGGGCGATCTTTGGTTGCTTGCGTTCTGTTGGGGGCCATAAGCTTCGTCTTTGCCGGCGGATTCAAGAGCCGCATTATTACGAGTTCGCCGCTGACGATCACGGTCTCTGACGAGCAGTCCCTCCGGGTCCGAAATTTCACACAACAAGGCGGCGTCGATCGCGGCGTAGTTACGGTGACGCTAAACGATCAGAGCGCCAATGTTCTCACCGCCAGCCGGATCGATACGAGCAGCCTTTCAACTTCGCAGGAAACCTTGAATCAAGTGGTAATAGCGGGTCCCGCTGAGGTAACAATTGCCCCGGTTGTCGGTGCAACCCTCTTCATTACCTACAGGAAGGAGGCCAATGAAGGCAGGGGCTCATTACCCGCTGAATTCACTCCCACTCCCACTGTTACTCCTGCTGCGACTGCTACCCCTACGGCTACCCCGTAAGGCCGGCGAACAAACGGGCTAGAGCTGTAGTCGCTTCGCCTGCCCAGGGAATGCTGCGAATGGGATTCCGCTCACATCTGATTTCTGATCTCCGACCTCTGATCCCGGTCGAGGCGACGGGAATTGAGCGACATTGATTGCAAAACCCGAGGCGACCCCATTTTTCCATAGGCGCGTTTTCTGCAAAGCGCTCAAGACATACCGGGAAATGTTAAATGCTCTGCTCGCGAATGTTTCGGAGTTTAGAGTGACGCAATTGCCTTTCCCATTTCGGCCGGAATCGAATCCGTACACGGAACGCGCCGAGATTGCTCTCGGCGCGAAGGGTTGATCTGGTTGCAAGTCCGCGATCAGGTCTGCGTGTTGTCTTTTTCGCCTTTCTTGCACTGGGCTTCGAACTTCGTGTACTGCTCCTTCGTCAGGATTCCTTTTGCCTCTTGCATGTATTTAGCTTCGCTCGCTTCAGAGCAACCGGCTTTCTGATGCTCGGCCATAGCTGCGTCCATCTTCGTTTTCTGCTCGGGTGTCAGGTTGAGGCTGGCCAGTGATGCCTGACACGCTACCTTCGCTTCGTTTCCGACTTTCTTTGTGCAATCGCCGTGTTCGCCCGCGAACATCGTACCTGCCGCAAAGAGTCCCGCCGCTACTAACGCAATGAGTTTGATCATAGTGACAAAGCTAGACCTTGCCGCTGGGATTGTCGTTCAAATCTGACACGCGTTGGTCGCGGCTGATCTCTGGCTGCTCCGCCGTTATTAGTGGTTTGTTATCGGTTAGTCGATCACCCGAAGCGTTGGGCATTTGCTTCTTCCCTCCCGCTCCCAGCGATTTCCTATTCCGAAATTCGCAATTCGCCATCCGCCATTACCGCATCCGCCTGTGCGGCTCGCACCTACTTCTCAAACGCTTCCTTATTCACAACATATGGCATCTTCGTCGGGTCGCCGCCGTAGTTTCCTTCCAGCACGTCGATCAGTGCCTGGACAGTGCGCCCAGCCATGCCTTTGTCGGGATCGACCGAGAGCCGCGTGATCTGCGCGCCACTGGCGAAGTGATGGAACAGACGCGTGCGGTCGGCGATTTCGGGATCGAGGAGCGGCGAATCCGGCGGCAGAGGCTCTTTCTCAAAAACGTCGAGCGCCGCCCCGGCGATGACTTTGTCTTTCAGCGCTTTCGCGAGAGCCTTCTCGTCCACGACCGGACCGCGTGAGCTATTCATGAGATAGGCCGTTGGCTTCATCAGCTTGAGCGTTTTCTCGTTGATGAGGTGATAGGTCGGCTTATCGGTTTCACCTTCGCGCAACAGCGGCACGTGAATACTCACGTAATCAGCGCCGCGCATCGCCTCTTCGAAGTCCACGTACTTGATCCAGGTCTTCTCCTTCTGGATCCCCCTGGCGTGGCGCAGGTCCATCAGCTCCTGGATCGACGCGATGTACTTGTCATTGTGATAGGCCGGGTCGTAACACAGCATGTTCATGTCGAAACCCGAACATTTCTTGATCATCGCCAGGCCGATGCGTCCGGTGCCGATGATGGCGATGGTCTTGCCAGTGACCTCGTCGCCGAGGAACGGCAGGAATGGGTGCCACGACGGCCACTTCCGTTCCCGCACCAGGCGTTCACTCTGCCACATCTTGCGCGCCAGCATCCCCATCATGAAAAACGCGAACTCGGCAGTTGCTTCGGTGAGCACGTCGGCGGTGTTCGTGAATGGTATCTTGTATTTGTTGGCGTCGCCGCGGTTGATATTGTCGAACCCGACTGCGATCTGGGCCACGACCTTGAGCGAGCTTTTCCCTGCTTCGAAAACCTCGGCGTCGATCGGATCGCGGAGTGTTGTGATCAACGCGTCGATGCCGCTCTTCACTTTCTCTATGATCAGCTTCTTCGGCGGCGCCTCGGGGCCTTCGTAAACATCCAGATCATAACCCCGCTCGCGCAGTCGGTTCTCCGCCGGATCCCCGATCCGGGAAGTCGCAAACACGCGAAAACGTTTCTTCTCGGCCATACAACAATGTCTGAACAAACCAGGAACGCAGGAAAACTCGATAGGATTTACCGAATTAAGTCGTGTAAAACAGGGACTGCTTCGTCACTCGTTTCTGGCTTCACAGATTTTTCTTTGCCCAGGCGCCGACGCGATCGAGCGCTTTCTCGATGTTCTCGATCGAGTTGGCCACGCTGAAGCGTAAATAGCCTTCGCCAAAATCGCCGAAGGCGGTACCAGACAGCCCGGCGACGTCGGCATCGTCAAGCAGCGCGTCGGCCAGTTTCTTCGATGGCCACCCCGTTTGCTTGATATTGGGAAAAACGTAGAACGCGCCCTTGGGCAAGCGGCAGGAGAAACCTTTGATCTTGTTGAGGCCGGCGACCATCACGTCACGCCGTTTTTTGAACTCGGCGCACATCGCGTCGACCGATGCCTGCGGTCCGCGGAGCGCCTCGATGCCGGCGATCTGCGTGAAGCTGGCGGTACAGGAGTTGGAGTTGGTCATCAGGCGGGCAAGGTGCGTCGCCAGGTCGGCGCGCATTACGCCGTAGCCCATCCGCCAGCCCGTCATGGCGTAGGTCTTGG
>VBQC01000050.1 GCA_005887825.1 Verrucomicrobiota bacterium | reverse complement strand
CCTTTGGCGGTGACCACGATACAATTGTTCTCGCGCCACGTGCGCGGATCATATTCGCCCCAGTGCAGCTCCAGGCTGGTAAGTTTTAATTTATCGAGCGCGACGAGCAGGTCCTCCGACCATTGGTAACAGTAGCCGCGTTTCCTGAGGCCGTGATAGATAAGGAAATTATTAAAAATTGGCGTGCCAAACATCCGGTAGTCTCGCCTGAGTTTGCTGACAGTGGCGTAAGCGCACTCTGCCAGCAGTTTGGCCTCGTCCCGATTCACTCTTGGCGAAAGTGCAGCGAGTTGGTCGGCCAGCGCCTCGGCCGCGGCAGAATCGTTCTTTGGCACTTGGAATGAAAACGGCCGCTGTTGTTGATCAGCCATAGCCGGCCTGCTCCAAGGCGCCAAGATCGCGAGGGCAACAGCAAAACGAGTTAGTGATTGAATTTGCGATGCCATAGCGCGTTCCGGGAAGATTATGCGCCCGCGATGTTGATGTAAAATGTCCTCCCAAAAGTCACATAGTCTCTTCGTCGAAACGTCGTCATCTGTGTGTATCGTAATAAGAGAGCAAGCGGTGCGCTCTGGCGCCATCGATCTCGACGCGAGAAAGAGACATTTGCCTGCTCCCGATTTCAACGTAATTCTGAAAACTTCCCATGCCCGATCGAGCTTATCTTCATCCGATTGATCCAGAACTGGTTCCCGGCGCGCGCAATGCCATCGATGTCTGCCTTCGCTTGAAGCCGCAGGAGCGAATCACAATCATCACCGACGCCGCGACGCGCGAAATTGCAGCAGCATTACAGAAGGAGGTGGAGCGCGTCGGATCAGAGTACAGCTTGTTCGTGCTGGAGCATCATGCGCACCGGCCGCTCAAGTATATGCCGGAAATCATTCTCGATGATCTGGCGCTCTCACAAGCATCAATCTTCGCCGCGCAAACGCAGCCGGGCGAGCTTACCGCCCGGACGCAAATGACCAGCGTAGTCAACAACCACAAAATCCGGCATGGCCACATGGTTAACATTAACCGCGAAATCATGCTCGAGGGTATGCGCGCCGATTTTTGCGCGGTCGATGCGCTCAGCCAGCGCCTGGTCGAGCGCGCGCGACAAGCTGAGCGGATCACCTGCCGAACGCCTCACGGCACTGAATTTGAGGCAGAGCTTTCGCCCAAATTAAATTGGCTGAAGACCAGCGGTATCATCACGCGCGACACATGGGGCAATCTTCCCGGCGGCGAAATTTTCACTGCGCCGATGAACACCAACGGTGTGTTCGTGGTTGACGGCGTGGTTGGCGATTACCTGTGCGAACGTTTTGGCGATCTGGAATCCAATCCGCTCACGATCGAAGTGGAAAACAATCGCATCCGATCGCTGCGGTCCGAGAACAAGGATTTGCGCGACGAATTTCGCGCCTACACCAGCACCGACGAAAACAGCGATCGCGTCGGCGAATTTGCCATCGGCACCAACACGGCCTGCACGCACGTCATCGGCCACATTTTGCAGGACGAAAAAATTCCCGGTGTCCACATCGCCTTCGGCCATCCCTACGCCGAACATACCGGTGCGAACTGGGTTTCCAAAACGCACATCGATTGCGTCGGCCGTGATTTCGACATCTGGTTCGACGGCGAGCAAATGATGCGCGGCGGGAAGTTTCTGGTATAATGTTGCCGGGTGATCGATGAGATTCGCAAACAACTAGCGCGCGTGCCGTTTGTTCCGTTCTCGGTTCGGACATCGGACGGACGTGAATATTCAGTGCCGACGGTGGATTACGCCTACATCACGCCGCGCGGCAACCGAGTGATCGTTACTGACGACAAAGGCACTGTGGCCATTCTCGGACCGCTCCATATTAACAGCGTGATCGAACAGCCGAACGGCGCATAGTAGGTAGGGACGCACTTCCGGGGCGTCCGTCGAATTCTTTTTCACTGAGCTGATTGCAACGACGCCGAAGAAATAAGTAGGACATCTCGGACATCCATCCCTGTCTGAAATGATTCGCTCTCCTGATGATCCGATCGGCCGTCGCGCATTGCCGCACGATCCTCCGCATTTTATTGGCACGTCCAATGCCATTTTCTTCATGACCATCTGTTGCCAGCCGAAGGGCACGAATCACCTCTGTCATTCTCAGACCGCGAAAATACTTTTTGATGCTACGCGTTTCTATCAGGAGCAGCATTACTGGGGCGTTCCGCTGCTTGGCTATGCTTGCAAGTTTTGGGCCAGACCTCGGGATGAAACGAGTAATCGCAAATTGGAAGCGATATACTGCAAATCACGCTGGAATTCACTGGCAACGTGATTTCTTTGATCATCGATTACGCAACGATGAAAGCTTCGATGAGAAGGCGGCTTACATTCTCGAGAATCCTGTCCGTGCGGGTCTTGCTCATCGAGTGGAAGACTGGCCGTACCAGCTACAACTCAGGTAGGGATGCACCTCTGGAGCGTCAGTCGAATTCTTTTCGCTGGCGCAGACTGCGACAGCACGGGAGAAATACGTCGGACATCTCGGAGAGATGTCCCTACCTGAATAATGGATCCGCAACTTCGCAGGCGCTTCAACGCCGACTTCGCGCCGGAAAAATATGCCACGTTGTTGCGCTGTGTGAACCAAACCGAGAAATGGCCGGCGGATTTTCGAATCTCGGAGACGTCGATTTTTTTGACACGCGAATTCACGGATGAAGTCACGCGTGCTGCGCATGAGATTGTCGCTCTTACCCGCACGCTGGAGTTCGCGCGGCACGCGGAGAACGCGATTCCCGAAGGATTGGAAGTTCCCCGCGAATCAGCGCATCCGAATTTCCTCGTAGTCGATTTTGCCATTTGTGCGGAAGGCGATCGGCTGGTCCCGCGATTGATTGAACTGCAGGCATTTCCGAGCCTCTTCGGCTTTCAGTTGCTGCTGTTGCATTGCGTGCGCAAAGCGTATCCGGTCATCCCACGGAATTGGACCTCATCCTTCGGCGGAATCAAAGACGAGGCATATCTCGATCTGTTAAGACGCACGATCATCGCAGATTCTGCTCCGGAGAACGTCATACTTCTGGAGATCGAGCCAGAGAAACAAAAGACGCGGATCGATTTCGCAGCGACAGAAACCTTGCTTGGCATTCGTCCTGTCTGCGTGACGAAAATCACGAAACGCGGCCGGCAACTGTTTTATGACCGCGATGGGCGCGAAGTGCGGATCGAGCGGATTTATAATCGGGTAATCTTCGACGAACTGATTGGCCGACCCGATCTGAATCTGCCGTTTCGGTTTCAAGACGATCTCGATGTCACATGGGTCGGCCACCCGAATTGGTATTTTCGGATCAGCAAGCATTCGCTGCCATTTTTGAAAACGGAGCACACAGCTCCAGCCTTTTTCGCCGATGAATTTCCCGCTGACGAAAACATCAACAATTATGTTTTGAAGCCGCTCTACTCCTTCGCCGGGCATGGTGTGGAAATGGAACCGACGCGCGAGAAAATTTCTGCGCTCAAAAATCCGCACGAATGGATTCTGCAGAGAAAAGTCGATTACGCTGCGTTCGTGCCGACGCTCGATGGTCAGAAATCGAAGGCCGAAATCCGGATGATGTTTGTCTGGCCGGACGAGGACCGCGATCCCACTCTCGTGAACAATCTTGTCCGAATGAGCCAGGGCAAAATGATGGGCGTCGATTTCAACGTCGACAGGACGTGGGTCGGCGCCAGCATCGCGCTGCACGAAGAGTAACCGCGGATTAAATGGGGCGCACAGTCACGACATGCGTGAACGCTTCGTGAGTTATCAGATGTCAGCTGATATGAAAGCGCTTCATCAATTCTTCGCGGGCCTCCATGGCAAGCTGTGGGCTCAGGCGGCTGAGCATTTTCTCACGGCGCTCCGGGTCCATGGCCGCCAGCTCGCGCACGAATTTGTTGCGCGTTTTCCATTTCGAATAACGACTACAGCCGATGCCAATCGCAAGCAGCGCCGATATTACCCAAACGGTGATGTCAGTTCCGGTGATCATCAGTCGATACAAAGTAAAATTGAAAACTGGGAATTTGGAAGCAGAAGAAGAGCCCGGACTGAAGCGGCGTAGGACAGAACCCGGTGGCCAGGTTGCTCGGGCTTGCGGTGACGGTTGCATCGTGTGATCACGGAATATGTATACAGTCGAGCTTGATCGATCGAAACGGCTCCTGGTGATCAGCGCTGCGCAGCGAGTAACGGCAGAGCAGGCGAAGCAGGCCGCCCAGCAGGTACGCGAGCTATTGCAAGACGTAGCGCCCGGCCTGCGTGTCCTGGCGGATTTCCGGTGGCTGGAGTCGATGGATTCCGGCACGGCGCGTCATGTCGCTAACATGATGGATGCTCTCACCGCGAAACAGGTCGCCTCCGTAACCAGAGTGATCTCTGATCCGCACAAAGACATTGGTCTCAATATTCTCTCGCAATTCCACTACGGGCCGGAAATTCAAATCACAACCTTCGAGAGGCTGGCCGATGCAGTGCAGAGCCTGGCGGAGCGATGAAGTCGGGGGCGAGAACAAGGACCCTTTGGCATGGCGAATCCGCCGCGGAGAATCCGCCGCGGACCCAGAGGCAACCAACTCTGCGAAGCTGAACAGCGGCGCGGACTGATTGGTGTCAGATATCTAACACAAAACGTCCTTGATGAGCGGGCGCGGCGGCAGGAGTCCTTTCGTCCAGCGGTCGCCGGACTGCGGAGTGGCAAGCATTCGTTACACGCAGATTTTATTTCTTGCCATCCCGCGGACGACCACACATTCTGCAATCCTAAGCTTAATAAACATATGAAAAAATCTGTCTTGTCTTTAATCACCGTCTTAATCGGCATCGCGTTTATCGCTTCTTGCGCACCACAGCAGGGGGGAACGACTGCGACTTCGACCACAGCGGCAGCCACCAAATCTCCATCGCCGTCGCCGACCCACAAGAAGAGAGCCACGACCAAGAAGAAGAAGGCCCCTGAGACCGAGGCATCGCCTTCTCCTGCAGAAGGAGCTGCTTCACCTTCGCCGACACCGTAGGAGAGACGTTCGAAAGCGGAGTTCCCCACAGCGAATCCGTCTTTTCGCGGATTACAAAGGTAGAGGGGAGAAAGCGGAGTTCAGGCAATTTGCGATCAATTGACCGCCCGGGTCAGTTGAACAGCCGTGGTGCGCTTACGCACTGGCGCAGGTGGTCTTGAGCGTCGCGGTTCTCGCGTTAGAGTCTAATCGGGATGTTGGAAACCATTCTCGGGTGTCTCAAATGGGGTGCTGTGGGCTTCATCGTGGCTTTTTTCCTGATGAAGCTGTACGAGGCCAGTCATATTCACGACGATATTCCCAAGCCTGCGTTCAAAATACGCCAGTCGAAACGCGCAGCGCTCGTGCTATCCACGTTCGCGGCGATATTGTCGGCATTAGTGTGGCTTTTGGTGCAGAAATGGGATTGACTTCACGATCGCGTTAAAACGTTGAGTGGTTAAATCGTTGAGACGTGAAACGACGAACCAAACATCGCGCTCGTTGCTCTTGCTCATGTCCGTGCTCTGATCGTGCTCGTAATGATGGGCATTCGTGAAATTCTGCGGTGTGGCCATGGTCAATCCCTGGGGCTCATCCCATGTAGAATCCGCCGTTTACGTTCAAAACATGGCCGGTGATGTACGAAGCCATGGGCGAAGCGAGGAACAACGCGGCATTTACAATTTCCCTTACGTCGCCGAGACGGCCGAGCGGAATTTGCTTGATGAAATTCTGCGTCACTTCTTCAGGCATTCCTTTGCTCATGCCGACGTCAATAAAGCCGGGCGCGATCGCGTTAACGATGATGCCCTGACGCGCAAATTCGCGCGCGGAAACTTTTGTGAGAGCGATGATTGCCGCTTTGCTCGACGAATAATTTGCCTGGCCGAAGAGCCCCATCTGCCCGCTGACTGACGATAGATTCACGATTCGCCCGCCGCTGCGCAGAACGGACACAGCTTTTTGCGTGACGTTGAATGTGCCGGTGAGATTCACCCGCACCACGCTTTCGAACTCATCCATCGACATCTTTTTGATCGTGCGGTCGTGTATGATGCCGGAGTTATTCACGAGAATATCGAGACCGCCATGCCGATCTTGTATTTGCTTCATCATTGATTCGACTTGCTCAGGTTTGGTTACGTCGCACTCGATCACGAGTGGATCTTTCAATTCGTTTGCTACGCTTTCCGCGTCGCTTTTGTTTTGTCCCGCTGGATCGACAACGTAATTGACCACACATTGGGCGCTGCGTTTACCGAACGCCTTGATCATCTTCGCCCCGATTCCGCGCGAGCTACCGGTAACCAGGACGACTTTTCCGGAAAAATCGAAAGGGTCCTTCATTTATGATTGAGCCAATTGTTGCTTCGGAAAACGGCGGACCACCAGCGCAATCGGCAGCCCGATCAAAACAATGTGAATGATCACAGCGGTGACGTCTCTCGACATAGAATGGCGCGCGTTCGGGAACGCGAGCGGCACGACCATCCAATACATGAAAATGTAAACCGCGATTCCGTAAAGCAATCCCGACATAACGGCATGCTGTGTCAAAGAACTGAATTTCCGGCTGGCGGCGTAAAACAGCGCCGCCGCTGTAGACGCGATCAGGAAGTGAATGGCGAGACCCAACCCTGCCGTCGCCATTCCTCCTTCGAACGATCGCTGCCCGAGCAAACCGCTCGCGATTCCCTGCAACATTCGAGCGGATCCCGTACCTTTGATCTCCGCGATCACAAACGCGGAGGTGATATCGAGAACTCCGGCGATCAAACCAGCCGATGCGATTGTAGGAAGAGCGCGCGATCTTTTCATCGAAGTCGCTACTAGGCTAGAATGCCGTTGCCCGTCAAATGATTACCATTAGACTTTTCGCCTGATGGCTGCGCCAATTCGCATTCTCACCGCCGTTCCGATCTGCGACGGGCACGATAGCGCGATCAACACAATCAATCTCGAGTTCATCCGGCATGGGATCGAAGTCATTTATCTCGGTTACCATCGCTCGGTCGGCGACATCGTTCGCGCGGCGATCCAGGAAGACGTGCGCGCCATCGGCATTTCCAGTTATAACGGCGGACACGTCGAGTTTTTTGCAGAAGTACTGAGCCAACTGCGCAAACGCGGCGCGAATTACATCAAAGTTTTCGGCGGCGGCGGCGGCACCATCACGCATGACGATGCCGTGGCGATGAAACGAAAAGGCGTGGACACGATTTTCTTTGCCGGCACGTCGCTCATGGAAATGACCGATTATGTGCGCAAGCACTACGGAAAACCACGCAAGCGCACAGCCGCGAAGTTGTCCGACATGGAATTGGCAAGGAAACTCACCGAGATAGAAGAGGCGTACGCAAAAGGAAAACGCCGACCAGCGAAGCAAATCCGAAACCCGCAATCCGCAATCCGCAATTCAAACGTCATCGGGTTCACCGGACCGGGCGGCGCGGGAAAGACAACGTTGATTGATGAATTGGTGCTGCGTTTTTTGAGTCACGATCCAAAGGGACGTATCGCCATTTTGTCGCATGATCCCAGCGTGATTGGAGAGGGCGCCCTTCTGGGCGATCGCGCCACCATGATTAACTCGCAGGACGATCGCGTGTTCATGCGCAGCATGGCGACGCGCGGACAAGCCGGCGGGCTTTCGCCCGCGACGCATGATTGCCTCGCCCTGCTTGCTCAATCCAATTTCGATTACGTCATTATCGAAACGGTCGGCACCGGACAGGAGGCAATGCCGTTTCAGCAAAATGGGATTGTGGATGAAACCGTGCTCGTGATGAACCCTGATTACGGTAGCCGGTTGCAGTTGCAAAAGATCGTCATGCTCGACCTCGCCGACATCGTGGTGGTGAACAAGAGCGATCTCCAGCGGGCGCGCACCGCGCACACGGAGATTGAACAGCGTCTCGGGCAAAATCGGCGTGGGCAACGGCTCATCGACACCGTCGCAAAACGGCATCGTGACCCTGGCGTGGATCAATTGTTCGCGTTGATTGCGGGAAATTTGTCTCGACGAGTCGGGATGACCGCCGATTTGTCATGTTGAGCGAAGTCGAAACATCTCTAACTGTTAAATAATGACAGAAGAATGGAAGAAGGCTTATGAGCAAACTCGGACAAGTCGTTGAAGCGGTTGAGAAGTACAACGGGTTCGTTCTCAATCAGGTGAAACGGGCGCGATCGGATGAAAAATTCGGGCGCGAACTGAGTGATCGTTGGACCGAAATCAAATCGAAAACGCCAGTGACGCATACACCAACCGGGTTGCCATTGCCGCGCCTGGCGTTGCCGGAGATCGATGAACCGGGCGAGATCGCCCGTTACCTCTTCGGCGAAGGATTGCCTGGTGAGTTTCCATTTCTGAACGGCGCTTATCGCGAGATGTATTTGGAGCCGGTACGCGAAATTGAAACAGGAAGCTACGGAAAAAAAACGTCGAGCGACGGCGCGAAGGAAAAAGCGAGCGGGAATGGCGTCCAGCGGCTAGAGGAGCCGACGCGCTTGTTCTCCGGTTTGATGCTGGCTGAAGATACTAACGAGCGTTTCCATTATTTGACACAACATCAGCGCACGCATCGGCTTAGCACGGCGTTTGATGGCCCAACCCTTTACGGCATCGACAGCGACGCGGACGGAGTCTTCGGGAAAATCGGCGAAGGAGGCGTCGCGATCGACACGGTCGAAGACATGGTGCGGCTGTACGATGGATTTGATCTTGGCTCGCCGAATTTCTCCGCATCGATGACGATCAGCGGCCCTGCGCCAATCATCATGGCGATGTATATCGCGGCTGCGAAACGGCGTTTTGGTCCGAAAGTTGTTCCAAAACTGCGCGGCACGATTCAGGCCGACATTTTCAAGGAAGTCCAGGCGCAGAACGAAACCATTTTCCCGATCGAAGCATCGCTGCGTTTTCTCACCGACATGGTCGAGTTCACCACTCACGAAATGCCGCGCTGGTATCCGATCTCGATCAGCGGTTATCACATCGGCGAAGCCGGTTCGACGCCCGTACAACAAGCGGCTTACACCCTCTCCAACGGCTTTGCCTACGCGGAAATGTTCGCCGCGCGCGGCATTCCAATCGATCAATTCGGTCCACGCCTCTCGTTCTTTCTCGATTGCGGGCTGGACGTCGAATACATCGCGCTCGCCCGTGTGTCACGCCGGATCTGGGCGATCGGTATGCGCGACGCGTTTGGCGCCGGACCGCGCGGACAGCTTTTCAAATTGCACACCCAGACAAGCGGCCGATCGCTTATCGCGGCGGAATTCAAAAATAATCTCACGCGCACTGCTGCGGAGTTGATGCTCGCCTACATGAACGCCACGAACTCGTGCCATTCAAACAGTGCGGACGAACCGTTCACGACACCGAGCGAAGAATGGATCCGGCTCGCAGCGCACGGGCAGGCGATCCTGCTCGAGGAATCCGGCATTTTCAAACACACGATGAACATGTTGAGCGGCTCGCCGGGAATGAAAGCGGTCGAGCGGGCGGTCGAGCGCGCGGTTCTTGATGAGTTTCGCGAGATCGAGCGACTGGGCGGCGTGCTGGCGGCGGTGGAAGACCGTTACCAACGCAGCCAGATTCAAAACGCCGCGCATCGTTACGAGGAGCAAATTTACGAAGGCACTCGGCCTATCATCGGTCTCAATCGTTACCGCAACGGCAGTGACGACATACCGGAAGTCAAGCTTGCGCGTACGCCGCGGAAGAAGCAGCAACTTCAAGTCGATCGGCTGGCGAAATTCAAAAAGAAGAATGCCGAGAAAGCGAAACGCGCGCTCGATAAACTCGTCGATGTTGTGGAGCGCGGTGAGAATTGTTTCCCAACCTTGATCGAAGCCGTCGAGGTTTGTTCGTTAGGCCAAATCACTGGCCGCTTGCAGGAAGTGGTCGGCCGGTTCCGCCCGATGGTGTGACCGAGGTCAGCCATCCTGGCTGACTCGGCGGCCAAGCTTCCAGCTTGGCCAGTACATCTACAGCCTCGAAGGCCGCCGGCCGGGTCAGGCTTGGAGCCTGACTCCCGCCGCTACTTTTTCCAAACGCGCTTTAGCCGCAACTTCTGCCCGTAAAACTCGAGACAGCTCGAATCGGACACGTGCTTCGTCTTGAAGGACACCATGATGCCCTCGTCGGCAAGGGCGATTCTTCCAGTGCCGGCGTTCTTGCTGCTGTCCTTAAACTTGAACTCGACTGTGCCCTTGTCAGTCACTTTGCCGGTGCCATCGGCCTCCGGCGCGGCGCCGTGGCCGTCGTTGTAACCTGCGCTGAACCAGACCCACACCGTGTCTCCACTTTGCTGTAGGCTCATTTGAAAGACGGCTTGACCGTTTAGAAAATTCTTGTCGGCGTATTCACCGGAAAAATTTTCTCCGGCGGAGAGTGCATCGAATGTAGCTGCGAGTAGGACAATTGAAACGAATGATGCGACGCAGCGCGTGTTCATGCGCACAGAATAGCGACTCGCACAAAACACGGCAAGCTCATAGGAGGTCGGCCATCTAGGCTGACTCGGCAGCCAAGCTTCCAGCTTGGCGTGTTGATTCGACAGCCTAGAAGACTGCTGGCCGGATCAGGCTGGAAGCCTAACCTCCGAGGCAAGGCGCTTAATTTCTTCCAATGACGCCGGATTCTCCAACGCCGACGTGTCGCCGAGCTTTTCGCCGATGTATGCCGCGCGTACAATTCGTCGCATGACTTTTGCGTTTCGCGTCTTAGGTATGTCACCCACGAAAAGCACATCGCGTGGCGCGAGGGCTTTGCCGAGGTCGCGCGCGACGTTTCCTTTCAATTCAGCGGCAAGACCGACATCTCCGTTTGCGCCTTTCCTCAAAACGCAAAAACAAACGAGCGCTTCGCCTTTGATCGGATCGGGCACGCCAACCGCCGCCGCTTCGCTGACTTGCGGATGCGCGACGAGAATTGATTCCACTTCCGCTGGGCCGACGCGTTTGCCTGCAATTTTAATTGTGTCGTCGCTGCGCCCCAGGATGTACCAAAGGCCATCGTCATCGACTGCGGCCCAATCGCCGTGCACCCACACGTCCGGCCACCGCGACCAATAACTCTCGATGTAACGTTGCGGATCGCGCCAGAAGCCGCGGGTCATCCCGATCCACGGTTCACGAATGACGAGCTCGCCAACTCTGCCACGAACTGATTTTCCATTTTCATCAACAACGTCCGCCGCCATCCCCGGAAGCGGTCCCGAAAAGGCGCATGGTTTCATGGGCGTAAGAACGTTTCCCATAACAATGCCGCCGGAAATTTCCGTGCCGCCGGAATAATTAATGATCGGAAGTTTTCCGCGGCCGACGTTTTGAAATAGCCACATCCACGGATCGGGATTCCACGGTTCACCGGTGGACGCGAACTTGCGCAACGATGAAAGATCATGTTGGTGGACGATCTCGTCGCCGTG
Organism: Verrucomicrobiota bacterium; assembly: GCA_005887825.1. GTDB lineage: Bacteria > Verrucomicrobiota > Verrucomicrobiia > Chthoniobacterales > UBA10450 > Udaeobacter. Next base: position 8,398 of record VBQC01000050.1, on the reverse strand, counting down.
ACGCCGCAGCGCGCGAATCAAAGTCGGAGAGACGCCAAGCGACGTCACCTTGTGGCGATCCACCAGTGACCAGACGCGGTCCGGTCCCGGAAAATCGGGCGCGCCGTCGTAAAGCATCATGGTGGCGCCGAGGATGAGCGCGCCGAAAACTTCCCACGGGCCCATCATCCAGCCCATGTCGGTCATCCAGAAAAGTGTTTCGTCGGAGTGAAGGTCGAGACCGTGCCACATGTCTTGGGCGGCTTTGATTGGGAACCCACAATGCGTATGCACGGCACCTTTCGGCCTGCCAGTCGTACCCGACGTGTAGATGATCATGATTGGATCTTCCGCGCCTGTGCGCTCGGTCGGCTCTTCGTCAAATGAGTAATTGAGTCCTCTCGGCGGCGAGCTTGCCTTCAGATTTTCGAGCAGCCACTCGCCGGCTTGATTCAACACCAGCAGGTGTTGCAGCGTTGGAATTTGCGACCCCGCTTCGTCCGCAATCGGTTTCATCGGGCAAAATTTCCCACGCCGATAAGTTCCAGCTGCGGTGAAAAGCGCTTTCGCCTCGGCGTCTTTTAATCGAGAAACAATCGCGGACGCCCCGAATCCGGAGAAAAGCGGCAGGAAAATTCCGCCGATTTTAATAATTGCGAGCATCGCAATGACAATCTCAGGCACCATTGGCATGAAGACGCCGATGGCATCGCCTTTGCCGAGTCCGAGGCTGCGCAACGTAGCAGCCATCTTGTTCACCTCCTCGCGAAGCTCCTTATAAGTGAGCGTGCGGATGGTGCCATCTTCGGTTTCCGATTTGATTGCAATTTTCTCGTCCGTCGGCGTGCCGGTGTACTTATCGAGCATGTTGTGGGCGATGTTCATTTCGCCATCGACGCACCAACGCGCCCATGGTTTGCCGCGGTTAAGATCGACCACACGCGCGTACGGTTTGTAAAACCGAATATCGAGATCGTGGAGAATCGTGTCCCAGAACCAGGCAATGTCGGTTGTCGATCGTCGCATCAGTTTCCCATAGGAACCGAGCGCGTGTTTCTCGATGAAGCGCTGCAAATTGGATTGCGCGATGAGCTCCGGCGTCGGGTGCCAGACAAACTCTCCGCCAAATTGGAATTCGCTCACGGGAAGATTGTGCGTTGTTCAAAGGACGTGGGCAAGCGGCGGATTGGGTAGCGCACGCGTCTCGCGTGTTGGTTTCAGCGTCCTCGCTGAAACGATCTTTTCTTGTGATTTCAATTCAAAGGGAAGTTCGCGATGGCGCGACGCCATCGCCAGCACGCGAGACACGTGCGCTACCCAGAGTTGCCCGCGTAGAAATCATCGGCAAGTTGCAATTTCACTTTCATGAAGACAACACTCGCTCATCGACTGGCCGACTATGCTTGCGCGCTGCGCTTTGAAGATTTGTCACCGGCCGTCGTGCACGAAGTGAAGCGGCGCGTCATCGATTCATTTGGCTGCGCGCTGGGCGCGTGGGATGAGGAGCCGTGCGCGATCGCGCGCAAAGTTGCATCGGAATTCTCGGCGAAAAATGGATCGACAATTATAGGCACGGATCACAAAACGCCGCCGGACTGGACCGCTTTCGCCAACGGCTGTTGCATTCGCTACTTTGATTACAACGACACTTATTTGTCGAAAGAACCGGCGCATCCCAGCGATAATATTTCCGCTGCATTAGCGGTCGCGGAAAGCGTTGGCGCGACTGGACCGGAATTGATCACGGCGATTGCGCTGGCCTACGAAGTGCAATGCCGCTTCTGCGATGCGGCGAGTATTCGTGCCCGTGGATGGGACCACGTGACTTACGGGACGTTTTCAACTGCACTGGCGTGCGCACGTTTGATGAAGCTTAGCCCCAAAAAGACGCGTCATGCGACGAACATTGCGGGTGTGGCGGGCGCGGCGATGCGTCAGGCGCGCGTGGGCGAGCTCTCACATTGGAAGGGTGTGGCCTTTGCAACTGCCGCCCGGCACGGAGTTTTCTCGGCCGTGCTCGCGCGTGCTGGAATGACCGGGCCCGGACCAATTTTCGAAGGGCAAATGGGTTTCGAGAAGCAGCTTGGAGTCTCGTTAGGCAATGTCGGAGAAAAATTCGCAATTCCGTTTCCCAAAACCGGAGATGGTCCGGCCGCAATGATCTTGAACACGAGCATCAAATATTGGCCAGCCGAATATCACAGCCAAAGCGCGATTGAGGCAGCGTTGTCTTTACGAAAACAGATCGATCAGCTGGCGGAGGTAAAATCGGTAACGATCGAGAGTCACGACGCGGCGGTCGATATCATTGGGAGCGAGCCAGAGAAATGGCGGCCCGCGACCCGCGAGACAGCAGACCACAGTTTGCCGTACATCACGGCGATTGCGCTGATCGATGGAGAGATCACAAACAAACAATTCGAGCCGGAGCGTTTCAAGGACCCCGAGGTCTGGAAATTTTTGGAGAACGTGAAGGTGGAACGCAATGCGGAACTGAGCGCGATCTACCCAGGGGCGGTTGCGAACATCGTGCATGTCGATCTTGCCGACGGCCGGCGCCTCACCAAACGCGTCGATTATCCGCTTGGGCACGCGAAGAACCCGCTGAACGATTCCCAGGTCGAAGGAAAATTCTTTGCGCTCGTTGAGCCATCGATCGGCCAAAAGCGCGCAGGGCGAATTGTCGACCTTGTGTGGAAGCTCGACGAAGCGAAGAATGTCGATGAGTTGATGAAAGCTTTAGAGATGTCGAAATGAAAAGCAAAGCTGCTCGATTGCGTGAATTGATCGCGAAGGGCGCTATCACGATGCCGGGCGTGCCAAACGCGGCGATGGCGCGGCAAGTTGAGCAAGTCGGTTTCGACGCGGTTTATGTCAGCGGCGCGGGAATGGCGAATGCGACCGCGGGCCTGCCCGACATCGGTTTGCTCACGCTCACGGAAGTGGCTCAGCTGGCCGGTTACATTGCCAAAGCTGTGAAGATTCCCGCGATTGTCGACGCCGATACTGGCTTCGGCGGATCGGAGAATGTGGCGAGAACGATTCATGAACTCGAGCGCGCCGGATTAGCCGGTTGTCACATCGAGGATCAGGAATTTCCGAAGCGGTGCGGACATCTCGCTGGAAAATCGATTATCGACCTGGAAGAAATGGTCGAGAGGATCAAAGCGGCGGTGGCAGCGCGGCATGATCCCGATTTCATGATCGTTGCACGGACCGATGCGCGGGCAGTGGAGGATTTCGACCGGACAGTCGATCGCGCGCAAAATTATCTGGCGGCCGGTGCGGACGCCATTTTTCCCGAAGCTCTGCAAAGCGCGGCGGAATTCCGCGATTTCGCAAATGAAATTGACCTGCCGTTGCTCGCAAACATGACGGAGTTCGGAAAAAGTCCGCTGCTCTCGTTCGAGAAACTTTCCGACTTTGGCTATCGCATGGTGATTTTCCCGATGAGCGCGTTTCGCGTGGCGATGAAAGCAAGCGAAGAATTTCTGCGGGCTCTGAAAAAGAACGGCGCGCAGTCGGACTGGCTCGAGAAGATGCAAACGCGCGAGGAACTTTACGAGCTGCTCGATTACGATCCAAATGCGGCGAGCTGGCGAGGTTTTAGCGACCGCTGATTTGTCGACATGCATATCGCTGTTAAGGTGAACGAAACAAGATGAGCACTGAAACTACACCAGAGTACAGTCCCGGCCTGGCCGGCGTAATCGCAGGCGAAACGGCGATCTGCTGGGTCGATCCGAATGCCGGGCTGATGTATCGCGGCTACGACATTCATGAGATGGCGCAGAAGGCAAGTTATGAGGAGGTCGCTTACCTGCTGCTGAACGGCGAGCTGCCGAATGGCAAACAGCTTGCGGAGTTTAGGCAGCAAATCGCCGCGCAACGCGACTTGCCAGCGCCGGTTGTGAAAATGCTGCGGCTACTTCCGCGTTCGACTCATCCAATGGATATGCTGCGCACCGGGGTGTCGATGTTGAGTGCGTTTGACGACGAACTGAGCGACAACTCACACGCGGCGAACATCCGCAAATCGATCCGTTTGATTGCGCGCGTATCAACCCTGATCACGGACGGCTGGCGCATTTCGCAAGGCGAAGAGCCGTTACCCGAAAGGCCCGATCTCACGCAGGCAGGAAACTTTTTTTACAAGTTGAACGGCAGCGTTCCGCAGGACTGGCAAATCCGCATGCTGGACACAATTTTCATTTTGTATGCAGATCACGAATTCAATGCCTCCACTTTTGCGGCCCGTGTCACCGCTTCGACGCTGGCCGGCATTTACGCTGCAGTCACCTCGGCTTGCGCGACACTGAAGGGCCCATTACACGGCGGCGCGAATGAGGAGTCTATGAAGATGCTTGAGGAGATCGGGACGCCCGATCGGGCGGAAGCCTGGCTGCAAGAGAAGCTGGCTACCAAAGAGAAGATCATGGGATTTGGCCATCGCGTTTACAAGAAAGGTGATTCACGGGTGCCGCTGATGCGCGAGATCGGACGCGATCTGGGCAAACGAACCGGCAAGGAACAGTGGGTGCCGATTTGCGAGAAGCTCGAAGAGACGATGGAGCGCGAGAAACATCTCTGCGCAAATGTCGATCTTTACGCCGCGCCGGTATTTTGGATGCTCGGCTTTCCGCCTGCGCTAGATACGCCGATCTTCGCCGCCTCGCGCGTTGCAGGCTGGTGCGCGCACGTGACAGAGCAACATGACAACAACCGTCTCATTCGGCCGCGCTCTCTTTACGTTGGGCCAAAGATGCGCCCGTATCCGGGAGTTGCTTCAGACGGAGCAACTTCGAAATAGGTGGATCGGCTGCTCTGTCGGACGATGTTAATGTTTGCGACTTCGCCACACGAATTTTAGCATCGAGCAGGGGACTGCTCGATCGACCATGCTCGAACCATCACTGCAGGAAAAGTATGCCCCGAACAATGCTTGCTGGGGCTGCGGACCGGCGAACCTGGACGGCCTGCGTATTCGCAGTTTTCCGAAAAACGGCGAAGTCGTTGCAGAATGGAAGCCCCAGAAGAAATACGAAGCGTTTCCCGGCGTCTTGAATGGCGGTGTCATTGGCACGCTGCTCGATTGCCATTGCAATTGGACGGCGGCTTATCATCTGATGAAGCGGGCGAAAACGGACCGCCCACCGTGTACGGTGACCGCCGAGTACTCGATTAAATTGCTGCGGCCGGCCCCGACGAGAGATTTCGTCTTTCTCTCTGCGAAAGTTGCTGATCTAACCGATGATCGCGCGACCATTGAGGGAACATTGAGCGCCGGCGGAAAAGTTTGTGCCACCTGTCGCGGAATTTTCGTCGCGGTCAAAGAAGGTCATCCCGCGTATCATCGCTGGTAGTTTACTGTCGCGCCATTGCGGTGGAGTTTGCGGCTGCGCCGTTATGTTTGGCATCGCGCGACGGAGCGACGCGATCCACCTTGCGCGACCAAGGAATTCGCTGCCCGAATTTCGTCGATGCGCGGTCCGGCGAAGCGCGTTTAGGTTTGGCTCATGAAAACTTCGAACTTCCGCATTGTTCCGTTACCCATGGATGTGGCCAACGCGGCGCGGCAAGCGGCAGCCGCCGGTGTGGGGGATCATGCCGTCATCACTGTGGATTCGCCGACCGGTTATCCGTGCCGCCATTGTCTGCGGTGGGCAAAAGTGGGCGAGCACGTGATTTTATTTCCTTACGCCTCGATCGCGCCCGGCCGTCCCTATTCAGAGAGCGGTCCGATCTTCGTTCACGCAGAGCCGTGCGAACGCTATGCGGCGACCGAACAATATCCGGCGGATTTTCGCGGCAGCCGGGTTTTGCGCGCATATAGTTCAAGCGAAGATATGATTGACGCGGCAGTGGTCAGCGACAATAACCCCGAGCCGGTGATTGAACGGTTGTTGCAAAATCCAGAGACTGCATTTCTGCAAGCGCGCAGTGTTACTCGCGGTTGTTACACATTTCGGATCGAACGCGCATGAAAACGCTAGAACTTCTTCCTCCATCCGAAACGATGTATCGCGCATTAGTGGATCGCGATCCGAGCTTTGAAGGCATATTCTTTGTCGGCGTCCGCACGACGGGAATTTTCTGCCGGCCAACGTGCACGGCCAAAAAACCGGCACGCGAGAATGTCGATTTTTTCCCGACCCCGGGTGAGGCATTGCACAGCGGCTATCGTCCCTGTTTGCGCTGCCATCCCATGGATCCGGACAAACGCCCCCCGAGATTGATCGAGCGCTTGCGCACTGAAGTGGAACGCGCGCCCGATGGGCGGCTGACGGATAAAGAGCTTGCCGCGATGGCGATCGATCCGTCCACGGCGCGACGACAATTCAAACGACATTATGGAATGACCTTTCAGGCTTATCATCGCGCGCGCCGGATGGGCCTGGCGTTGCGCGAGGTGCAGAAAGGCGCACGCGTGGATGAAGCGCGAAATGGCAGCGGCTTCGAATCGGAGAGCGGTTTTCGCGAAGCATTCACACGGATTTTTGGCGAACCGCCGACAACTGCGAAGACGCGAGGTGGTTTGTTCGCCCAACGAATTGAGACTCCCCTCGGCGCGATGATCGCCGTTGCGGACGATGAAGGTTTGCGGTTGCTCGAGTTTATCGATCGGCGCGCGACCGAACGCGAATTATCGACCTTGCGGAAGCGATTGCGAACGAATGTAGTCCCAGGCGAGCATCGGCACCTCGCAGCAACGCGGCAACAGCTCGATAATTATTTTTCTGGCAAACAACCGGAATTTGATATTCCGCTGGCGCCGGTCGGCTCGGATTTTCAGCTGCGGGCCTGGAAAATTTTGCGGTCGATCCCACTCGGCAAAACGCGTTCCTATTCCTGGATGGCGAAACAGCTCGGTGATGAGAGCGCGCGTCGCGCCGTTGGTCGCGCCAATGGCACGAACATGATTTGCATCGTGATCCCGTGTCATCGCGTCATCCGCGCTGACGGCACGCTGTGCGGCTACGGCGGCGGATTATGGCGCAAGAAGTGGCTGCTCGATCACGAGCGAAGGTGGAGCAGAAAATAACTTGTGAGCAGTGATCGGTGACTAGTAGCTGGGGCGTCATCCAGCAGCGAGTCTGGAGATGCAAAATTTGTCCAGTGGCCCCATTTAGATTGTGCCCAATAGCGCCAGGATTATCAGAATCACAAGAATCAAACCGAGTCCCCCACTGGGATAGTAGCCCCAGCCTCGGCTGTACGGCCAGGTGGGCAGCGCTCCAATCAGCAGAAGAATGAGAATAATTAGCAGAATTGTGTTCATAAGTTTCTTCCACAGAAGAAACGCATTTCGGCTCGTTGCCGGATTTATTCTGTATGGTTCTCGACTGGGCGGGAACTTATTAGTTGACTTGAGCTTCGTTGCTTTTGTCACCCTGCGTTGGTTTCCGCCACCACTTCGGCGGAGGATTTACCATTCACTTATCATTGATCACGATTCACCTTGTGAAAAAGACGCGCCCGGGGTGACTCGAACACCCGACCTACGGATTAGAAATCCGTTGCTCTATCCGGCTGAGCTACGGGCGCAATTGGCGACGGCAATATGTCGCCGAGTCGCGCAGAAAATCCAGCGAGAATCGTTGCCGCCTTCACCAAGGCTACTCCGAAGGCATTCGCGAGGGGGCCGCGTAACGGGGAAGCATTGAAATCATTGAAGCGCTGTTACCAAGATTGACGCGCCGATAGAATCTTGATAGACGCTGATGCGCGGACGCCGCTGCGCCGCAAACATGGCGAAGAAACCTTCATCGGCCAACCCATCGCTGCCGTTGCATGAAGTACTGGAGGCCGAGTTTACTGCGCTCCACGGAAGACTGCCTGCAGACTGTCCAAGGTCAACCGAACCGGAGCGCTCTGCATTTCCGGCGGCGGCATTCGCAGCGCGACCTTTGGACTAGGAGTTTTACAAGGTCTCGCTCGATGCAGCTTACTCCACAAGTTCCATTATCTTTCCACTGTTGCCGGTGGTGGACATATCGGTGGCTGGCTTACCGCTTGGGCTCATCGCGCTGATGGCGGCCTAACGAGTGTCATAGCACGCCTCGCGCATCCGCATTCTGATGCAAGACCAAACGCTGAGCCGGCGGAGATTCAGAATTTGCGCAATTACAGCAACTATCTGAGTCCTCATTTTGGTTTCTTTTCGACTGATATGTGGGGGTTGCTCGCCGCATACCTCCGAAATCTGGCGGCAATGTCGCTGGTTTTGATCCCGCTCTTGGCTGCGACGTTAACGATTCCTTGGCTTTACGTTTCGGTTTTGATGCGAAACCCGCCTTCGCTTCCTTGAATTTCTGGCCGTCATTGAGTCGGGCGCAATCGGCGGATTGCTTCTCTGGTTTGGCGCAGAACGATTGTTTCCGCAGCCGATTGCAAACATGGAATTGTATACCTGCTTCGG
>VBQC01000211.1 GCA_005887825.1 Verrucomicrobiota bacterium | reverse complement strand
CACTGCCGGTTGCGTTGACGAAGCGCATTTCGCGAAAACCCTCTGCGCTGTTCGTTTCGGCTCTGCGCGATGATCTCTCAAACATGTTTCGCCCAACGGATCGAAAACCCGCAACGACTTGCAGCAAATCCACGGATCCAACGGCTACGGCCCAGCGCACCGCGGTTCTCTGTGATATGCGGCGGGGTTACGCCAAGCGGTTTGATTCCCAGGAAAAAGCGCGACAAAACGGAGAGGCGATTTTCCGATTGCTCGACAGTCCGCGCTTTGATCGCAGCGCGCCGGCGATTTCAGTCGTCCTCACGCTTCACAATTATGCGGCCTACATTCAGCAGTGCCTCAAAAGCCTGGAGGATTCTAAGACCGCGGCGATTCCTGGCGGAATCGAGGTAGTGATCGTCAATGACGCCTCGACCGACGATTCGCTGGAACGGGCGATTGGCGCGCAAGAAAACTCGCGCCACCCCGTTCGTATTGTCGACAAACGGTTTAACACCGGACTGGCGGATGCGCGCAACGTCGGCCTCAAGCTGGCACGCGCGCCTTATGCTTTCATCCTGGACGCAGACAACATGGTTTTTCCGCGCGCGCTGGAGCAGTTGCACACGACGATTGTTAACGACAGTTCCGCAGCTGTTTACTCGATGCTCTGCCGTTTTCAGGGCCCTCAAAGCCATCGGGACGGACTGCTTTCCTATTTCGATTGGGACCCGCAGATGTTGGTGGAGCGTCCGTACATTGATGCGATGGCATTGTTCGATCGACAGCAACTCATCGAAATCGGCGGCTATGATAACGAGCTGTATAAATTCGGCTGGTTCGGGTGGGAGGACTATGAGTTATGGCTGCGAATTGCGCAGGCAAAATTCCGCGTGAGCTTCCTTCCGAACGTTCTTTGTCTCTATCGCCACCACGAAAAGTCCATGAGCAATGCAACGAATCTTTTCGATCGGGAGTTGGTCGCCCATTTGATCAAAAAATATCATGCCCTTGTCGAAACGTATCCGCCGAAAAACCGAATTCTCGGGGTTGACCGGTTGCGGTTCGAAGAAGTGGTGAGAACAATCTCTGAAAAGCGAAAACGCGCGGACGTTTCTATCCACACGCCTGGAATAAGCTGAGATCAATCTAAACTTCGACCGGCAACTCGACGTCGAATGGGCGCTCCTTTTTGCCGAGCGCCGACGAGATGGACGGCACGCAGATGGTTTTGCTCTGATTGGCGCCAAAATTTGTTATTGGGAGCGCTCATGAAAAACTTCGGTTATTTGCCTAACGAGAAATCCGCGCGGTCGCGAGAAAGATTTGGATTATAATACGGATCGCGCTCGAGCACCTCTGGCCAGCGCTGGCGCATCACCTCGGTCTCGAGTGGTTCCACCGTCCGGCGGCGGGTTCCGGATTCGTGGTGATACAACTTCGCGAACGGAGTGTAAACGATGAGATAACCAGCTCGCCGCATCTTTAAGCAGAGATCGACGTCGCTAAAGGTAACCGGCAGGCACTCCCCGTCGAATCCCTTCACCTCGTCGAACACGTCTCGCCTTGTGAGCAGACACGCGCCGGAGACCGCACTGCAATTTCGCATGACCTGCAGTTGCCGGCAGACACCGGGATCCTCCGCTGGAAAACCGCGAAAGGCCGGCTGCGCGATTTCGTTCACGCTGACAACAACCCCGGCATGCGCGATCGTGTCATCCGGATTCAATAACCTGGCGCCGACTGCGCCGACTTCTGGCCGCTGCACATGCTCGGCCATGAAGGCGAGCCAATCGGGTTCGATAACCTCTATGTCGTGGTTCAAAAAGAGCAGCCAGGGACTCTCGGTTTGCTCGACGGCGAAATTGTTGAACGCCGAATAATTGAACGGCCCTTCATAACACAGCAGCCGGTGTTCGGACCGTCCGAAGTAAGCGCGCACCTCCTCCGATCGGCTATCGTTGCCGACAACGACGATCTCATAATTCGGATAGCTTGTCCTGGTCGTGATGCTCTCGATACAGCGCGCGAGCAGCCCGATGCGATCGCGCACCGGAATGATGATGGAAATTTTCTTCACCTCGGCAAGTTCCCGCTTGACCCAATAAGCGTGCGTGCGCCAGTCGACGGCGACGTGACCTCTGATGCTTTTTTGTCGGAGGTGTTCACCAATGGCGCGCCGACCGGCTTCGAATTGCCCGGGTTTTTGCCGAAGGCCACTCGAGCTGGAGCTTGCGCTTTGCCGCCAATGATACAGCACCCGCGGAATGTGATGAATCCGATCGGTTCGCTCGATGGCGCGGAGGAGGAGATCGTAATCCTGCGAGCCATCGAATTGGGAATTGAACCCGCCGATCCGCAGGACAAGCTCGCGCCTTACGGTGATAAAATGGCAGAGGTAATTGCAGGCCAGGAAGAAGTCGGGCGACCAATCGGGCTTAAGCATGGGAGCCGCAAAACCTTCTTCGGTTAATTTATCTTCATCGGAGTAGATGAGATCGGCATCAGAATGCGTCTGAAGCAATTTCGCCGTTTGGAAAAGCGCATCTGGCTCAAGCAGGTCGTCGTGATCGAGCAGGCCGATCCATTCGCCGTGCGCTTCGGCAAGGCCGCGATTCGATGCCACAGAAATGCCGCCGTTTTGCTCGAGGCGAATCAAGCGGATGCGCGCGTCGCGTAAGGATTGCCGAGATAAAACCTCGAGCGTCTCGGGATTTGTGGAAGCATCATCAATGAGGATCAGTTCCCAATTTTCGTAGACTTGTGCCAGCACTGACTGGACGGCTTCCTCAAGCCATGGAACACGCGTATTGAAAACCGGTGTGATGATGCTAATCAGCGGTTGAAAAGCAAACGCACGCGCTTCATGCCGCATTCGCTCCATGTCGCTCGCACTTGCCCGGTGCTGCTGGAGCCACTTCTGATACTCAGTTGGAGCGGCCGATCGCATCGACTTTGCGGCACGCGGGTGGAGTTTTTTCCGGATTGCTTTCACGAGCTTTTCCGGGAGGCGATAGGGCGCCAGAAACACCTGACCGATCCTGCGCTCGGGGGATTTTCGGAGCGCCTGCTTTTGCTCTTTCAACAGCTTTAGCTCGCGTCGGTATTCTTTCAGCTTGAGCAATTTTTGCTCGACCGCGGCAATGTGCTGCTCGGCCGCTTCCAATTCCGATACGCGCGTGCGCACCATCCGCTCTAAGCCGCTCAAGCGCGCGTTGAGTCTCGCAAAGGCCGTCTCCACCGCTGGAATCAGCGTATCGGGATTTTCGTCCGGCTGGCGCCGGAGCCGTATGGCCGCCGGACCCAGCTCGCTCGGATCCCATTTATAATCAGGCAGCAACCCGAATCGGCGAAAAGATTCGACAAGCTGTGGACGCCGTTGATTCACGTCCACACCTGCGCCGGGCATTAGCACAATGTCGTCCGCGCGCCGCGAGAGTTCTTCGGCCAGGCGATCATCGTCACTGTTTTCCAGCGGATAAAACCAGACCCCAATTTCAAAGTGTGCTGCGCCGTCGCTCTGCCGAAGTCTTGCCGGTAGATCGCCGGAAGACCCGAGAACGACGGCTTCCCGTCCCGTTTCGGCAAATTGCCGCTCAAGTGTCTGAGGATCTGCCCCGATAACGAGAAACCGGCCCCCGTCGAACTTCCGGGAGATAGCGCGCGCGAAATCAGGATGAAAGGAATGGAAAGGCGATTGCA
>VBQC01000210.1 GCA_005887825.1 Verrucomicrobiota bacterium | reverse complement strand
GGCAGAAAGAAATCATGAATCACGTCCCTGGAAGACAGCTCGATAATAACCGGGCGATTCACCGGCACATGAAGTTCACCCAGCGTCACGATATCGTCTTTGCCTGCGGGATCGTTCGGATCAAGACCCATGGGGTTTGAGTTGCTGACAAAGCCGACACCGCGCCGGCCAAATTGTCCGTCCGGTCCGGGCAGATGAAAATTCCAGCTAAATTGCTGACCAGCAACGTGGACGACAAACGCTTCTTTTCCAGGTGGAAACTGATTCACGCGTTTTGCCCAAAGCGGAATCGCGAATCCGAGGAGGAGCACTGCTTCGATCAAGACAACGGAGAATTCCAGATGCGTCGAGATGCCGCTTGTGACACCAGCGTGATCTGCGACGGGACGGCGACTTTTCCGGAAGCGAATCAGCACGAAAATAAAAAACGCCGACCAACCAAGGAAGAGCGCGCCCATGAACCAGTGGCAAAACTCGAGGATATGATCGATTTGATAGCCGTGCGAGGAGGCGTTCGGCGGCTGGCCCAGAAATTCATTGATCAGCGCGAGGCTACTCATATTTGCTCAGATCTTCCTCAGTGATCTCTTGATAAGGCTCGGCGGGCATGCGCCCATGCCGCCAGAGATGAAAACTGAACGCGCCGATCCCGCCCAAGACCGACATGACCGCACCAAAAAGGAACCAGATCGCCACGGCCATGTGCTCGGTCGATTTTCCATCTTTTGCGCCATAGCAAAACGGACATGCCAGCGCCTGTCCAACAGGCGAAAAGATAGACAAAAGCAAGATCGACAGAATCTTCGTTTTCATGTGATGATCCGAAGCCGTTTCATTTTTCGATAGAACCAGACGCCGTACACGACCAAAGCGACCGCGATGACAAACGAGCAGATTGCGCCGGCCAGATAAATCGGCGCGCCTTCCACGAGATCGACCCAGACACACCATCCTCCGATCCCGAGCGCGAGCAGCGTCGAGAAAATGATGAAAACAATATGGAAACCTTTAAGCGACATTTAATGAAAGACCGGGTAATCGTACCACGCCAAATAGATAAGCCAGAAAAGTCCAAGCACAAAGAAACCGGTAAAAATGAGAATGCGATAGATGAGCCGTTTTTCCGCGGCAAGATGCATAAAAATTGCCGCGACCATGCCCGCTTTAAGCGTCGCAACCAACATGGCGACGGCGATGTTCGCTTTGCGCGCGCCAAAATCGACATAAGAAAGCGCGACCGTGATGCCGGTGAAGACGAGCAGTAGCGCACCGACCATTAAGTACCCTCGGACGTGCTTTTGCACGTTATGGGCATATTCCTCGTATTCCTTCGGATCTTGCGAAACGTCAGGCGGATTGTTCATGGCTTAGAGCAGATAAAAAAGCGGGAAGACAAAAATCCAGATCAGATCGACAAAGTGCCAGAAAAGGCCGGCAACCTCGACGCGATTTGCCAGATGTTCAGGGTTGCGCTGGTAAAGCTTTTTGCTGACCGGCAGCCACATGTAAATAAACACGAGCACTCCGCCGAGCACGTGCATCCCATGCAGACCGGTGATGGTGAAATAGCTGGCAAAATACGCGCTGTGCGTTGGCAGAAACATGGTCGCCCGTTCCACGTCTTCTTTTTCGATCGGGGCGAGTTTGTGCGTGGGCGGGACATAGAGAAAATGCGGCCGATCCATCGCCGGGTTGGTCGGGTCCGCGTTTACCGGATCGAGATAGACTTCATATTCCTTGATGTTGGGATCGGTTAACGCTGCGCGATTGTGCAAATGACCCGTGATCTCAAGGCGCGGCGGGAGGCCTTTCGCAGCGGCGTGCTCGTTGCCGAGATACTGTTCATACTTCCCGAGTGCTTCCGGCTTAATGTAAGCGCCGAAGTGGTCGAACTTCTGCGGCCATTCGTAAACGAGCTTGACCGTTAAGAAGATCACGCCGCAAAGGATCGTAGCCAGCATGTACCACCAGTAAGCCCGATATCTTCTCATCTTCAGCGCTGCCCATGCGAGCACGACTGTGACCGACGACAGAATCAGAATGGCCGTGTTCATCGTACCGACCGGAACGTTGAGAAGCCCATGCGGCCACATGCCCGGCGGCGCATCGAGTCGCAAAAAAATGTAGGCGGAAAAAAGTCCGCCAAAGAGCATCACTTCTGACGCGAGAAACAACCAGATGCCAACCTTGGCGTTCCAGAGACCAGTGTCAGGCCGCGTGGAGACTGTGTAGGGAATCTCCATCTTTTCAGTCTACACGAGCACAGCCTCGGGAGTCTTGCGCCGCACGCGCTCCCTCGGCTCAACCGGCTCATTTTGCATGGTGAAATCGCGATCGCGTCCAGGGAGGCTGTATTCGTAAGGGCCGCGATAAGCGATTGGCGTCGTAACGAAATTTCCGTGCGGCGGCGGGGAAGGTGCAGTCCATTCGAGCGTGGTCGCTTCCCACGGATTGTCGTTCACTTTTTTGCCGTGTTTGATGCTCCAGAAGAAATTGATAATGAAAGGAATTTGCGCCAGACCCATGGTCCACGCCGCCCACGAGATCGGCGTGTTCCATTGAAAACCGGTGAGGCCCCAAACATGATCACCGGAGAGAGTCCAGCCCTGCCCGCCGTCATACCAGCGGCGATGCATGCCGATCATCCCCTGCAGAAACATCGGCAGAAAAATCACGTTCATGCAGATAAGCGTCGGCCAGAAGTGCACTTTGCCCCAGAAATCGTTCATTTTTCGGCCGGTCGCTTTCGGGAACCAATAATAGATGCCGGCGAAAAGCCCGAAGATTGTGCCCGGCGCGACGATGTAATGGAAATGCGCGATCACGTAGTAGGTGTCGTGCAGATAGAGATCGGCGCTGTTGAACGCGAGGGGAATGCCAGTGAGCCCGCCGATCCCAAACATGGGCAGGAACGCAGTGGCAAAAAGCATCGGCACGGTGAAACGGATCGAACCACCCCAAAGTGAAATAAAGAACGCGCTTAGGATAATCACCGACGGGATGGAGATCAGCAGAGTGGTCGTCTGGAAAAACGCGCTTACCGCTGTACCCATTCCGGTGAGCCACATGTGATGCGCCCAGACGACGAACGACAAAAAGCCGATCACGAGCACGGAAAAAACGAGCGATTTGTAACCCCACAGCGGCTTGCGCGAATTGTTAGCCAGGATTTCGGCGACGATGCCCATGGCCGGAAGAATGAGCACATAAACTTCCGGATGTCCCAGAAACCAAAAGAGATGCTGCCACAAAAGCGGATTGCCGCCGCCACTGACGCTCACTGCCGCGCCGTTCACGACGAGTCCACTTGGCAAGAAGAAGCTCGTCGCCGCTACTCGATCCATGAACTGCATAACGATCGCAGCCTCAAGCGGCGGGAACGCCAGCAGCAACAAAAACGCGGTGACAAATTGCGCCCACACGAAAAAAGGCAACCGCATCCAGGTCAGCCCCTTCGCGCGCAATTGAATGATGGTGGTGATGAAGTTGACGGCACCGAGCAATGACGACGTGATCAGAAAAATGAAGCCCAGAAGCCAAAGCGTCTGGCCGCTGAAGATCACGTGATAGTTGGGCCCTTTATCTGCGATATCGGCGAGAGGCGTGTAAGAAGTCCAGCCGCTTTTAGCCGCCCCGCCAGGGACAAAGAAACTCGTCAGCATGATTACTCCTCCGACCGCGAACGCCCAGAAACTGGCGGCATTGACCTTCGGAAAGGTCATGTCCGGCGCGCCGATTTGCAGCGGCACGACAAAGTTTCCGAAAGCGGCGAACGCCACAGGCACGATTCCGAGAAAAATCATGATCGTGCCGTGCATCGCGCCCAGCGAGTTGTAGAAGTCAGGCGCCATCTTGCCGTCCGGCATCGTGCCCGGCCCGAAAATGTATGGGAGCAGCTTACCGATCACGGGCAGAGCCTGACCCGGATAGGCCAATTGCCAGCGCATCAGCATCATCAAGCAGAAGCCGAAGAACAAAAAGACCAGCCCGCAAAGCCCGTACTGGATGCCGATGACTTTATGATCGGTGGAGAAAATATATTTTCGCCACCATCCGAGCTCGTGATGCTCGTGTTCAGCGCCGTGCGCGCCGGGATGGTGATGCGTTTCGAGAGAAGTGGAAGCGTCCATTCAGGAAAAAGTTACCGCTTCAATATCTAAAGAGAAGCGTAATTTGCAAAGCCCGAAAAAAGCGATTTGACGAATGCATGATGCAAGTCGCGCCAAAATGCAATCCCGCATCGTCGGTCAAAGATGATAGCGCGACGATTGGAGGTACATTTGATTGATGGAAAAAGATCCAAAGCTGCGCGGCATCATCCATTTGGATATGGATTGCTTCTACGCCGCGATCGAGGTTCGCGATCGTCCCTCATTGCGTGGCAAGCCGGTTGGCGTGGGCGGAGCGCGGGATCGGCGCGGCGTTTTGACGACGTGCAATTACGAAGCGCGCAAGTTCGGTGTGCGCTCCGCCATGCCGACGTTCATGGCGTTGCAACGTTGCCCGAGCCTGATCGTAATGCCGACGCGCTTCGATGTTTATCGGCGCGAAGCCGCAGTTATTCGTGGAATCCTGCATCGGTTTACATCGCTGATTGAACCCCTCTCGCTCGACGAAGCGTACCTTGATGTCACCGAGCATCCCGGCGCACCGGGGCCGTTGGCAACAGTGATCCGCGGCACGATTTTTCGGAAAACGAAGCTCACATCGTCGGCAGGAATTGGTCCCAACAAATTGATCGCGAAAATCGCGAGCGAAATAAACAAGCCGAATGGCCAATTTGAGGTCACGTCGGAACAAGTGCCGGAATTCATGGAGAACTTGCCAGTCCGCAAAGTCTGGGGAATCGGCGAGAAAACGGAGCGAAAACTGGAAGAGCTCGGCGCTAAAACCTGCGGCGAGTTGCAGCGCTTCTCGCGTCCGGAGCTTGTCGATCTTTTCGGCAAGTTTGGTCTCGATCTCTACGACCTTTGCCGGGGCATCGATCATCGGCCGGTCGAGCCGGATCGTCCGCGCAAATCGCTCAGCACCGAAGAAACGTTCGCTGTCGATCTAAGGACCGTCGAGCAATGCGAAGAGAGACTGGAGGATCTGTTTCAGGAATTGATGGGCGATCTCGCCCAAAAGGAGGCGACACGTTCTGTCATAAAGATTTTCGTAAAACTAAAGTTCAACGATTTCACGCGCACAACTGCCGAGCGCGCCGGCCTTGCGCCTACATTACAAGATTTCCGCTCCCTGCTCGTTGAAGCATTTGCTCGCACTGGGAAACCTGTCCGTCTCATCGGCGTTGGCGTCCGTTTCGCCGAGACGACGCCGGAAAACGCGCAGATGGATCTACTACAGATCTAGAGGCGGCCGCTACTCTCGAAGGATTTTGGGATCTCATCCGCAATTGTCGGGTCCTGCGCGTGAGGACACGCGCCTCTACACTTTTTAATCTACCCCGCGCGTGTGATAT
>VBQC01000209.1 GCA_005887825.1 Verrucomicrobiota bacterium | reverse complement strand
GCAACACCAACACGAGCGCGCCGACTCCAAGCAATTTGATGATAGTGCTGTGGCGCCGCCCAAACGACGGCTGCGATTTTGGTAGCGGGGGCGGGGCTTGAACTTCAGGCATCCCGCGATGTTGAACAAACCAAACGGATTACGCAATAGCCTTAACATCAATTCTCTGCGGTTCCACAAAGTCCGCTGTAGCCACGGCTCGGTGGGCCGTTGCCTATCCGTGTGAAGAGCAGCGCCGAGATGAACCCGCCACAGGCCGGTGGCTACAATACTTGCGAAATTGCTCTAGGCTCGGGTCTGCGACCGCCCACGAATTCGCGCCGCCTCGCGCATGAAATTTGGATTTCGGACCACCTTTGTCGCATTCTGCAGCGCTGAATCGCTCCGCTCGAACAGTGACAAGCAATCGATCAGCCGCCTTCCGCGCCAGTTCACGAGCTCCTGACTGATACAATGTAGGCCGTGTTGTTTGCACAAAACACGAAATAACTCGGCACTCATGCTGGGGTTTCGATGATGCGCCCAATCGAGGATCTTTGCCTTGATCAACGGTTTAGCGAAAAGCGCGGGAATCCGTTCGCGTGGAGAGTTAACGTATTCACCGAAATTTGAATGATGAATGAAACCTTTCCCACCTATTTTCAACTTTGTTCCCAGTCCGCGCAGATACGCTTCCACCACGTCGCGATTTGTATGCACGAATGAATCGAAACTGAAGATGAAATCGACGGAATCATCGGGAATCATCGACAACGAGCGGCCGTCATTTAGGTAGCAGCGCACGCGCGACTCAGCAGCGAAACGCCGGAGACACGCTTCGATACATTCAGTGGAGCGATCGACAATCCACAGCTGTTCGCAATAATCTTTGAGGTAGTAAGTCCACCGCCCGAATCCGGGTGCAATTTCCAAAATCGTGCCGACCGGCAAACAATCGCGAATGCGCGGAAAAATTGTGCCGGTCCATTGTGCCGCGGAACTGCCCCACGGCGCCGACCATTCCTCACCCGCCTCTCTCCAATCGTACTTCATTCGCTTGGAACGGGTACAAACCATCTCATACATGTCATTCTGAGCGAAGCGAAGAATCTCTGATCTTAGGCCCGACGCCCCGGAATGCTAGACAGAACGTCTTTCTCGCCTTCGGCGACCGCTCATTGCCGCGCGGCTAGAGGGGGACAGCTCTCCTCATGCCGCCGTTTATCTCCGAACGTTGTAGCCGAGCAAAAAAACAGCGTGACTTCTGCGAGACCAGAACGGGTTCGAGGTTGCTACGCCGGACGGGAGCAAGCAATGTTTTTGATGCAGCCCTTTGCGGGCGCTTCCCGTGGGACGAGGCAGAAAGATAGTTAGGCCGCCCAAAGAGGCGGAGCCACAACACTAGCGACCACCTATATCCCGCGTTACTGTGACACATACAGCGAGGAGGGAACCGCTGACAGACGATGATATCCAATACATGAAGAGGGCAATTGAGGTTGCTGCCAGATCGCGCGCCGAAGACGACCGCACACACCCAAAAGTGGGGGCTGTCCTAGTTTTAAACGGTAAGGTATTGGGAACGGGGTTCCGCGGTGAGAATGGAAAAGGAGATCATGCCGAGTACACAGTTCTTGAGAAAAAAGTTCGCGAGGACCCTGTCGCTGGCGCTACTATGTATACCACCCTTGAGCCGTGCTCAACCCGAAACGATCCAGACAAGATACCGTGTGCAGAGCGTCTATACCACCGCAAGATAGCCCGTGTAGTAATTGGGACGCTCGATCCTAATCAACTCATTTGCGGCAGAGGAGTCCGCCGCCTCAGGCAAGCCGGCATTGCGGTGGAATTCTTCCCTCCGAACTTGATGCAACAGGTTGAAGACCAGAACAGAGGGTTCATCCATACCCATGAAGCTGCGATTCAGCACCTTTCAGACAGCCTGCTATTCAGCCGCGGTCTCAACCTAATCAATCCTTATTACGACCGCGATATGCAGTTCCTCGATAAGACATTTCGCCGCGAAGCTATAGTCTCGACCGAGACTGTGGTTATCGTGCCTGGTACCGGTCTAGTGCCAGACCTCCTAGATCGCCCCACGGCCGGTCTCATGCGTGATGAGATCGACTTTCGTGGCGGCCACAACAGATTTCGGAGAGCGGTTATTGTCAGCAACGATTCTTGGCAAACCGACCCTACCCTACAGAGATGCGCGACCGTCGCCATTGGCGGGAAGAACCCCCCCTAACGGAGCGCTTCATCAGTGAGGCAGCAGCTCAAGGCCATCAGCCGTGGAGCAAGGGGAAATTCTTCGGCGTCTTCGCAAACGGACCCCACGTAGCCCTCTGGGGATCAACTGCCGAACAGACCCGAGCCGCCGTCGAGCACTACATTCGTCACCAAGACGGCCTCGCGAAGCTACTGCCAATGATCTGGAAGTAAAGGCCGACAGACGCTCACCCTCCTAAGTCTAACCATCGGTTCAAAAGCGAATGCAGAACGTCTCTGAGAGCCGGTTATGCAGTTATGACGTTCTAGACAAGGAAGGGCAACGCAGCAGCATTTTGTGCTACGTTTTTTGCTACGTTATTGCATAAGCCCCTCGTAATGAGGGACTGGCTTGGGGCGGAATCGAACCGCCGACACGTGGATTCTCAGTCCATGTTCCTCACTAGGGCACCAGCCTCAAAAACTGTTCGCCTCAGCGGCTGCTATTCAACCTAGTGCGGCTGCCCTGGAGGCAGGGCTGATGGAACAAGAACAACACTATCCGTGTTCTGCCGTGTTGCCGTGAATACGTACGTTTGTCCGCGCCGCACGTTCAGCACCGTCGACGTCGGCTGATAGTTTGGCACGACATAGGCTAACGCTCTTCTTTATGATTTTGCCGGCCTTGATCATTTGCTTAGCGAATCGGCTGACCGTCGCTTTGCTGAGCTTCATTTCGTCCGCAAAATCCGCGGTAACATTTTGCGCTTTCGGCATAACCTTTGCCGAAATTTCGTTTTGTACATGTTTGGAAAATTCAATTAAGGAGACAATAAACATCATGAAACCAAAACAGATATTTATCAGCATTCTGGCAGTTCTATTCCTGTTCC
>VBQC01000218.1 GCA_005887825.1 Verrucomicrobiota bacterium | reverse complement strand
TCCTCGGTGATCGGGCATTCGTTTCCGGTATGGCTGCGGTTTAAGGGAGGCAAAGGCGTTGCCACTTCAGCCGGGGCACTTTTCGGGTTAATGCCGCTTGCGGCGCTAGTTGGCGCTCTGATTTGGTTCGTCACTTTCAAGTTGACGCGTTACGTCTCGGTGGCGTCGATCACAGCTGCGGTGGCGTTGCCAATCATCATTTTTGTCATGACGTCGCTAAATCAAACGCACAGGAAAGGACTGTTCTACTCCTCGATTTGTCTCGCCGCCGTTGTGGTTTTGCGACATCGCTCAAATTTTGTCGGTCTCATGCGCGGTACCGAGCCACGTTTTCAAAAACGGAAATGAAGATCGACAAGACAGCAATCCTGGGAGCAGGCAGTTGGGGAACAGCTTTGGCTTGGTTGTGGGCGAAAGACGGGCGACAAATTTCTCTTTGGAGCAACAATCCCGCGAGGGCCGAGCGGATTCAAAAAACACGCGAGAACAGCGATTACATGCCAGGACTCAGGCTACCCGAGTCGGTTCGCGTCACGTCCGAGCTGCGTGACTGTGCCGACGCGGACCTGATCGTTTTTGTTACGCCATCGACTGTCTTACGCACAATTGCAATGCGTTTACAAGGAGCGCTGAGCGAAGGTCGAGCTGCGTTGCTCAGTTGTACGAAAGGAATCGAGCACGGCACTGGGATGCGCATGAGCGAAATTCTTGGTGAGATTTTTCCAGAGCATACACTAGCGGTGTTATCGGGACCAAATCTCGCCGCGGAAGTAATGCGCAATATGCCGACCGCGACAGTAATAGCCTGTCGGGACCCTGAATGCGCCGCAGATCTGCAAGGTTTTCTCGGGAGTTCGCGGTTTCGAGTATACACCAGTGACGACGTTACCAGCGTCGAGCTGGGCGGCGCGTTGAAAAATGTCTTCGCGGTCGCGGCCGGCGCGAGCGACGGGCTTGGCTTGGGCGACAACACCAAGGCGGCATTACTCACTCGTTCACTTGCCGAGCTGGTTCGCCTCGGAAGCGCGATGGGCGGAAATTTCAGGACATTCTACGGCTTGAGCGGCGTAGGCGATTTGATTGCGACCTGCTTCAGCAGGCACAGTCGTAATCGGCGCGTTGGAGAGCATCTCGGTCGCGGCCAAACGCTCCAGCAAATCACGTCCGCAATGCGAATGGTGGCGGAAGGAATTCCGACGGCGAAAAGCGCTTACGAGTGCGCACGAAAAATCAACATCGACACCCCGATTACCGATGAGGTTTACGCGTTGCTATACGAGGGAAAACCACCGGTCCAGGCGATGCAGGACCTTCTCGAGCGCGACCAGAAGGCGGAGCAGATTTAAGCAGTGGAGAATTGCCGGCAGATCTGGCCGATCACGGTCGGATACAACTCGTGCTCCGCAATTTGAATGCGAGCATGGAGGCTTTCAGGAGTGTCGTTAGGCAAGATCGGGACTTCGCGTCGCACGATGATATCGCCGTGATCGATTTTTTCATCCACGTAGTGGACGGTGCAACCGCTCACTTTTTCGCCGGCGACGAGCGCTTGTTTCCATGCTTCAAGGCCAGGAAATTTCGGCAGCAGCGATGGATGAATATTTACAATGCAGCGGGGAAATGCATCTAACATCGGCGACTTGAGAACGCGCATGAACCCAGCGAGAACTACAAGTTCAACACTGGCGTCGCGAAGCAGTCGCACAAGATCGCTCTCAGCTTGCGGTTCCAATCGAGTGCGGAATTGGCCCGGCGGCAGATAAGCGTTTGGGATCGAAAATTCCCGCGCGATGTCGAGGATCGGCGCATCGAATACGTCTGAGATTACGACGCGGACTTCAGCCGCCAGGGCGCTGCTTCTAATACTTTCGAGAATCGCGCGGCAGTTCGTTCCTTTTCCTGAACCAAGAATGCCAAGCCGAACCAATCTCATCTTCCGGCCTTTCGAAGTTTCTCGAGCAAACGCGATGTAGAGTAGCCTTTCTCAAATGGAATAATGCGAATTTCCGCGCCGATTTTTTGCAGAATTGCGCGCTCCTCCGCGTTTAATGTTTCGGAGCTGTAATCGCCCCCTTTGACATAAACGGCGGGCATACTTGCGGAGATGAATTGAGTCGCCCGAATCTCCGGGAAAATCGTGACGAGGTCGACGCACTCCAGTGCCGCAAGCACCTCTGCTCGGTCTTGCTCGTTGTTAATCGGACGCCCGATTCCTTTCAGTTCGCTGACTGAACGGTCTCCGTTCAAGCCGACAGCCAGCCCATCACCGAGAGCACGCGCAGTTTGCAAATACCGCACATGCCCGACGTGCAGCAAATCAAAACAGCCGTTCGTGGCGACAAGTTTTTTTCCGGCAGCACGCAACTCCTTTGCGCGCTCAGCCAGTTCATTCATACCGATGATTTTCGTCTTCATCGCTTGTTAATGACAAAGTCTAACGCGCCAGGAAGAACTTGGAAGACAATCGGCTCATTTCCGACCAGTTCCCCGTCGGCATTGAACCACATCCCCGGTTGCGATTGAACCGAGATCTTTTTTGCACGCCGAAAAATAACGGCATCGCTGGAGAGATGCTTGCCCAAAAGCATCTCCGCGGCCAGCAACGCCATTTCTGCTGCTGACCGTTTAGGTATCAGGACAGCATCGAGCAATCCGTCGCTAGGATCTGCTTGAGGTGCGATCGGTAGTCCCCCGGCAACGAATTGTCCATTTGCAACGATGACATTGTAAAGGTCGATCACCAGGCTTTCTGCGTCATCGAAAGTCACCGTCGTACGATAGGCGTGCAACTGCGGCAGGGCCGCAGCAGCGCTTCGGAGATAGGCAAGCGGGCCCCAGTTTAATTTGATTTCCGGGGTCAACTTCTCATTAACAACACCGCTGAAGCCGCCGGCTGAAGTATTCACGAAGTAGCGCGTGCGTTCACTAGTCATCCGAACGAGATCGATCCGCGCGGTTGTTTTCGTCTGCATGATATCGATGGTGGTGTCGACGTCTCCCATCATTCCTATCGACCGCGCAAAATCATTTGCAGTGCCGAGCGGCACAATTCCCACGCAGACGCCGCGCGGCGGACTTGGCGTTGCAATTCCGTTGATGACTTCGTTCAATGTGCCATCGCCGCCCGCTGCGACAACGTAATCGCATCCAGCGCGGGCCGCCTCCCGCGCCAAAGTTTCTGCTTCGCCTGCGCGCTGAGTCACACGCACCTCCCTGGCATTGAGTGGGCGAAGCTGTCTTAACCGAAGATTTAAATCGACAATCGATCCTGCAATTGGATTTACGATGATGTACGGTTTCACCAGGTTCGTGACCAGCTATGCGATATCTTTAGTTCGATGAAACGCCAAACTATCTGATGATTGTGTTTGTTCGTGTTGAACTTTGTTTCAACCGCCAAGATTCACTTTGTCTTTGTCCGATTTGCGCCAAGTTGCTAATTAGATCGCCATGCCGAGAGAAAATTCCACACGGCACCCGGAGAAATCCAACTTCGCAGATGGTTTTCGCATTTCGAGTGGACCGATGGTCCCCCAGGATAGCGAGGAGGGGAGAGATGCCGCCGAGTTCGATAATGTCGGGCTTCCGCGGGTTCAAGGGGTGCCAATGTTATTCGCGATCGCGCGTGATCCATGCACAATCTTCACCTGCTGGAGCGTCGATTGGCTGACGGTTTTTGCGAAAACGGTCCCGGTCGATCGACAGGTTCATCTTCGGGTGTGTCGCGCAGACGAGGTCGAGGAAAAGAATGTGGCCGTCGAACCGATGGCTGGTTATTGCTACATCGCAGTTCCGCGACCGAGCGGCTCCTACCACGTCGAGATTGGATATTATCAACCGGCGGATGTTTGGCACTCAGTAGCACTATCCGATGAAGTGAGAATGCCGCCCGACCAGGTCGCGCCTCCTGCAGATTTCGATCTTGTCACGATACCATTACACCTGAGATTTCAGCGGCTTCTCGATTTGTTTGGAGCAGCGAATGGGGAGGCTTTGGCCGAGATCGTCTCGCAATTTCAAAAGCGTGCGGTGAGTAACGAAGTGCGCAAGAAATTGAGTCCCGAAGAGCGAGAAGTTGTTCGCGCGATGGATCTTTCGTTGTCCGAAATTGCGGCGGACCGGCGCGAGTTTACTCGTAATACCGACAGCGAAACGCTGCGCAAACGGACAGAAGCACTTCTCAGTTTCGGCCAGACAAGTTCGTCACCTGGATTTGGCCAGAGAATGTGGAATTCA
>VBQC01000217.1 GCA_005887825.1 Verrucomicrobiota bacterium | reverse complement strand
CTGCATGTTATCTTCAAGGTGGCGCGGTTTGTCCGTCGCTGGAATGGCGCAGGTCACCGCAGGATGCCCCACGATCCACTTGAGAAAAAACTGGGCCCAGGACCGGCACTCAAACTCAGCGGCCCACTCCGGCAATGGCTTTGAGCGCGCGCGGCTGAAGAGGTCGCCTCCTCCGAATGGTCGATTGACGATCACTCCGATGCCGCGTTCCTGGGCAAGCGGGAGGACGCGTTCTTCGGCGTCACGTTCCATCAGCGAATAGTTGATCTGCACAAAATCGAGCTTTTCGTTGCGCATGATTTTTTCCACTTCACCGAATGCCCCGGACTCGTAATGAGTGATTCCGATGTAGCGAATGCGTCCCTGCTCTTTCCATTCACGCAACGTCTCAAGATGTATATGGACATCGAGAAGATTGTGAACCTGTATCAGGTCGATTTGTTTTGTTCGCAATCGCACCATGGAGCGTTCCATCGAGCGAATTCCGTTCTCTTTGCCCCGGGTCCAAACCTTTGTTGCGACAAAAAGCTTGTCCCGAATTCCGAGCGTAGCCGTGAGATCTCCAATTACGTCTTCGGCGTGACCGTACATGGGCGACGAGTCAATTACCCGGCCGCCAAGCTTCACAAAAAGCGAAAGAACATTTTCAAGCTGCCGCCGGCTATCCGCTGTAAGATCGACATCGAATGTTCGCCACGTTCCCAGGCCGATCACGGGCAGTTTCTCGCCAGACGAAGGAATCGCGCGCGTCAACATCGTTGATGATTCGGTTGCCGCGCGCAGGCGCGACGCACCGATCGGTAGAACCAAACCAGCCGCGCCCGCTGTAACCAACCGCGTGGCTTCACGGCGAGTCATCGATTGGACTTTTTCTCTTGTCATGTCGAGCGAAGTCGAGACATCTCTCATATTTTAAATGGATAGCAGGAAGAGATTCCCATTCGGCTTCGCTTAGGGCAAGACTTTGGCTCGGAATGACAAGAAAGGTTAGCGTGTCACATGAAAACGACCCGCCGCCATTTTATCAAGCTCTCCGCTGCTGCTGGCGGTGCGCTTGGTTTCGCAACTAGATCGACAATAGTATTCGCAGAGGAACCGGTGAAACCTCTTCGTATTCTCATCCTCGGCGGCACCGGATTCACAGGGCCTTATCAAGTTCGTTACGCGCTCAGTCGCGGACACAAAGTCACGACATTCAATCGCGGGAAGACGCACCCAGGCGAACTGCCGAACGAAGTCGAACAATTGATTGGCGACCGCAACGGCCAATTGGATGCGCTGAAAGGACGCAAATGGGATGTCGCCATCGACAACCCGACGACACTGCCGGCGTGGGTACGCGACGCTGCCCAAGTCCTCAAAGGAAATGTCCAGCGTTACGTCTTTATTTCGACGATCTCGGTTTATGCCGACACGAGCAAAGGTGTCGATGAAACCGCACCGCTCGCGAAATATGAGGGCGCCGATCCGTACAAAGAGACGCTTGAGGCAATGAAAGCGTCCGGCTACAAAACGTACGGCCCGCTCAAAGCGCTCTCCGAGAAAGAAGCGGAGAAATGGTTTCCCGGCAAGACACTGATTATTCGCCCGGGTCTAATCGTCGGGCCGCGCGACGAGACTGATCGCTTTACATACTGGCCGGTGCGAATCGACCGCGGCGGAGAAGTCCTCGCGCCCGGTAATCCAGGCGATCCAGTTCAATTCATTGACGCACGCGATCTCGCTGAATGGACCATTCGCATGGCGGAGAATCGGCACACGGGAATTTATAACGCGACGGGACCCTCAAAGCCGCTTGGAATCGGCAAACTGTTTGATGAGATCAAAGGTGCACTTAACTCAAATGCGGAATTTACCTGGGTACCGGCCAATTTTCTCGCGCAACAAAAGGTGGAAGCGTGGTCGGACATGCCCGTCTGGGCGGGCGACGAGCTTGGACTGGCGCGAACGAAAATCGATCGCGCGCTAGCGAAAGGCTTGACGTTCCGCCCGCTAGCAGAGACGGCTCGCGACACTCTCACCTGGTTCAGATCACAGCCGCATGACCGACAATCGAAGTTACGCGCAGGTCTTACACCTGAACGCGAAGCGGAAGTGCTTGCCGCGTGGCATAAGGAAGCTGTAGAAAAAGTCCTATGAAACTATTAACTCAGTTCAAAACAACAATTCGGCCTGTTAGAAAACCAGAGGGTTCCGTCAGCGCGGGATTTCTCATTCCGCTCCTGCTTGTCTGCTTTGGGCTTGCGCCGATGGCGCAAGCGGTGGGTCCCGACACGGAAGGTAGCATACCCGGCTCCAATAATGGGGAAGGTATCGGGGTGCTCGCCAGCCGTACCACTGGGGTCTGGAACACGGGCACTGGTTTCGAGGCACTTAACCACCTCACTTCGGGCAACCAAAATACGGCGACGGGTCTTCGAGCCTTGAATAACGATATCAATGGCGGCTTCAACACCGCCACTGGCGTGTATTCGCTCTTTGCCAATACCAGCGGGTTCTTCAATAGTGCCACTGGCGCTTATTCGCTCGCGAACAACATTAGCGGCACCCACAACACCGCCAACGGATATGCTGCGCTCTATCGCAACGCGGATGCCGACGACAACACAGCCACTGGTTATGCTGCCCTCTACCACGACACCACGGGAGTGGCCAACACGGCCACCGGAGTGTTCGCCCTCTTTAACAACACCATCGGGTCGGCCAACAGTGCCTTCGGTGCGGCCGCGCTCGGGAGCAACACCACCGGCTTTTTAAATACCGCCGTCGGTGACGACGCGCTCTTCTCCAACACGAGCGGTAGTGCCAACATCGCCATCGGTTTGCAGGCTGGCACCCTTCTTACCACCGGCGATCATAACATTGACATCGGCCACCCAGGAGTCGCCGGAGAGAGCGCTACCATCCGTATCGGGGCCACGGGTGTCCAGACAACCACCTACATCGCCGGCATCGCGGGTCAAACAGTCGGGGCGGGTGGAAGCACGTGTTACGTGGATAATGACGGCAAGCTGGGCGTGTTTCTTTCCGCGCGCCGTTTCAAAACCGACATCGCTGATATGGCCGCTGCCAGTGAGGCGCTCCTGGCCCTGCGGCCCGTCACCTTCCATTACAAGCCGGAGCTGGACAAGCTGGGTATCCCGCAGTTCGGCCTCGTCGCTGAGGAGGTAGCGAAGGTGAATCCGGACTTGGTGACCCATGACGCCAAGGGCGACATCTACACCGTCCGTTACGAAGCGGTGAATGTGATGTTGCTCAATGAGTTCCTGAAAGAGCACGGCAAGGTAGAGAAATTGGAAGCTGCGGTCACGCAGCAGCGCAAAGATTTTCAGTCAACCATCGCGCAGCAGCAGAAGAGCTTTCAGTCCAGGCTCGCGGAGGAGGAAAATCAAATCGAAGCCATGGCATCGAGTCTTCAGAAGGTGACCGCCCAGATTGAGACGACTAAGCCCGCGCGGAAAGTGGCAGTGAACAATCCGTAAGACCTAAGAACTGACCACGGATAACACGGATAGCACGAATAGGGAGGAGGATGCCCGCAAATACTTGAATGGTTGCTCTCGGATTTTCGTGTCTTTCCGCGTCTTTAGTGGGCGAACAAGTCTCTGTTCCGTATATCCGCGTTATTCGTGGTTCTCTTGAGAGTCAGCGCACAGTTGTATCGATTATCAGCACGGCGGTGCCTTTCAGCTGGCCGGAGCGAAATCGATCAAGCGCGGTATTGGCTTGTTCCAAGGGGAATGTTTCCGTCTCCGTTTTAACTGGAACACGTGGCGCGATATCGAAAAATTCTTCGCCATCGCGCCGGGTTAGGTTTGCCACTGAAGTGATCGCGCGCTCGCCCCAAAGATCGGCATACGGAAACGATGGGATATCGCTCATGTGAATTCCGCCGCAAACCGCAATGCCGCCCTTCGCGAGTGCCCGCAGTGCTACGGGAACGAGCGCGCCGACCGATGCAAAAATAATTGCCGCATCGAGTTTTTCCGGCGGCATTTCATCGGACCCACCGGCCCACTTCGCGCCCAACTTTCTCGCTGCTTGCTGTGATGTCGAGTCGCCCGGTCGAGTGAACGCGAAAATTTCCCGACCTTGGTAAAGCGCAATCTGCACGATCAAGCGCCCGGCGTTGCCGAAACCGTAAATGCCGAGCCGGCGTGCTTCCTCGGTCTTTCGATAGGAGCGATAACCGATCAGCCCAGCGCAAAGCAACGGTGCGACCTCAACATCGTCGTAGCGGTCAGGAAGATGGAAACAAAATCGCGCATCGGCGACGGTAAACTCCGCGTAGCCGCCGTCGATCGTGTAGCCCGTAAAACGCGCTCGATCACATAGATTCTCGCGGTTGGATCGACAATAAGCGCACTCTCCATCCGTCCAGCCGAGCCATGGAATACCCACGCGATCGCCGACAGAGAATCCTTTAACACCATCGGCGATCTCCTCGATG
>VBQC01000149.1 GCA_005887825.1 Verrucomicrobiota bacterium | reverse complement strand
GAAATGCAGTACCCGAAAACCGCGCAGGAAATCGCGCATCACTCGCAAGAGGGTGAGAAATTCGGCTAAACGTGAACGCGGCCCTTCGAGAAAGATCTCATCCGCACGCTCTGAAGACGCGGTCAAAGCTGACTCCACTGATTCCGGAGGTTGGTGAATCGGAATTTCGGTGGCCATGCGGATTCAGCGGCGATGATTGCTATTGGCGGCTTGCCGCACAATCTCAATCTTGCTCCACAGGACGCCGTCTATTTTCGCTGTAGCACGGGATCGTACCCTCTCGCCCTGACCAGATGATGTTATACCCAAGCCGGGATCATCCGGCAGCTGCCGGACTACAGCAGCGTGATCGGCAATCGACAACTCAAGCCGTGCTGGGCAATCGCGGTTAAATGGACATCAGGGGGAAGTAGTTTTTATGAATTCGCGTTCATTCGTGGTTGCCGCAAGAGCAATATCGCGCCGGTAATGACACTCCTCGAAGTGAATGCGAGTGACCGCATCATATGCGCGCGCGCGCGCGGCTTGGATGGTTGATCCGAGAGCGGTAACCGCGAGAACCCGACCGCCGGCAGTCACAATCCCGCCATTCGCGCGCCTGGTTCCGGCATGGAAAATTTGTACGTCACCGAGTTTCGCCGCTTCGCTAAGTCCCGAAATGGGTTTGCCGGTTTCGTATTTGTCTGGGTAACCGCCCGAGGCGAGCACAACCGTGACCGACGGCCGCTGATCCCACTCGATTCGGCAGCCCTCGATCCTGCCGTCGATCGTCGACTCCAGTAACGGCAACAAATCGGATTTCATTCGGGGCAAAATTGCCTGCGTTTCCGGGTCGCCGAAGCGGCAATTAAATTCGAGCACCCGCGCCCCATCGGCGCCGATCATCAGACCGGGATAAAGTAAACCGCGAAATGTAATCTTCTTTTCCTGCAAGCCGCGGAGGAGGGGTCGCATGATTTTTTTGTGAAATTGATCTTCCAACTCAGCACTCCAGTTGTTTGCCGGACTGAACGCTCCCATTCCGCCGGTGTTCGGTCCGGCGTCGCCGTCCAACGCGCGCTTGTGATCGCGCGCGGTCTGTAGCAATCGATAGCGCGTGCCGTCTACCAGCGCGTGCAGCGAACATTCCGTTCCGCGCAAGAATTCCTCGACCACTACGCGGCGGCCGGCCTCACCGAATCGGCCCTGGTTCATCATCTCGTCGATTATCGATCTTGCGACCGCGGGATCGGGCGCAATGATCACGCCCTTACCGAGCGCAAGCCCGTCGGCCTTAATGACAATCGGAAATCGCACCCGGTCGCAAAACCGAAGCGCGTCATCGCTCCGTTCAAACGTCCCCGCTTCTGCGGTCGGAATGCCGTTTTCGCGCATCAGTTCTTTGGCAAAGATCTTTGACGACTCGAGCCGTGCGGCAGCCTTGGTCGGCCCGAAGATGGGCAGATCTTCCATGGCAAAAAGATCGACAACTCCGGCGGCGAGCGGGTCGTCCGGGCCGATCACTGTTAGATCGACACGATTTTCTTTAGCGAACCGAACGAGTGCCCGGAGATCACCTGCGGAAATCGCGACGTTCTCACCGATTTCGGCAGTGCCGGCGTTTCCCGGCGTGCAGAAAATGCGCTCCGCATCCGGAGATTGCTTCAGTTTCCATGCGAGCGCGTGTTCGCGGCCGCCGCTGCCAACGACAAGAATCTTCATCAAATAAAGGTAGCGTAACCGTGTTGGTTGCGCCCTGAATTCGCAAGCTCGGTCGCCGCGGCGACACGAGTCCGTCCGATTGGCGGACCAAAAGGCTCGCCGCTACCTTGGTGACTTCGATTCAGCTGGCAAGATGGACAATTCCAGTTTTTCCGTGTGCCGAATGATCACCAGCTTCGCGGGAATGCCGATTTGCTCACTGACCAGCATCTTGTGCAAGTCGTGAATCGTGGCGATCGGTCGCTCATTGAAACCGACGATGATGTCGCCCTCCCGCAGACCTGCGCTTCTTGCCGGGCTGTCCTTTTCCACCGATACAACGAGCACTCCGGTTTCGAGCCTCAAATTATAAAATCGGATCACGCGCCGGTGTAGTGGCACATTTTGGCCGGCAACGCCGATGTAGCTGCGCCGAATTCTTCCGTCGCGAATCAGCCATCCTGCAACAAGCCTGGCGGTGTTGCTCGCGATCGCAAAGCAGATGCCCTGGGCCGGTCGGATCATCGCCGTGTTAACGCCGATGACTTCTCCGGCTGAGTTAACGAGTGGTCCACCGGAATTGCCGGGATTCAGCGCGGCGTCGGTTTGAATGATGTTGTCGATCAAGCGACCCGACTGCGAATACATCGAGCGACCGAGCGCGCTGATCACGCCCGCGGTCACGCTCGCCTGGAAGCCGAGCGGGTTGCCAATCGCGATCGCTATTTGGCCGACGCGCAAACTTTCGGAATCCGCCAGGCGCACATGAACAAGCTGGGGCGCATCGATCCGAATCACTGCGAGATCAGTTTCGGGATCGTCGCCGATGAGTTGGGCGCGATAGTCGCGTCCGTCTGATAAATTCACTGTAATTTGAGTCGCGCTGTGCACGACGTGGCTGTTGGTTAGGATGAATCCGTCCGGTGTGATGGTGAAACCGGAGCCGCTGCCATCGACTTCACGCGGACCACGCTGGCTGTTTCGCTGTTGCTTGATGTCAATGTTAACCACCGCAGGCGCGACGCGCTCAACCGCGCTTACGACCGCGCGCGAATATTCATCCAACAGCTTCGCGTCATTCCCGGCCGAAGTCGGCACTGTCGCCGCTTCGCGGCTTGAAGCGTTCCATCGAAAATCGGCTTCGGCACTGCGCTGGGCGCTGGCTTCCGAGTTAGCGTCACTTAACAGAAAGTCCACCGTCTCGACCTCTTCATTTGGAAAACTCACCATTGTCATGGTACAAATTTCGAGGTGGCCAAACCACTCGTCAACTACATATCGATGTCGGCTATACATATTTCTCAGAAGGTTACTCTCTGCTTGCACCTGAGACGGCCGGAGGTTACAACAAGGCATGCAAAAAGCGTCCGGGTCGCCTTCCGTCATGGATGCGCAGTGCCCCTCCAGGCTCGTGCTCGATCGAATTGCTGACAAATGGACCGCCCTCATCATCCAGATTCTCGCGCGCGGGACGATGCGGTACGCCGCGCTACAGCGCGAGATCGGCGGCATTTCGCAAAAAATGCTTACCCAAACCTTGCGCACCCTCGAGCGCGACGGCCTGGTGCAACGCAAAGTGCATCCGGTCGTGCCGCCGAAAGTGGAATACTCGCTTACAAAGCTGGGGCGGACCTTGATCGAGCCGCTGCACGCGCTTTGCCGGTGGTCGGAAAAACACTTGGCAGAACTTCAGGCAAATCGCGCCCGGGCAAGGGCGCAAACCGTAGCCGCGACTGCCGGCCGCGATTGATTGAGATATCGTGGCACAGGCCGGGGTCAACGACAGCCGGCTACAACAATTGTCGATCTGACATGCATCGAGCGGAAATCATTGTCCTTTTATTTGCCGCAGCTTCCGTTGGCTAGGATTCAGGCGACCCAGTCACACCATAGAAAGAGATCAAGATTGTCGGCCAGCCCGGCGAAGAAATAGAGCAATGAAAAGCCATATCGCGCCGGCCATTTTTTGGCTGGCCCGCCCAGTTCCGCCGCGCATGCTTTCAGTTCGTCCCTGAAAAACTGAGCTACACGGGAGCGGACTTTGTCGGTCAGTCGAAGCTTTTTCCTATTGGCGTCGCTGTTGTGATCGGCTCTGAGTCGTCCGCTTGGCTTCTCCGGATCACAACCCAGGAAGTGAAGGATAGAGCATCGCAGTTCGGCGGGATTTCTTTCCAAGTCATCAAAGAAATAAATGCGAAACCGGTCTGGATGAACATAGCGTTTCCATCGCGCGACAATTTTGCTCGGATGCGAAAGCGAGAGCACCCCTGGGTTCAGCAAGTTCCGAATCACTTCGCCGGAATCAGTCTCATCAAACGGGCTAATCATTCCGAGGCGTACCCCCATGGATAACTGCGACCAGGCTCGATCAACTGGATCACGCGCCAGAAAGATTACCTTTAAGTTTGGGAAATAACTGGCGACCCGCTCAATGATCTCGTCGTTCAGCATCGAATAGGTTGGCGAAATGTCACCAGAGAGGAGCGACCCTTTGGGCTCAAACAACCGTGCATAATTCTCCAGGGCGATATGCGATTCGGCGCTCAGATCTTTTATACGCTCCAAAAAGCAGAGATCGCGCTCGTCCCGGGGACGCGGCGGAGTCGCTTTAGTCCTGCTCAATTTATCAAAATAATGCAGTTCCTTTATAGGAGGCATCCAGAAATCGGGATGTGAGGCGAGTTGTTGGTAAAGCCACGACGTTCCCCCTTTTTGCGCCCCGACACACAAGAAATCGGGCCGCGCATCGCCCGTAAAAGAGCAATTTATTTCTTCATCGCGGTCGTCACCGACGCAAGCTGTGAATGGCCAGGCCCAATGCATCGGTGCATTATTTTCTTTTCTGCACCTAAAAAGCAAGAGCGGAAACAGACCATGCCGCTTGTCGACCAGCAAACGTGGCTAAGTCTTTCGACTGTCTCGAACTTTGGCAAAGCGCTTAACTGACTCGTAATCTTGCACGCCACTTGCGCTGACCACTGGTGGATCGGAAGCTTGCAACGAATGGAAAACAATGTCGCCGGCCGGATTTTCCTTCTTTCGCCCGCTTACGCCGGCGGCGAGCGAGCCCGGATGATTCTGAGCGAGCAAGCGGAATTCGATCTCGCGAGAAAATTGCGCGACCCCAAAGGCGTACCAATCGCGGAGGTGTTTACTTTTCTGAGCGGGCTTTATTTTCGCGGAAAAATGGCTTACGCAAATGCGTTTGCACGTCCTCTCAGAGGGATGTCAGGCGTATTTGTTATTACGCCGACGCGCGGGCTTGTCGATGCAAGGACGCGAATTCGTCTCGATGACCTCCGCGAATTCGCCGCGGTCGATATTCATAAGAACGATCCGCGCTATCGAGCACCGCTCGAGCGCGACACACGGCGTCTCGCAAAGAACCTGCCGCCGCGGACGGAGATCATTCTTCTCGGCAGCATTGCCACAGGAAAATATGTCGATGTTCTACTGACAAATTTCCATGATCAGCTGCGGTTTCCTGTGGACTTCATCGGACGCGGTGACATGAGTCGTGGCGGCTTGATGCTGCGCTGCGCGGTGGATCGACAGGAGCTTCCATACATCGCGGTTGGGGGCGCCATTCTTAATGGAAAGCGTCCGCCCAAACTCGCGCCGCGGAGATATTCGAACATGCGACGCTGACACCGCCGTTGCCGCCCATGCAGCCCTCTGCAATGACGCACATGGCTGGGACCGCGAAAATTGTTTTGCATCGCAGTGCGGTCTCGGCCTATTCTAAATTGTTGCGGCTTCGGTAACTAAAATCTTCTGGATGATATGGACGTTAGTGGCACCATTGGTGCGATCCTGAATCGCAAAAGCGGTGAAGTTTTTTCCATCTCGCCGGACGCCATGGTTTTCGAAGCGATCGAAATGATGGATAATAAAAACGTTGGCGCACTGCTCGTAATGGAGGGCGAGCAATTGATCGGAATGATTTCCGAACGCGACTACACACGCAAAGTTATGCTGCGCGGCAAACGTTCCCGCGAAACCAAAGTCGCGGAGATCATGTCAGCCAATTTGACCGTCACCCATCCGCGTGAACCGGTCGAAAAATGTCTGCATCTTATGACCGACAAACGGATTCGCCATTTGCCCGTGCTCGATGGCGATAAAGTTGTCGGCGTGATTTCAATCGGCGATTTGGTCAAATGGGTGATCTCCTGCCAAAGCGCCACGATCGCTCACCTCGAGAGCTACATCCACGGCGGATACACCGGGTAGCTGTAGCTGGCATCGCTGATGAGGGGCCGCGATTACCGACCGCGGCTACACCCGCCACACTGTCTTTCCGCCAACGATTGTCCTTACTGCGCGGCCTTTCAGTTTCCGGCCATCGAAGGGCGAATTGCGGGATGCCGATTCGAACTTGTCGACCTTCACCGTCCATTCCAAATCGGGACCGATGAGTGTCATATCGGCCGGCCCGCCGATTGACAACGTGCCAGCATCAATCTTCAACAAACGCGCGGGTTCGATCGTGTACATCTCAATCAAACGCACGATGTCGATCTTAGCGTGTTTGTGCAGCAGCAGATCGAGGAATAAACCGAGCTCCGTTTCTAATCCGATAATGCCGAAAGGCGCGGCATCAAATTCGACTTCCTTTTCGAAATCCGCATGGGGCGCATGATCGGACACGAGGATGGACAAAGTGCCGTCGGAGATTCCTTCCAACAACGCATCGACATCGGCCTGCGCCCGCAGCGGTGGGTTCATTTTGTAGTTCGTGTCGAAGCTTTGGATCGCTTCGTCGGTCAAAGCGATATGGTGCGGACAAACTTCGCCACTGATTTTGACACCGCGCGCCCGCGCTTGCCGAAGCAATCGCACACTTCCAGCAGTCGTTACGTGCTGGCAGTGAATGTGATTATCGCAAAGTTCCGCGAGCAAAATATTGCGCATCACAATGACTTCTTCACCCGCCGCGGGCCAGCCCGGCAATCCGAGCAGCGTGCTCCAGTAACCCTCATTCACCACCCCGCTACCGGCCAGATTGTAATCCTGGCAGTGATCCAGGACGGGCACGCCGACCATGCGGGCGTACTCAACGGCGCGCCGCATCAATTCGTGATTTTGAACACAATGACCGTCGTCCGTGATCGCGACGACACCTGCCTGCGCGAGTGATCCGATCGGGGCGAGTTCTTCGCCTGCGAGATCTTTTGAAATCGCTCCAGTGGGCAGGACATTCACACATGCGCCGGCTGCGCGATTCTTAATCCACGCGATCGTGCTCGAATTGTCCGCTGCTGGCGAAGTGTTTGGCATGCAAACAATCGTCGTAAATCCGCCAGCCGCCGCGGCGCGCGCGCCCGATTCAATCGTTTCCTTATGGCCGAACCCCGGCTCGCGCAGATGTACATGGATGTCGATCAAGCCGGGGCAGACGATGAGATCGTTTGCATCAATCTCATCGGGTTGAGAGTCGAGAGTTGAGAGTTGAGACAGCGGCGCGACGTTTCCATCGACAATCAAAAGATCGGCCACCTCATCCCGCTTATTCGCTGGATCGATCACGCGGCCGTTGCGAATGATGGTCGCGCTCATGTTGCAATTCCTCCGCAGAGAAAGAGAACGGCCATACGAACGGCGAGACCGTTGGTGACTTGATCAAGAATGACGCTTTGCAGGCCATCGGCGACGTTGCTGTCGATCTCGACGCCGCGGTTGATCGGTCCCGGGTGCATGATCAGACAATCGGGTTTCAAAAGCTTCGCCCGCTGTTTCGTTAGGCCGAAGAATCGAGTGTATTCACCGGTTCCAGGAAAATATTCTTTGCGCTGACGTTCGTGCTGGATGCGGAGGAGATTCACCACGTCTGCATGGGGAAGGACGTTGTCGATCTTGTACGAAACCTCGACGCCGAGTTTTTCAAACTCGCGCGGCACCAGCGTGCTCGGTCCGACCAGCGTGACGCGCGCACCGAGCTTGACCAGGCCGAAAATGTTCGAGCGCGCGACGCGGCTAAATAGGATATCGCCGATAATGGCGACATGCAGTCCGGCAATCTTCCCTCTTTTCTCGCGGATCGTGTAAAGATCGAGGAGCGCTTGCGTTGGATGTTCGTGCGCGCCATCGCCGGCATTGATCACGCTCGCTTTGAGCCGTTGCGCAAGAAACTGCGGAGCGCCCGCGGAGCTGTGACGCAGCACAAGAATATCGGCATGCAACGCCTCGAGATTGCGCGCCGTGTCCTTAAGCGTTTCGCCCTTCGTCAGACTGGATATGCTCGCCGAGATATTGATCACATCCGCGCTTAATCGAAAGGCCGCGAGCTCAAACGAGGTTCGGGTTCTTGTGCTCGGTTCGACAAAAAAATTTACCAGCGTTTTCCCACGCAACGCCGGAACTTTTTTGATCTCGCGTGCACCGACCTGTTTGAACGCGTCGGCGGTTTCAAGAACGAAATTTATTTCGTCGGCGGAAAGTTCGCGCAGCCCGAGCAGATCTTTTCGTGTCCAGCGCGTAGTCATTGTTTTTCCAGGCGAACTTCGTCGGGTTCGCTATCAGTTTGTTCGAGCCGTACCCATACCCTTTCGCTTCCTGCTGTCGGCAGGTTCTTTCCGACGTAATCAGGGCGAATCGGGAGTTCGCGATGCCCGCGATCAACCAACGCTGCGAGCTGGATGCGGGCGGGTCGCCCGAATGAATTGATCGCGTCCATGGCTGCGCGAATAGTGCGGCCAGTATAGAGAACGTCATCGACAATGATGACGGTTCGTTCTTCCAGTGGCAGCGGAAGTTTCGACGCGCGCACGACTGGCAAATCCGGACGCGTCCCGACGTCGTCGCGGTGCATCGCTACGTCGATAACGCCGGTCTCGATATCGATCTTTTCGATCTCGCGGATGAAAGCGGCGATGCGTTGGGCGATCTCGATTCCACGTGAGGGAATTCCCGCGAGCACTACCTTTTCAAGCCGAGGGTTCCGTTCAATGATTTCGTGCGCAATCCGCCGGAGCGCCCGGCGAATTGCCTCCGCACCCATGATCGGGACGAAGTCAGGTGAATTTTGTTTTGCTTGTTTCATGCGTTTCCTTGGCGACCTCACGGAATCGCTTTAAAGGAACAAAAAAATTAGGAGGCGGACTTCTCGGTGCGCGCCTCCTTCCTTCGTCGCTCTCGCCAGTTGGAGCGATGTTTCACGATCCAATCGAGTAACGCCTTTTCAAAACCGATGTCTTTGCCGGCTTTTTCGCTCTCAATCCACTTGTGCTTCAAAATTTCTGCGCGCTCCGCAAGGAATTCCTTGTAGAGAACGGAATTCTTAACGAATTGAGATTGATCGTCTTGCGAAGACGGCATCTCTCCCTTTTCTTTCATAGAATTTGGAATTAGTCAACAAAATCAAGTCGCCGGAATTCGACGGAGGAACCGCGCGATTTATTTAGTCTCGTTTGCGCTCATTGTCGCGGATGGTTCACTACGGCAAAGTCTTGCGAAGATTTTCTGCAATCTTTTTGAACTCAGCCGTCACGGACGACTGTCGATCTTCGCCTACGATCGGCATGCCGCGATCGCCCGCCTCGCGGGTAGCGATATCGATTGGGATCTGGCCGAGCAACGGAACGCGTAATCGCCTGGCTTCGCGCGCTCCGCCGTCGCTCCCGAAAATGTCGTAGCGTTTGTTGTCGGATGGAGAGACGAAGTAACTCATGTTTTCAATCAGGCCCAGCACAGGCACGTTAACCTTATCGAACATGGTTGCGGCTTTGCGCGCATCGATTAGAGCAACTTCCTGAGGTGTGGTTACGATGATCGCTCCGGAGAGCGCGACAGTCTGCACAATCGTGAGTTGGATGTCGCCAGTGCCGGGTGGAAGATCGAGCACCAGATAATCGAGATCTCCCCATTCGACCTGCCGCAGAAACTGCTGGGTGTAACGCGTCACCATCGGCCCGCGCAAGATGGCCGGCGAAGTGTCATCGAGCAGAAATCCCATCGACATGAGCCGCAATCCGTATTGCTCGATCGGGACGATCTTGTTTTCCTCCGTGGCCATCGGTCGCTCGCGAGTGCCGAACATGAGCGAGATGCTCGGTCCGTAAATGTCGCAGTCGCACAAACCAACGCGCGCACCGGCTTGCACGAGCGCGACCGCGAGATTCCCGGCAACAGTCGATTTACCGACACCGCCCTTGCCGCTTGCGACCGCGATAACGTGCTTGATTCCCGGAATTCGCATCGCACCCATGCCCGCCCCGGCGCTGGGGGGCGCGTGGATGTCGATCAAGACTTTTGCGCTTTGAACTCCGGCGATGCCGTGTAAAACTTTTTCGGCATCGTTTTTAATTGCCGCTGGAACATTCGGATCGTTCGTGGCCAGCGCGAGCTGCACTCTGACTTCGCCATTGTCGATGTTGACCGACTTGACTAGGCCGAACGAAACAATGTCGCGAGTGAAACCGGGATATTTGACCGACTTCAATGCGTTCTTCACCTGTTCCTCGGAGATCGACATGCATTAAGCTTACCCGGGGCGTCTCAGACGTAAACCGCGCGCTGAGATTTATCGATCCTGATGGTATCGCGCTAACGGAAAGTTTCTTGTCGGCGGGTTGCAATTGAATGATCAGCGTTGGTTTGCCGGCGCCGGGCCTCGGAGGAGATCGATTCTTTGATGCGTTTTTTCGATTTCCACGACGAGCCCCGAATAGTTCCAGCGGCCGAGCGATTTCGTCGCCGCGACGTAAATCGTGCCCTTTTCTTTAGGACCAGAAATGGGGATGGACAGGTTTCCTTCGCCGGATGCGGCGTTGACGTTTGTGTTTCCGGAAACAAGAAATCCCTCCCTGATCGGAGAACCGAGAGCCTCGATCACAGCAGGGTCCGTCTTCGCCCGGGCCAGAGGGTCTTTATAAAGATCGGTCGATTTGATCGCGCTGAATACGATCATGACCATTGAACCAACGAAGGCGATGAAGAGAAGAATAATTGTAAGGCAGCCGGCAGGCACAAACCATTTCCAGTTTCGTGTCCACCAGTTGCGCTTGGTTCCGGATGGGATCGGCGCGGTTGTCGCTTGCACGAGGCATTCCTAACTGACTCGGGGCCGATATTACAACCATCTTCGCTGCGATCTAAGCTTGACCTTTAGTTACCATCCGACAGGATCGATGGCATGAAAATTCAATCTTCTCTCCGAACTATCCTCGCAGGGGCTTCGATCATCTTAATAAGCGCCTGCGCTACTTCTCCGCGCTCCGGCCCAGCCGCGCTGGCCGGTACATGGACCAACTCCCTCGGAACTGCCTGGACGATAAAAGCCGACGGCACATTCGAGGTTGTGAATCCGAAGCGCCACATTTGGGGTAAGTACACTGTTGCTGGCGATATGGTCACAATCCAGGAGACGGGCGGTAAAACTGCAAAAGGTTGCAAAGGCCCCGGTACTTACAAATTTAGCCGCCCTAACGAAAACACTTTGACCTTTACGTTGGTGAATGATGCCTGTGGCGAACGCAAGAAAAACGTGCTGCTTGCCTGGCATCAGAAGTAATCGCTACCGACCAAGGCCGACGAGCAGCTAACCTTTGCTTCCAGGCGTGGGCACCGCTCAGACGCGGTCTTTTAACTGCGTTTTCCCTGCAGTCCGCGCACAATGGACGCAGCAAAAGATTTGTCCATTGGCTTCCACGCCGTGGCCGACCACCCGGCAATGGCAGTGCGGGCAAACCGGCGCGAGCGCGTGGATTGCGCACTCAAAGCTATCGAAGATGTGATGCTTGCCGGCAACGACTACCTCAAACGCCTTGTCATATTCATTTTCGCAAACTTCGCATGTAGCCATACATAACTCTTTCGCGCGCCGTCGTCTTTGCGGTGGTGTTCGCTTGATTTTCGCATACCGAAAACTCGCGTTTTTTTGACGCGAGCTCCGGCCGGCATCACCCCGAAAGCTTTCGGGGATACAGAGCGTTGTAGCCGGGATCGCTGATTCCGGCCCGAACTCGGACGTCGCAGCTCGAGAATTTGTGGATTTTTGGTTGCCGACTCACTGCGCGCAGAAAGTAGAGATCGCACGGGAAAGTGATAGTTTGCATCGGAGCCAGTTATGAAAATACCACTGCAACTCATCGATTGTTTGAACGAAAGCAAAGTCCCTTACGAAATTCTGCATCATCCGGAGGCCGTAACCGCGCAAAGGATCGCCCAAGCCGAGCACGTGAAAGGCCGGCACCACGCGAAAGTTGTCATGATTAAATCTGGGGAGCAGCGCTTAATGGCGGTGCTTCCCGCAGACCACCAAATCGACTTGGAAAAGGTTGGGAAAGTAATTGGCAAAACCGCGTCGCTCGATAGCGAAAAGGAATTCAAGTCGCTATTCCCCGACTGCGTCATCGGAGCGATGCCACCTTTTGGCAATCTCTATGGTCTGCCAACGTATGTGGACAAGAATCTGGCGGCGCAAGACTACATCGTTTTCGAAGCGGGCACGCATAGCGATGCCATCAAATTGAGCTATCGTGATTACGAGAAAATCGTGAAACCACAGGTGGAAGATTTGGCAATCAAGCTTCAGCCTATGAAAGGAGCCTGAGATTGCGCGTTGCCTGCGGCTTGGCTCTCTGGCTGGTGTGCGCGACGGCGTTCGCAAGTGAAAGGGTTGCTTTTATCAAAATCGACGGAGCGATTGGTCCGGCGACAGCGACTTACATTTCGCGAAGCATCGAAGAAGCCCGGACGCAAAATGCACAGTGTTTGGTCATTCAACTCAACACGCCGGGCGGCCTGCTCGACTCGACGCAAACGATCGTGCAAAGCTTTCTAGGTTCCACCGTGCCCGTGGTAGTCTATGTCGCTCCGACGGGCGCGACCGCGACCAGCGCCGGATGTTTCATTACGATTGCCGCGAGTGTCGCCGCAATGGCGCCAGCCACCACCATTGGCGCGGCGCACCCGGTCTCCATAGGCGGTTTTCCCAGCGGCGGAGAAGAAAAAACCGACGATACCATGAAGCAGAAGCTGGAGAATTTTTCCGTGAGCTACATGGAGGCGATCGCAGGCAAGCGGCAACGCAATGTCGAGTGGGCGAAATCCGCCGTAAAGGAGAGCGCATCGATCAGCGCGCAGAAAGCGCTCGAACTAAAAGTCGTTGATCTGATCGCTCCCGATTTGCCGGATCTGTTAAAACAACTGAACGGCCGTGTAGTGGATGGCAAGACGCTTAAGACTGCCGGCGCCGAGGTGGCGGAGATCAAGATGTCGCCCTCCGAACGTGTCTTTCAAAAGCTGTGGCGGCCCGAGGTCATGTTCGTTCTCATGCTCATCGCGATCTACGGGATCATCGGCGAATTGACCACACCGGGCGCAATTCTTCCCGGCGTTGTCGGCGCGATTGCGTTGGTCCTCGCGCTTTATCTAGCGGCCATCCTGCCAGTTAACGTGACGGGACTTGCCTTAATCGCGCTTGCGCTGATGCTCTTCATCTTCGACGTCTACGCGACCACACACGGCGTGTTAACTGTGGGCGGAATCATTGCGTTTCTGATCGGGTCACTCATGCTTTTCAATCGCGCCGATCCGCTCTTTCGTTTGTCGCTCAATTACATTATTCCGGCGACGCTCGTTACCGCGGCGTTCTTTATTTTTATCATCGGCAAAGGGCTGCGCGCGCAACTCTTGCCGGTGAAGGTGGGGGCGGAAACGCTGATTGGACGAACGGTGACCGCATTGACTCCGATCAATTCGCGCGGTGGCAGCGTTTTCGTCGAAGGCGAATACTGGAATGCGATTAGTGACACACCCATCGAAAAAGGCGAACAGACTGAGATTGCAGCCGTGGAAGGATTAACTGTAAAACTGAAAGCTAAAGGAGAATCAAACCATGCCATTAATTGAAGCGCTGCCGAAATTAATCAGTTGGGCCATACCCCTCATCGTTCTTGCTGTCATCATTCTTCCGCAGGCGATCCGCATCCTGCGCGAATACGAGCGCGGCGTGATTTTTCGTTTGGGGAAATTGCTCGGTGCGAAAGGGCCGGGTCTGATTTTTCTCATCCCAATTGTCGATCGAATGGTGCGAATGGATTTGCGCGTCGTCACAATCAGCGTCGAGAAGCAGGAGGTGATGA
Organism: Verrucomicrobiota bacterium; assembly: GCA_005887825.1. Taxonomy (GTDB): domain Bacteria; phylum Verrucomicrobiota; class Verrucomicrobiia; order Chthoniobacterales; family UBA10450; genus Udaeobacter. The sequence goes on along the minus strand of VBQC01000149.1, from coordinate 328 downwards.
CGCGTGACAACGTGCCGGTGACGGTCGATGCGGTTGTTTATTTCCGCGTCATCGATCCGCAAGCCGCCGTCGTGAAAGTGGAGAACTTTCTCAAAGCCACCTCGCTGATGTCGCAAACGACGCTCCGCAGCGTCCTCGGCCAGGCCCCCTTGGATGACCTGCTTTCGCAGCGCGAGTCGATCAACCTGAAGTTACAGGAGATCATCGACCGGCAAACCGAACCGTGGGGCGTCAAAGTCACGGCGGTCGAGGTCAAGGACGTGGCGTTGCCCGATACCATGAAGCGAGCGATGGCCAAGCAGGCCGAAGCCGAACGCGAACGCCGCGC
>VBQC01000216.1 GCA_005887825.1 Verrucomicrobiota bacterium | reverse complement strand
TCGCGGCGAAGCGTTGAAGTCAGCAAACACAAAGAACATTAAGGCAAAGTGGCCTAAGCCACGCGCCTGAGCGATTGGTGAGTTAAGAGTTGGGTGCAGAGATCATAACCAAACCGTATGAAGGTGGGCGGCCAACATTTTCGAACGATCTGGCTTAGGAAGGAGGATCAATGCGTCGTGCAGCTGATCGATCAGCGATTTTTGCCTCACCGTTTCGTGATCGAAGACGTCAGTACGGTCGAGCAGATGGTGACGGCGATCCGCGACATGCATGTTCGCGGAGCGGGGTTGATCGGTGCGAGCGCAGGATACGGGATGTATCTTGCGACAATTGAGGCCGCGGCGCACGGTTGGTTCGATCAGCACCTGGCCAGCGCAGCGGCACAACTCAAGGCAACGAGGCCGACGGCGGTGAATCTTTCCTGGGCAGTCGAGCGCCAGTTAAAGAATATCGTGGACGGGAGAACTGCGGAAGAAAAGGTCGCCTTGGCTCTGCGCACAGCCAGACTGATTGCCCAAGAAGATGAGGAGCACTGCCGGATGATAGGGCAACACGGGTTGAATCTCATTCAAGAAATCGCTCGAAAGAAAGCGGGGAAGCCGGTCAATGTGCTCACGCATTGCAACGCGGGATGGCTCGCGTTTGTTGATTACGGTTCCGCCACGGCGCCGATCTATGCCGCGCACGATAGCGGGTTGCGGGTTCACGTGTGGGTTGCCGAGACGAGACCCAGGAATCAGGGTTCGAAGCTCACTGCCTGGGAGCTGGGCAAGCACGGCGTGCCCCATACGGTGATCGCGGACAGCGCCGGAGGGCATTTGATGCAACATGGCGAAGTAGATCTGGTAATTGTCGGAACAGATCGCACGACCTACACGGGAGATGTTGCGAACAAGATCGGGACGTATCTGAAGGCGGTGGCGGCGAAAGATAATAACGTTCCTTTCTATGTGGCGCTGCCCTCGTCTTCGCTTGACTGGAACATGCGGGACGGGTTGAAAGAGATCCCGATCGAAGAGCGCGGCGCGGAAGAAGTAAAGCACGCGGACGGGTGGCTCGAGGGGCGACAGGTGGAAGTGCGCATTACGCCGGAGGGAAGTCCGGCTGCAAACTACGGGTTCGACGTCACGCCTAAACGCCTGGTGACCGGACTGATTACCGAGCGAGGCGTCTGCGAAGCGAACGAGAAAAGCATCCGCGCGCTTTTTCCCGAGCACGGGCCGTGAGCGAATACATAAAGTTCACGTGCGAACACGCAGATGCGGAGATCGGCCCGTTCGACGGTTTCGCCGAATTGAACGCGTGCAGACGGAAACTTCTCCAGCTTCGACTGATCGGTGTGGATTCAAATGGGGTTGGGTTCGGCAATCTGAGTATTAGGGACGGTACAACGAATAATTTTTACATCACAGGCTCGGCGACGGGAGGAATACCCAAACTGACGCTGACGGATTGCGCAAGGGTGGCGGCTTACGACTTCAAAAAAAACTGGCTCCGATGTGTGGGAGCCGCGATTGCTTCATCCGAGTCGCTGACGCACGCCGCGGTTTACGAATCGGATGCAAAGGCTGGGGCGGTTATTCATTGCCACGACTCAAAATTGTGGACAGCGCTTCTAAATCGAGCTCCGACAAGCTCGAAGGCCGTTGATTACGGGACACCTGAGATGGCGTACGAAGTATTGCGTCTCTTCAACCTTACCGACGTGAAAAGTAGAAAGATACTTGTCATGGCCGGACACGAAGGAGGCATTGTAGCTTTCGGCAGAGATCTCGAAGAGGCGTTCGCTGTTTTAATGCGCGAACGAAAGAAAATGAAGAGGTTGAGAAGTTAAAAAAGGGGTGGTTATTGTCGCCCGACTCCCGTCGGCTCCAATCACCAGGATTGCATTTAACATTCGAAGCTGTCTGATATCTCCGACTAGCAAATCGGACGCATCATATTATGGATCTTGAGCAGCTGAAACGCTGAGCGAAACTTCGGGCCAAATGAAAGTAAAAAGACGAGACGCCAGTAGGACGAGGAACATACCGACACAAAGCCAGGCGAACCAATCGCCGGTTCGCGTGTAGAACGTTGCCGCGGGTGTGACGTTTACTTTTCCAGTGATCGACACGAAGCGACCGGGTACCGTCGCCGCCTCCGCCAGAATGCGACCGCGATTGTCGCTGAGAGTTAAGAGCCCGTTGCACGCTGATCGAGCCAGCGCGAAACCGTTCTCGACCGCGCGCAGGACGGCCATGCGGGCGTGCAACCAGCGATCAAGATTGAAATCCCACGCCGGCGCGAGCAGCAAGTTCGCGCCATCGCCGGCATATTCACGGCTCAGTTTGGGAAAATCCATATCCTTGCAAATTTGCAATCCCCAGCGCCCGGACGGCTGGTCGAGAAGTACTCGTTTATCGCCCGGTTTTTCGGGTTCGATCCCCGGCAAAAGATGATGCTTGTCGTAATTCGCCTCCAATTTTCCATCGGGCGAATAAAAGCGCGAAGAATTGAATGCGGCGGACGGCGTTCGTCGAACCAGCCCGACGACAATCGCCGCATGCGTGGCAGCCGCAGTCGAAGAAAAGAGCGCGTCCACTTCTGCTAATCTGCTCTCGCTAACGCGCCCGATTTTTTCCGGGAGAACAACGACCTGTGTTCCGGCCGGAGTAGCGCGGCGGACCTCGTCGGCATACTCATGCAACAGTTTTAGGGCTTGCTCTTCCGGGCCGAGATAGACGCTCATCGGCAGGTCCTTGGCGATGAGTGTCATGGTGACAGATTGAGCCGAGGGATTCGATCGCAACCGCCATTCGCCAAAAAGAAACAGCGCGCAAATGACGACGCCGACAACAATAGTGAGCGCGTGACGTTGCCATGGTTTTCCGGCGCCGCTCAGGAGAGCTGCGATCGTCCCTGCAAACAGAAATACGATGAAGCTGATTCCCCAAAGACCGGTGATCGAGGCGACCTGGATAATCGGGAGACAATTCATTTGTGTGTAGGCGAGATTGGCCCATGTGCTGTGAGGCGACCCGATCTCGGTGAGATATTCGTATGCCACCCAGTAAACGGGAAAAGCAAGCGAAGCCAGAAAGAGCGATCCGCGTCGAAGGAAGCTGCGCATGAACAGAACTCCGAAATCGAAAGCAACAGCTGGAATTACAAAGAAAAGGATGACGATTCGCAGCGGCATCTCGATCTCATGCGTGACGTAGTTCCATTGGTTCATTTCGCCGATTAGCCAGGCGAACGAACCGAGGAGAAAAGCGGCGCTGCTGCGGAGTCGCGGCGCAATTGCGAGTACCGGAACGGGCGCCAACCAAAGCAACCACCAAATCGGATGGAGCCCAGTGCCAAGATATGAGAATGCAGCCGACGCGAGACCGGCGACGACGACGAGAAGAAGGTTACGAGCTCGCATCTCGGAGACGCCATGATGTCGTTGTTCCGGACTGTTCTGGCAAGACAGGAATTTGCCTAACGACGACCGATTTTGCTCTCATCGCGAAAGGGACAATCAGACATAACAATGAGATTAACGATTACGACGCTGCAGTTGCGCTATATGCAACGGCTCGAAGGTGGCGAGATCGCCAAGGGGATGATAGCCCTTTTCCTTGAGCTTACTTGGCGTAACTCACTTGCCAGATCGTGCCGTTTCCGTCTTCGCTGAACAGGAGGCTGCCGTCTTTGGCGACGGTGATTCCGACGGGTCGGCCCCAAACGTTTCCGTTGGGCGTGACAAAACCCGTGACAAAATCTTCATACTCGCCGTGCGGTTTGCCGGTGGAATGGTCGAACGGCACACGAACAATTTTGTAGCCAGTGCGTTTCTTCCGGTTCCACGAACCGTGGAACGCCGCAAAGATGTCGCCTTTGTATTCGGCGGGAAATTGGTCGCCGGTGTAAAAGCACAAATTGAGCGTGGCCGCATGCGCCT
>VBQC01000215.1 GCA_005887825.1 Verrucomicrobiota bacterium | reverse complement strand
CGGCTCGGGGCTGAAGCGCCAGAATGCGATGAAGTTCAAATTCGCCGCGGCGAGCATCATCTCGATGCCGATCAAAATAAAAATGGCGTGGCGCCGGCTCAAGGCTGCAAGCAACCCGATGCAAAACAGAGCTGCGGATACGATGAGAAAGAGTTGGAGTGTTAGGGTCATGGCGCGGCGAATTGGATTGGGTAGCGTACGCGTCTCGCGTGCTGGTTTCGGCGTCGCGCCGAAACATTCTTTTCTTTTGATTCAATCCGCAGCCAAGAGTGCGAACCCGCGACGAAAGTTCGCGATCGCGAGGACGCGCTCGCCAGCACGCGAGACGCGTGCGCTACCCAGGCGGGGATTCCGCGCTTCACCCCTTTTCCTCCAGCACGAGAATAAGCGCGCCGACCAGCGCGGCCGTGAGCAGGAGTCCGACGCATTGCAACGGCCAAACGTAATTGGTCATCAAGACTTCACCGATGCGCTTAACAGTTAGCGCCGGAATTGCCGGCGCAGCGACGGAGACCGATTGTGTCTTGAAAATCGCCGAGATCAAACCGCTGAATACGGCAATGGCGACGACAACGCCGCTCCAATTGAAACCGCGCTCTTTCTCCACATCGTGCCGCGTCAGTAGAATCGTGAAGACGATTAGGACGGCGACCGCGCCGATGTAAACGAAGACCTGCACCAACCCGACGAACTCTGCACCCAGCAAAAAGAAGAATGCCGCGATACCGACAAACGTTACCGCGAAACTGAGCGCCGCGTGCATGAGCTTTTGCAGGGTTGCGGCTGCAAGCGCGGCGGCCAGCGTCAGAATGGCGATGACAATAAAAGCGACGCTATTCATTCCGCAAAACGGTACGTTCGGGGCGCGAATTTCTTTCGCGTGTCGAGCAAGGCTGACAGGACGGTGTAGACAATCGCAATCACCACAAGCGACCAAAGCCATCCCCGCAATCCGCGCCCGGTGTAATGCCAGACGGCCGCTGCAACGATACAGGTGAATGCCATCGGTAGCATGAATTTCCAGGCGAAATTCATGATCTGATCGACGCGAGTCCGAGGCAACGTTCCGCGAAGCCAGACATAAACGAAAAGCAGCGCGCTCAACTTCGCAAAAAACCAGACGTAGGAGGGAATAAATTCCAGCATGCGGATCGGCGCATGCCAGCCGCCGAGGAACAAGGTTGTACCCAGTCCGGTGATAGCGAACATTCCGATGTATTCCGCCATGAAAAACGTGGCGTATTTGAAACCAGAATATTCGGTCATGTGTCCGGCGACGATTTCAGACTCGCCCTCCGGCACGTCGAATGGAGTTCGGTTCGATTCCACTAGCCCGGAAACAAAAAATAAGGTGAAGGCAACCGCGCCCCACGGCGTGAAAACGAACCAGCGTGGCACAAAGCCAAACACATAGCCGGCTTGCGCAGCGACAATCGTGTCGGGCCCGAGCGAGCCGGCGATCATCACCACTGGCAGCACTGTGATGATGAGCGGCAGCTCGTAGCTGATCATTTGCGCGATCGCGCGCATCGCTCCCAACATCGAAAACTTGTTGTTGCTGCCCCAGCCCGCCATGAACACGGCCAGTTCCGTTGTCGATCCAACGGCAAAGAAAAAGAGGATCCCGCCATCAATCGTAAACGGCGTCATGCCCCGGCCATAGGGAATGATGCCCAGGGCGAGAATCGCGGTGGAAGCAATCAGGACTGGCGCAAGAAAATGCACAATCTTGTCGGCGCGCGCCGGCACGATGTCTTCCTTGATGAGCATCTTGATGCCGTCGGCGACCGGCTGGAAAAGACCGAACGGCCCGACGCGATTGGGGCCATAGCGATTTTGTATACGCCCGAGGATCTTCCGTTCCAGTACAGACATGAGCGCAAAGAGCGTGAGGAACACAGCCAGCAGCGCGAAAATGTTAATCAGGCTCGAGGCGATCTGGACCAGCCAATCGGGCGCATGCGCCATCGAGGCAAGCAACGATTGCTTTCCCCGGACAAATATCTGATCGAGCGAATCCGTCATCTCCGCTGAAGAAAAGCGGTGCGCGCTTGTTTAATCAAGACAGATCGTTGAGCGACCGATTCAGCACAGACGAAACACAGATTGGCAAGGACCGGTGTCAACGGAGCGGGGCGAGCTTCCAGTTAATTTTTTCGCTTACAATTTCAAGCCACGCCACACTCGGAGGCGAACCGCGGTTGGGGCGCGTTACGCACCCCGGATTTAGAAACAGAACCCGTCCGCGTCTTTCATTTCGCGGCACGTGCGTATGCCCGTGCAATAGAACATCGACATCGTCCGGCGGCTGATCGGGCGGAATGTGTTGAAGACGGAATTTCAATCCACCGCGCACAAGATCGACCACCAGTGGCCACTCGAAATTGTTGTCGCAGTTTCCACGGACAAGAACGACACGCGGTCCGATCGTGCGCAGATCATCGAGAATCGCTTCCGTGCAAACATCTCCAAGATGCCAGATTTCGTCTGCATCTTTGGCGATTTCCTTTACTTTTTCCGGCAAGCGATTGTGCGTGTCCGCCAGCACGAAAATGCGCAACGTCTCTTTCGATTTTTCCTGGTTCGCCATATGGCGTTCAAGCTTTTAACTGCTTAAAGCCCGAAACAAATAGACGATCCGTGATGAGAAATTCTCTGATCCTCTGTACCGTCCTCGTCGGTTTTGCCACGTGGATTACAATTGCCGATGGCGAACCAACGCAAAAGTGACGCTCACGTTTATTTGGCACGCCGGAGATCGAGCGAACCTACTGGAAGATCAAACGGGCTACACCTAAAGCACCCGCTTCCTCACAGTGGAAGCGCATGCCTGCGCCAGTGCCTCAAAACATCACGGATGTCGTGGATTTTCAGGGTCCACAAGCTACATTGCCTGCGATAGAGTATGCGGCAGCCGGATGACCGTTGTCTCGCTGCCCTTTAACGAAGGTGTGGTCTACCAGGAGGGTCGAGCGCTCCAAGTTTCGAGTCTGAGGTGTGTCGCCGGTAAAGGTCCTTCCGTTAACGGCTCCGAGCAGATCACCGGGAGCCGGGCTGCCGACTGCGGACTTCGGTACAATGAGCGTAATCGTTCCATCTGCGTTAAAGCTGCTTCCCGGCAACGGGCCGATAGAAGTTTCAGTCGGAACACCAATAACCAGACCGACGACGGCGGTAGCGATAGTTCCATAGTCAAAACCAGGCGTTCCGTTTTGGTCTGTTCTCATGCCAACGTAGAACTGCTCGGCCGCCGGATCGTACGATTGGGCGGCGTACGAGTTCCAAACGATCCTCCACCTGCTATTTCTGGGTACGTTCGCCAGACTGGTCGCTTTCATCTTGAACATTAGGTTGTTTGTCCCGGGAGGCTCAGCGACGGCAATCCAGTCGATAGCGAGCGAAGCGGGCGCCAGACCCTGGAGCGGTTGTTCCGGATGCCCCGGCGGTGTCTTTTGAACAATCAATCCAGTGCACGTATCGCCGACGTATGGCGCGGCGACTTCGTTGTTGGCACACGACGTGCCGGCACCATTTACTGCCAGCACCTTGTAATAGTACGTCTTGGTGGGATCGGTGGCAGTAGTATCGTCAAAGGTTGTCTGGTTTCCCGAAACGCTTCGCAATAGAGTCTCCGCGCCACTGGCGATGCCTCGCATAATTCGATAACTGGTGATATTGGCGTTGCCTGTATCGGCCTCGGACCAGGCGAGATGAACGACCGAATTGACTCGTCGGACCGTCACCGATGGCATTCCGGGTGCGGATCTGGCGTGCAGCGGATTTGGTGGATCAAAATTAGCAATGAGCCGGCGTCCGCTCGATTGCCGCGCGATCACGCCTCTGGCCGTGTAGGCGTTGCCCTTCGCGGTTAGCGCTGCCTGAGCGCAGGCGCCATCGGCACATCCATCAACGTAGCCGACCTGCACTCGTCCCTGCTTGTCAACGGTCATGTCAAAGAAGTCGAGCAGATTGCGGCAAATATCGGCGCCACCGTGGCTCCAGATGCAACCGCGCTGCATTGGGTCTTTCGGTGTTACGTCGGTCGTGGTCCAGTGCAGTCCTCCATCGAATGTATTTGCAACGTAAAGATGCCAGACACCAGTGAAGTTGTTTGCCGAACCGTCTCCGGATGTAGTCGAACCGTAGAAAGCCACTGCCGCCCGGCCGGCATCGCCTGCCACTGCCGCGGGGAAAGCAATGTTCTTCAAACTGTAAGCTGCGCCGACATCATAGATGTTCTGCCACGTCTGGCCGCGGTCGTTGGATGTCGCCACGACTGCGTTGGAGCCACCAACAGCACTACCAGCCACTGTACTACTGGACATTGCGAAATAGACCCGATCGTTGCTGTCGCTTGCTGTGCGTTTTGGACGGGACGTATGCTCCACGTTAAGCCGTTGTCTTCCGAAACGACGACGGCCCCGGTTCCACCGCAGCTGTTGTTCGGAAGGTAAACCGTCCCGTCTGAGGCGACCTTTACGTGGCCGTGCAGACCGCCACATTGTGTCGTATAGGTTGGGACGGGAGGACCGAAGCTGGCGCCTCCATTATCGCTGCGCAAACAAAACGCTGTGACCAAATCTTGCGAGCAATAATAAACGGCGTTCGGGTATGGGCCTGGAGGCGGAGCAGGCGCATGATATGGCCCGCCGCCGATCGTCTCGTGGTCAATGCCAGATCCGAGCGGCCCAGAGCTTGGTGACCAGCCAGCAAGGGTTGGGTGCCCCAACGCGTCGAGACCGTCAGTGTCTGTGAATGAGATCTTGCAAGTCGGTGAGGTAAGTGTGAGCTCTCCTGCAAATACCCGGCCAGTCTGACGATCGGTGAAGCCGATGGGATCCGAATCAACGAACTGCGATGTCGGGGCCGAACTGTTATACCAGATCGCACTCTGGCCGTTTCCGGGGCAACTATCGTTGAACGTGATGAAGAGCGTTTGGAGGTCCGACTGGAAGTTAGTCACGCCGGCCGCTGAGTTTGGTGAATTCCAATTGACCCCGACCGACGGTTCGCCCGCGTCATGTCCCATGTATTCCACGGTGTGCGCGCCAGGCCCCTGGCTGCTCGAGGCAACTTGCACCAAAGTCCCTGGAGCCTCGAAGTTCTGAAAGCCGACCTTCGGACCCCTATCCTGGGGCGCCGAGGGAGCCAGGGCAGACGCGGCTGATGTAGATATTGCGCTGGCGCTGCCGGAATACTGGAAGGCAGCAGTGGCGCTGAAATAAACCACGTGCACAGAAAACTGGCCAGTAGCGATAGTTGGGTCGCTAGGATCAAGATCAACAACTTCCGGAGGCGTTCCGCCGTGCGCGGAGGTTCCGACCACTAGCCCAGTGTTATCGCCTTTGTGGACATAGACATCGTAGTCGCTCACACCGGTAGGGTCGGCGCAACTGATTACAATGCGGGCTTTGAGACCGGTCCAATTAGTCGGTGTGCCGGATAAAGTCAGTGTGAAGGTATCGCAGTTTACACCTTCGACACAGGTGCTTTCGTCCAGCGAAGAACCGCCGGTCGCGGTGCCCGCCCAGTTCACGGTCGGGCCGGTGGGCCCGAGTGTTCCGGAGCTAGGCGTCGCTGAGCGCAAACCGGATGTGAAGAGCACGAACACAACCAGGAAAACGCCGATTACAAAAAAAAGCGCGCC
>VBQC01000214.1 GCA_005887825.1 Verrucomicrobiota bacterium | reverse complement strand
GCCAAAAAAAGAGCTGGCTCGAAGGATTTTCCGAGCCAGCTCAGTGGATTTTACACCCTACGTCAACTTAGTATCGGTAGTAGTGATGGTGCCGGTGATGTCGGTAATAGCGGTGCCCGTTGGACCAGTAGTATGACGGCCCAGAATAGTAGCTGTAGAACGGATACGGTCGGTAGTAGCCATATGGATAATAGCCGGAGCCGTAGTAACCGTACCGGTAACCTGGATAACCGAATCCGATTCCGACTCCTCCCACGCCAACCGTAACCTGAGCGTCTGAACGCTGGACGGGCACCAAAAGTAACCCCGTTGCCACCAATGCAATGAAGAGAAGTTTTTTCATCTTTTTCCCCCTTTCGTTGTTTAGCCCTTGTTGATTGAGATTTGCACAGGGTTGAACTCCTACGCGCATTTGGGCTTTTTGACCCTCTGTAATAGAATCGGATTTGAACGCTCTCGCGGTTCCCAGAAGCCGAAAATCGCGTAACTTGGCAGCGCGTACGGGAGTCGAACCCGTGCACCAGCCTTGAGAGGGCTGTGTCCTAACCACTAGACGAACGCGCCGCAAAAGAGGTACGTCCTAGGAATACTGCATCGTCGGTGAGATGACAAGGAGCTGCCCAACGCTACCCTTTGAGTTTATTCTTCTTGTGTTTGTTTGCCTGCTTCTTTTTTACAGGTGGAGGCGGTGGTGTCGGACTACCTGGCGGTGTAGGTCGCACCCGTGGCTGAGCCAACAGGCTCTCGTGAGTAGTCTTGAGTGCTTGCAACGCCAATTTGATTTCATGGGTCGTAGCCAAGGCAGACATCCGCTGATAATAAATGTCATAATAATCACGAAGCCGATCCCGTTTTTCCAAATCTGTTCGAGCAGCCTGAGCATACGCCTTTGCGGCCTGCACCGCGGGATCGTTCACCGTCCGGTTTTTCAGTTGTCGCCATTCAACATGCACCCGGAGTTCATCAGCTTCCTTGCCCAGCGACTTCGGTTTTGAAAAAGTTTGGTCAAGCTGCGATATCTCCGGCAGTTCGGGGCCGTTAGGTTCTGGCAAGGGTGCCACGGCTTCCGGCTGCTCTTGCCCTTTGTAAAGATCTACTGAGGGCGGCGCGGCGTCCTGTCCGTGCACGGCCAACGCTACCGCACCCAATGTCGCTAGAATAATCAGCCCGTATAGTTTCACTCCGAGTTTTCTTGGCCAGATCTAAGGCATTGTCTATGGTTCATATCGGGGCGAGAGGATTTGAACCTCCGACCTCGTGGTCCCAAACCACGCGCTCTACCAAGCTAAGCTACGCCCCGAATCGAGCGAAATTATTATCACGATTCGGCCTGTTACGCATCCGCCAGTTTAAAGCCGAAAGGCTTCCGCGGCATTAAGGCGCATCAGACGCTGTAATCCAAGTTCGGCGCGAGCCGTTTTTCCACTATGGCGACCGATTCGCCACGTCGAGTCGCGTAATCCACGACCTGGTCACGCCCGATCTGGCCGACCCCGAAATATTTTGCGTCGAGGTGCGAAAAATAAAGGCCACTCACGCTCGCGCCGGGATGCATCGCAAACGATTCAGTCAGTTTGATGCCCGCGTTCTTCTCAGCATCGAGCAAATCGAACAGGGTTTGTTTCTCCGCGTGATCGGGACAAGCGGGATAACCGGCTGCCGGCCGGATGCCGCGATATTTTTCGCGAATAAGATCTGCATAAGACAATTGTTCGTCGCGCCCGAATCCCCAGGCGATTCGCGTCTGTTTGTGCAGATATTCAGCAAAGGCTTCGGCTAATCGATCTGCCAGCGCCTTCGCCATGATCGCGCTGTAATCGTCATGCTGGCGCTTGAATTCTTCCGCGAGTTCATCCGCGCCGTGGATTGAGACGGCAAATCCACCGAGATATTCTTTCAATTTCGGATTTGAAGCCGACGCAATGTAATCCGCCAGACAATGATTCGCCTGTCCCGCAGGTTTTTGCATTTGCTGACGCAAGAAATAAAAGCTGGCGATTTTCTCAGAGCGCGTTTCGTCAGTATAAACATCAACATCGTCGCCGACAGCGCTTGCCGGCCACAAAGCATGAACGCCGCGCGCGACCAACAGGTTCTTCGTGAGAATGTGATCAAGAAGTGCCTGTGCATCATCGAACAATTCGCGCGCTTGTTCGCCAATTTTGGAGTCGTCGAAAATCGCCGGATAACGACCACGCAATTCCCACGCATGAAAGAACGGCGACCAATCGATGAATTCGACGAGATCCCCGAGCGCGATCGCGATTTTCTGGGGAGCACACGCGTCTCGCGTGCTGGTTGCGCCGTCGCGCCGAAACGGACTTTCCTTCACGTGTTGTCCTTGGTCAGATCCGGAACTGATGGGAAAAGTTCGCGATCGCGGGACGCGCTCGCCAGCACCCGTGACGGGCGCGCTACCCAGATCGCTCGCGTACAGGCGCACACCGAGGAACTCCGGTTTCGGCGGGATATAGCTGCTCCAATCGATTGGAGTGCGGTTCGCGCGCGCTTCATCGAGGGTCAGCAACTTTTTTTCTCGGGTCTTTGCAGCGTGCTGCTGACGCAGCCGTTCGTAATCTTCGCGCGTTTTCTTATCAAACGCGGATTTGAGTTCCTCGTTGAGCAGGGAATTTACCACGCCCACCGCGCGCGACGCGTCGAGCACGTGCACGGTGCTGGAGCGATAATGCGGCGCGATCTTCACCGCGGTGTGCGCCCGGCTGGTAGTTGCGCCGCCAATCAAGAGCGGCAAACGAAATCCTTCGCGCTCCATTTCCTGCGCCACGTGCACCATCTCATCCAGTGACGGCGTAATCAGACCGCTGAGGCCGATAACATCGGCTTGTTTCTCTCGCGCTGTTTCCAAAATCTTCGCGGCCGGCACCATCACGCCAAGATCGACCACGTCGTAGTTGTTACATTGCAGCACGACTCCCACGATGTTTTTGCCGATGTCATGCACGTCGCCTTTCACGGTCGCCATGACGATGCGCCCCTGTGGCTTTGCACCCGCAGATTTCTCCGCTTCCATAAACGGCAGCAAGTAAGCGACAGCCTTTTTCATCACCCGCGCGCTCTTCACGACCTGCGGCAGAAACATTTTGCCGGAGCCGAATAAGTCGCCAACCACGCTCATCCCGGCCATGAGTGGACCTTCGATGACGTCGAGCGGTCGCTTGGACTTTTGGCGCGCTTCCTCCGTGTCGGCGTCGATGTAGTCGACGATGCCTTTGACCAACGCACGTTTGAGGCGCTCTTCGACAGGCTCTTTGCGCCACGCATCAGCGGCCACCGGTGTTTTGTCTTTTGCTTTTACATTTTCCGCGAAATTGACCAAGCGTTCAGTTGCATCGCCTCGCCGGTTTAACAGCACGTCCTCGACGCGTTCGCGCAGCTCGGGTTCGAT
>VBQC01000039.1 GCA_005887825.1 Verrucomicrobiota bacterium | reverse complement strand
GTAATGAAAAACGGCAAACCGTGGGAGGCATTTGGCGTCATGGGCGGCGGGATGCAACCACAAGGTCACGTTCAAGTGCTCACGAACCAGATCGATTTCGGTTTGAACGTGCAGGAAGCCGGAGATGCCTCGCGCTGGCAACACGAAGGCGACAACGAACCGACCGGCGAGAAAATGACTGAGACAGGCGGCTACGTTGAAGTGGAGAGCGGTATTCCCTACGAAACAGTCCGCGAACTGCGCAAGAAGGGACACGACGTTCGTTTCGACGTCGGCGGCTATGGCGGTTACCAGGCCATCAAAGTGGAAATGCACGACGGCCAACGCGTTTATGTCGGCGCGAGCGAATCACGCAAAGATGGACAAGCGGCAGGCTATTGAATTCTCATCTCAGATTAGCGGTCGCGGACGCGACTTCGGGTAGCGCACGCGTCTCGCGTGCTGGCGACGGTGTCTCGCCGCCGCGAACTTTTTCTAAAGTACCCCATTCAGCGAGCGTCGAAACAATGCGATGCCAATAGAGCCGCTGCAATATAATGAAAGATTGTTTTGCCGGGGACGCCAAAACCAGCACGCGAGACGCGTGCGCTACCCGGATCGCAAAATCTTCACTTGGCTAGTTCTTCGGCGCTTTGAGCTCGGCGAGTTTTTGTTCGGCGCGCGAGACGTCGGATTTTTGCGCGCTGCCGAGACGAAGGAGCTTTTGCTGACGGCGTAGATTTGCTTCCGCTGCGTCGAGCTCTGCGCGCTCGCGTTTTGCCGCGGCGATTTGCACGGCTTCAGTTAATTGCGCTACCGCTGCTTTCGCAGCTTCCAGCTCATCTTTGGTGCCTTCGCCGGCCGCGAGTTGAGATTCCTGCGCGGCAAGCTCGTTTTTCGCGCGCACGAGCTGCGCATTTGCAAAGTCGGACTCGAGCCGGGCAACTTTCAACGCGCGTTGCTCGACTTCCACCTTCGCGAGAACGCCGATTTTGTAGAGGCGCGCCGCTCCGGACGCGTTTTTCTTTGCCCGATCCAATTGTTTTTCCAAACGCGCAACGTCGCCATCCGGCGCCTCTGTCGTCGGCAATGACTGATCCGTAAGGTTTTGCTTCAACACCGGTGGCTCAATGTCGAACGAGTCGGGTTCTTGGGATTGGTTTTGGGCTAATGGATCGGCAGCCAGCGTCGCCATGGCCGTTGCGATCACGGTGACCGGCAGCGCGAAAATGCGGGTCATTCGACAAGCTTATCATGAAAGTCCACGCACCGACACAGCATCCTTTATTTGTATTGAGAAAACGGCTTGCGCTCCTCGATAAATTTCAATTGCAAAAGCTTGTTAGGGACGCCTTTTGGCTTCTTGGAAGGGGCGAGTTAACTCCGAATGCTTTCGCGAGCTTTGAAGCAGAATCTCCCATTTATGCAATGGTCTGCAGTCTGGAGCAAGCCTTCTGATCCTTCTGATTTGTGCGATGGCTTTTAGCTTTAATTAGCGTTGCGAAACTGCTTGCGGCGCAGAGTTACTCACTTCAAACCGTGCGCTTATCTTCTGGATTTGCGCAACCTGTTCTTTGAGCTGAGCCGTGAGAACCTCTATCCCTTTCTGTTGCTGCCCCACACTTGCTTTTAGCTCTGCGATGGTCGCTTCCTGCTCCTGCGCCTTGCGGCTATGCTCGCTCATCTTGCGTTCTTGTTCTTCAACCTTGCGGTGGTCTTTTAGAAACTCATTGAGTAGCATCGTTCACCGCCTCGTAGCGCGTGAATGGAGCCGCGGGGACGCCAACCGCCCCTACCTCTGCGATCGCGCTACGAATTATTTGTTCGAGACTGTTTGCGGCGCTGCCTTAGTCACTTCAAGCTGGGCGCCCACTTTCTGGATTTGCGCTGCCTGCTCTTCAAGACGTGCGGTGAGATGCGCAACGGTCGCTCGAAGATCCTTCTTCAATTCCGCGATGGTCGCTTCCTGTTCCTGTACCTTGCGGGCCTGTGCCTCGACTTTTTTGTGCTCTTTGAGGAACTCGTTGAGCAACATAGCGTTGATCTGCTCGTAGCGCACGGTCTGCACCTCACCGTCCTTGCGCACGACGAGCTGGGGATCCACCTCGGCAACCTCCTCGGCGATCAAACCATATTGCGTCGTGCCTTTCCAGTCGCTGTTGAATTTGAAGGTTACTGGCTTGAGCGCCAGAATGACTTCGCTGGCCTTGTCCATCGGTTGAATGTCGTGTTTGAACCGCCGGGACGAGTTGAAGATGCCCACCACGTTAAATTGATCGACAAATACTGCGACCTGGGTGCCGGGGTCGCTAACCGGCTGACCAAAGATGCTGCCGATGAAGCAGGTGGTACTTAGGTCAGCAAAAGGGCCTGCAGCAGGAACGCCGATTGCGATTGAGTGATTGGCGGTGACAATACCGCCGCCGGCGCCGTCACCTATGCACACGTTCTCAGCGCCGGTGGTAATAGTATTCCCGGCCTGTTTACCCATAGCCGTGTTCCCATCACCGGTGGATACAAGAAGCGCGTCATCACCCATGGCTGTGTTATGGGCGCCCGTCACGTTGTCCCGCAAGGCCCGATCACCGAACGCATTATTTTCGATGCCCGTTGTATTGCTCGTAAGCGCTATACGGCCATAGGCATTGTTGAAGTCTGCGTTGCTATTAAAGAGCGCAAAGGCGCCGAAAGCATTGTTGTCCGAGCCGCCGTCGTTATGGAAGAGCGCTTCAGTTCCAACGGCCGTGTTCAGTGTTCCGCTGGTATTTCCGTGGAGGGCTGCAAAACCAGTGGCCGTGTTATTATCGGCGCTGTTGCGGTAGAGCGCACCATAACCGTTGGCGGTGTTGTCACTGCCGATTATGTTGTTGGCGAGCGAATAACCGCCAGTGGCACTATTGAAAAACCCGCCGGTGTTGCTAAAGAGCGAATAAACGCCAGTAGCGGTGTTGTAGCCGCCATTGATATCGCTATTCAAGGCTCGAAGACCCGTCGCTGTATTTTGGTTGCCGGCAGTGAGGTGGTTAAGCGCCTCGAATCCAGTGCCGGTGTTCCAGACCCCAGTGGTGCGGCTGACGAGTACCCCAATACCTTCCCCATTGTTGGAGCCCGGTATGTTACCGTCCGTGTCGGGACCAACCGCTTGCGCCATCGGTGCAAGCCCAAAACAGACAAGCACGAGCAGGATGAGAAGGAAATCCCGTCGTAAAGAGGGGCGGTGAATGGGACTTTTTGCAGAGAGAACGATTACTTTCATTTTAACAAAACCTTTCTTTTTCCAGGTAATTGACCGCGTGGTTTGGATCTGAAGAAGGGCAGAAGAAGCTGCATGGAAAAAGCGTCCTCTGCCTAGTGCAGATCGATTCGTGGCTCCGAGTTTTGCGAAAATTTCGCCAACTGGTCAAGAGCAAAGTTCAAAACATAAATGAGATTCCCATAATTTTGTTCTTTTCATCCGCGGGGTTGTGGCATACGACACGGTCCCGGAGGCGTTTATCTATCCGGTTAGTCTGAAAATTCTGCTCGGCACTGTTGCCCTTGCCGTGGCTGTTCCATCGATAACTGGCGACACTTTTCCGGTGTCCGGGCCGGTCGTATCAGGTGGCGTCGCGCGTCTTCACCGAGGACAAGCGGCTGCGCCGAAGAAAGCGCCGGTCCCGGTTAAGCGAGCAATTTGGGCTGCAAATCAACTTCGGTCGAAGCCATACCGGTACGGCGGCGGTCACAAGTCGTTTGAGGATCGTGGGTACGATTGTTCTGGCACTGTTTCCTACGTGCTCGGTGCCGCGGGTTTAATCGCTTCACCGATGAGCTCCTCCGAATTCCGCATCTACGGTCAACGCGGCCGCGGCAAATGGATAACCGTCTATGCCCGCGAGGGCCACACCTTCGCCGTGATTACCGGGCTGCGACTCGATACAACGCCGTGGGACAACTCAAGCAACTGGGCTCCGCGCTGGCAAACCACCGATCGTTTGCCGCGCGGGTTCGAAGCAAGACATCCGATCGGGTTGTGACGCTTTGTTGAGCTGGATTGACCCATTATAGTCGGTTCTCGCACGAAGGTCACAACGGTTCACAACGTTTGTCTGTCATGTCGAGCGGAGTCGAGACATCTCTTACCGTTAACAATGAGAGGTTCCTCGACTTCGCTCGCTCGCGAAGCTTTCGGAGCCAACTCGCCCCTTCCAAGGAACCAAAGGCGTCCCTAACAAGCTTTGAAGGAGAATTTCCCATTTATGCAATGGTCTGCAGTCTGGGGCAAGCCTTCTGATCCCTCTGATTTGTGAGATGGCTTTTAGTTCTAATTATCATTGCGAAACTGCTTGCGGCGCAGGGTTACAGGAATTCCAGCGTCTTGCTGCGCGGGGTTCGAGAACAAATTAAAAGTCAAACCAATCAGGCATTAAAACAGGAGGAAGCGCGTTACAAGGATTCGACCGATGGCCCCTCGCTGGAAGAACGGGAAGAATACTACAAAGCGCTAACTGAAAGCCTTTACCTGCAACGGCGCGCCGGACTGATCGAAACATTATTCGCCTGGTGGTCTGATGTCCTTCGTACAACCAACGGCGTAGAGCGCCGTAACCTGCCCAACGCCGGAAAAGAAATAGGCGTGCTCGCGAAACGTTTCGGCACCGTCGAAATTTTGCAACGCATGCGCTGCCTCGAAGAATTGCGCGATCATCTGAATCGCAATATTCAGGAAGCGCTCGCCATCGAAGTCGCTTTCCTCGCAATCTTCCGTGATTAAAGTCGGTTAGGGGGCCGAGAACGCGCAGTCGCCGGAGCCGCGCGGGCGGACAGGCAGCCCGAACGGGCAAGAGAGCGGGAGCGAACGAGTCCCTCTGTCGAGCTGACGAGCGGGCGAAATCGCCGGCGGCGCTCTGTCGCTGGTTGCGCTGACAAAGAGCGCTTGATAACGGAAAACGGTGTCCTAAACTCCGGTTGGCGTGTGAAAAGAGTGTCTGAAAAGCGATGGCACTGTTAGAATCGCTGTTGTCGTTGTGTTGTTCAAGAGCGCTTGCGAACAGGTGCAGGAAAACAAAATGATTACGAAATATTCCCGGCCAGAGTAAGAGTTTAAATAAGCCGCACCGCACAAATGATCGTTATGAGATATTCTCTGGCCCTTATGTCGGTCTTCGCCCTACTCGGCGCGATTACAGGCAGAGGAGACGAAGTTCTTCCGCCGCGTTTTAACTTTGATCGTTATTCAGCGATGGTAGATCATTCACCATTCGCAATCGCCACGGCGGTAGCTTTACCTGCGGCAACGCCCGATTTCGCCAAAGACCTTTACGTGGCCAATGCCGCGCGTTCGCCCGAAGGTGACATGGTTACCGTTGCTTCGAGTTCGGATCAGAATTTCAAGAAATATCTTACTACCAGAGAGCCCGTGGACGGCTACAGCATTGCCAGCATTGAATGGTCAGATCGCGTTGGCGCCACGAAAGTGACGATTAGCAACGAGGGAAAATTTGCGACTCTCACCTTTAATCAAGCGCTTCTGTCACAACGAGCTTCGCCCAACGCCCCGCCGGCTCCTGGTCAAATGCCCCAAACTGTGCCCTTGATGCCGTCTTCAGGCCCAATTAAGGCTCCTCGTGCCCGCGTGCGTGACATGATTCAGCAAAAGCCAAAATCAGTCACCGAACGTACGCCGAATCCCATGCCAAATCTCGAGCTTCCGCGAATTAACCCACAGCAGCAGCGTAGGCGAAAGAATGATTCCAAGAGCCAGTAGACCGACCACAGCGGTGTGAAAAGTGTGCAATTCGGCGTTGGACGTTCGGGCGTTTTGTTTCCCTGAATTTTGCTTCTTTTATCGTCGCTGAATAATGCGACCCTGAAAGTTTTCGGGGCCGCCACACAGAAAACACCTTCAGCGAGACTACCAGCAAATCGAATAAAACAAAAAGCCGTCAGCGCTCAAAGCGTGACGGCTTCTTTGCTGTAGCCGGGGTCGGTGACCCCGGCCCGCGGTCAACGACCGCGGATATAGAATCAGCTACTTATTGGCGACCGTTTGCGGCGCAGGTTTATTGACTTCAAGCTGCGCGCTCACTTTTTGGATTTGAGCGGCCTGCTCTTTGAGTTGGGCTGTCAAAACTTCCATTCCCTTCTGTTGCTGCGCGACGGTGGATTCCAGGCTCTGCACTTTCTTGTGCTCCTTGAGGAACTCGTTGAGCAACATCGCGTTGACCTGCTCGTAGCGCACGGTCGAGATTTCACCATCCTTGTGCTGCACCACGAGGTCGGGATTCACTGTGGCCACCTCCTCGGCAATCAAACCATATTGGGTCTTGCCGTTCTTATCGGCGTTGTATTTGAAGGTCACCGGCTTGAGCGCCAGAATGGCCTCGCTGGCTTTGTCCATCGGTTGAATGTCGTGTTTGAAGCGCCGGGACGACGCGGCGATGCCCACCACGTTAAATTGATCGACAAATACTGCTTCTTGGGTGCCAACGTCGCTAACCGGTTGATCGAAGATGCTGCCGATGAAGCAGGTGTTATCTAAGGTAGCAAAAGTACCTGCACCAGGTACGCCGATCGCGATGCAGTTACTGACGCTTGCCCCCAAACCGGTGCCGGCCTCGTCACCGATAGCGACGTTAGAATTACCGTCTACGTTGTTATCGAGTGCGTCATCACCGATGGCTGTGTTAAAGGAGCCCGTCGTGTTGTTGAACATGGCCTCATCACCCAGCACATTGTTTTGGTCGCCGTTACTGAACCTGAGCGCCCCACGCCCGTGGGCGTTGTTGAAGGTACCAACCGTATTGGCGGCGAGCGCGTTATGACCGACTGCGTTGTTATCGCCGCCGGTGGAGTTCTGATTAAGCGCTTGAAAACCGACAGCCACGTTGTTGACGCCGGTGGTGTTGACAAAGAGTGCACCAAAACCATTGGCCGTGTTATTATCGGCGGTGTTGCGATAGAGCGCTCCATAACCGGTGGCCGTGTTGTGGTTACCGGTAGTGTTGTTAGAGAGCGAATATGCGCCAGTAGCAGTATTGAAAAACCCGCTGGTGTTGCTAAAGAGCGATAAAACGCCAGTGGCGGTGTTGTAGCCGCCATTGATATCGCTATTCAAGGCGCGGAGACCTGTCGCCGTATTTTGGTTGCCGGCAGTGAGGTGGTTAAGCGCCTCGAAACCAGTGCCGGTATTCCACACCCCACCGGTGCGGCTGACAAGCACCCCAATACCTTCCCCATTGTTGGAGCCGGGTATGGCACCGTCCGTGTCGGGACCTACCGCTTGCGCCATCGGTGCAAGCCCAAAACAGACAAGCACGAGCGAGATGAGGAAGAAACCCCGTCGTAAAGACGGCCGGCGAATGGAACTTTTTGCAGAGAGAACGATTACTTTCATTTTAACAAACCTTTCTTTTTCCAGGCGATTGACTGCGTGGTTTGGATCTGAAGGAGGGCAGAAGAAGCTGCATGGAAAAAGCGGCCTCTGCCCGGTGCAGATCGATTCGTGGCGCCGAGTTCGGGAAGAATTCGCCAATTTTGTCAAGAGAAATTCAAAACATGAATGAGATTCCCATAATTTTGTTCTTTTCATCCGGAGGTTTGTGGCATACCAAACGGTCCCGGAGGCATTTATCTATCCGGTTAGTCTCAAAATTCTGCTCGGTACTGTTGCCCTTGCCGTGGCTGTTCCATCGATAATTGCCGACACTTTTCCGGTGTCCGGGCCAATCGTATCAGGTGGAGTCGCGCGTCTTCACCGAGGACAAGCGGCTGCGCCGAACTGCAAATCAACTTCGGTCGAAGCCATACCGGTACGGCGGCGGTCACAAGTCGTTTGAGGATCGTGGGTACGATTGTTCTGGCACTGTTTCCTACGTGCTCGGTGCCGCGGGTTTAATCGCTTCACCGATGAGCTCCTCCGAATTCCGCATCTACGGTCAACGCGGCCGCGGCAAATGGATAACCGTCTATGCCCGCGAAGGCCACACTTTTGCAGTCATCGCCGGGCTGCGACTTGATACCACACCGTGGGACAACTCGAGCAATCGCTGGGCGCCGCGCTGGCAAACCACCGAGCGCCTGCCGCGCGGTTTCGAAGCAAGACATCCAATCGGGTTGTGATGCTTTGTTGAGCTGGATTGACCCATTATAGTCGGTTCTCGCACCAAGGTCACAACGGTTCACAACGTTTGTCTGTCATGTCGAGCGAAGTCGAGACATCTCTTACCGTTAACAATGAGAGGTTCCTCGACTTCGCTCGGAATGACAAATAGCGATCTGGCCACAATGAAGAATGTACGAAGCATAAAGTAGATGAATATGCGAATCGTCCGTTGGGTTGCCTTTATCGGGGTACTGTCGCTAATGCTGCTGGCGTACGCGCAGGAAAAGAGTCATGTGACCGCCGCGCAAGTGGAGAACGCTATTCGGGAAGTCGAAAAACTCGCGCAAAAGCAAATTCAAGAAAATGCGCTGCCGGGGCTTGCCATCGCTGTCGTGTTTCAAGACAAGGTGGTGTACGCGAAAGGGTTCGGCGTCCGCGATGTGAACACGAAGGCACCTGTGGACGCGGACACAGTGTTTCAACTCGCGTCGGTTTCCAAATCCGTTGGCTCGACGGTCGTTGCCGAGCTGGTCGGCGAAGGAAAAATTACATGGGACTCGAAGCTCAGCACGCTAGATCCGGCATTCGCAATGTTCGATCCGTGGGTAACGCGCGAAATCACAATCCGCGACATGTACGCGCATCGCAGCGGCTTGCCCGAGCATGCAGGCGATTTGCTCGAAGAATTCGGATTTTCGCGTGCGGAAATTTTACATCGCCTTCGCTATCAACATCCCGATAGCAGTTTTCGTTCGCATTACGCCTACACGAATTTTGGCCTGACCGAAGCCGCGGCGGCAGCAGCGAAAGCGTACGAGCTGGACTGGGAAGAGGCGGCCAAACAAAAATTGTACACGCCGCTCGGCATGGCTTCGACGAGTTCGCGTTACGCGGATTTTGTCGCACGCACGAACAAGGCGTTGGGACACGTGCGGGTGGATGGCAAATGGGTGCAAAAGTTCAAACGCGATCCGGACGCGCAATCGCCCGCGGGCGGCGTGAGTTCTTCGGTGAATGATTTGGCGAAATGGATGCGTCTACAGCTCGCGAACGGCAAATTTGACGGCAAACAACTCGTTGACGAAAAGGCGCTGGCCGAAACGCATCATCCGCACATGCTGACCGGTTTCAGTCCCTTCACTGGGCTGCCGGGTTTTTACGGTTTAGGGTGGAACGTTAGCTACGATCAGGAGGGCCGTTTGCACTTAAGCCATTCCGGCGCGTTTGCGCTTGGCGCGGCGACTCACGTGAATCTCGTGCCAGGCGAGCAATTGGGCATTGTCGTTCTTACTAATGGGTACCCCCTCGGAATAGCGGAAGCACTGGGGACGACGTTTCTGGACACAGCGCTGTACGGCAAGCCGACCCAGGACTGGCTCGTCCTCTTCAAACAACGGTTTTCTAATCCGGCAGCGATCGGTACGGTGCCGGGATTCGATTATTCCAAATCGCCCGCTTCGCCCTCGCCGGCGTTGAAAAATAGCGCCTACCTTGGAAGCTACAGGAACGATTTCTTTGGCGAAATCTCCATCGTCGAAAAGGAGGGTGGGCTCGCGATTATACAAGGCCCGAAAAACAAGACCTTCCCAATGAACCACTATGATCGCGATACGTTCACCTATGAGACGGAGGACGAAAACGCTGTTGGCAGAAGCGGCATCACCTTTACCATCGGCCCGGATGGCAAAGCGACACAGGTGCTCGTGGAAAATCTAAATGTGCGCGGCGAAGGAGCTTTCAAGCGCGTTCTTGCCGAAAAGTAGCGAGACACCGTGTTCGCGTTGGCGACGAACGGTGTTATTTCTCTCTCGCGTTGAGTACGCGAAATGACCACTCGGCGTAAAACATTTGTGCGCCGCAAATCAAAATCGAGAAGCGATGCGCCGAGTTTCGGTTTCACGTCATCGGACCTGCGCACGCTGCGGGCGCTCAAGACCCCGGCGGGCATTCAGCGGTTCCTCGATGAATTACCCTACAATCTCAGCTTCACTGCGCGATCGCCGAAAGAAGTTCTGCGTGACCGCACTGCGTCTTGCCTCGAGGGCGGAATTTTTGCCGCCGCTGCGCTCCGCATCATCGGATTTCCACCATTGATTTTCGATTTGGAAGCCGAGCAGGATACCGACC
>VBQC01000148.1 GCA_005887825.1 Verrucomicrobiota bacterium | reverse complement strand
TGCCATACCTTGCATTTCGGTTGCAGCTTCCATCTCGTTTCCGTAATCAAGCGCGGCACGCAAACTCTCGCCGTAAAGTTGCACCGCGCTCTTCGCATCACCGCGCCACAACGCACAGTCGGCGAGATAGTGGAGTGAGAAATGCACAAACTTCGGCTCGCGTTGCGCGCGCCCTTCAGCCAGTGTCTCGCGCGCGAGTTGTTCGGTGCGTTCGACATCTCCCAACGCTGCGAGCATTTGTCCGACCGCGACGCGACCGCGCGTGATCAACTTCGCCGAACCAAGTTTGCGATAGGACACGACACAATCTTCCATCGAGCGTAACGCTTCGGAATAGTTGCTGGCAGCGAAGTGCGACCAGCCGATGCTTTCCAAGGCAAGAGCTAGTTCCAGCGGGTCGTTACTTTTCCGCCATAACTCCAAACTTTCTTCCGCCAGCGGGCGTGCCGCGGCAACATCGCCTTGCCAGTTAAGAATCATGCTCAGCGCCCACAAGGCACGCGCTTTTTCACCGGAGCGCTCGGCCAGGTTCAATCTCAGCGCTTCCTCAAGCCAAGATCTTCCCTCGCGATAATGGGAGCGCAAATGCCAGAACCACCCGAGCGCGGATGCAAGTCGAAGCAAATCCCGTGGACGCGAACACGCCCACTGCAATGCCACACGAAAATCATCGTGGTCAGCTTCGAGTGCGGCGAGCGAAGCTGCCTCGTCTTCGATTCGTTGTTGGTAAGCGCGCTCAGCAACGGCAAGGTAATGGCCAAAGTGTCGCTCGCGGGCATCCTCTTCCTCACCCGCTTTGACGAGCCGGTCGGCGCCGTACTGCCGCAAAGTTTCGAGCAACCGATACCGCAACTTATCGTCGTTAACTTGTTCCACTGTCACCAGCGACTTGTCCACGAGTTGCTCAATACGATCGAGAGGATCGCTCTCCGGCCAGATCGCTTCGACCGCAGCCAGACCAAAGCTGCCGGCGAAAACCGATAGCCGCCGGAACAATCCACGTTCTTGCTCGGAAAGCAGATCGTAGCTCCAGTCGATGGCCGATCGCAGTGTTTGATGGCGTCCGCGGCCTCCGGTCAAAAGCCGAAATCGATCCGATAAACGGTCCCGAATTTCGCGTGGGCTTAACGCCTTCATGCGCGCCGCGGCCAGCTCGATTGCAAGCGGCACGCCTTCGAGCGTGCGACAGATATCGACGATCGTTTGGGCATTCCCCGCGCTGAGCGCAAATCCTTCCCGTGCTGCGGCTGCTCTATCGACAAAGAGCTGGATCGCTTCGCACGCGCTAACCTCCTCCACACTTGTCGCGCCATCAGGCAGCGAGAGCGACGGCACGCGCCACGTGCTTTCGCCCGGCAGGCCGAGCGGTTCGCGGCTTGTAGCAAGTATGCGCACGTGCTCGCCAGTTCGAAGCAAGACCGACACGGCGTCGGCGCATGCCCGCACCAGATGTTCGCAGTTATCGAGGATGATCAGCGTCTTCGTGCCCTGCAGCGTTCGAACCAACGCATCATCCTTGGCATCGCCTTGCTCAAGCTTGACCTCCACCGCGGCAGCGATGCCATCGAGAATAAGCGACGGATCGCTGAGCGGCGCCAGATCTACAAAACGCACGGCATCCGGAAATTGCTCGAGCAACTCCGCTCCAATCTCGATTGCGAGCCGCGTCTTTCCGCAACCGCCTGAGCCGACCAATGTGACGACGCGACGATTGTTGATCAGGGCGCGAACCGTTTCTCGTTCGCGTTCCCGTCCAACGAACGACGTCAGTTGGACTGGCAGGTTCTGACGAAAATTCCCGAGCGATTTGAGCGGCGGGAATTCCTCGCGAAGCTCTGGATGCGTCAATTGGAACACGTGTTCGGTCTCGGCGATATCTCGCAGCCGATGCCGACCCAAGTCGATGAGCGCCGCGTTTTCCGGGAGCGTTTCGCGCACGATCTGAGCCGTGACACCTGAAAGAAGAATCTGCTCGCCGTGCCCGATGGCTCGGATACGCGCGGCGCGATTCACATCCGGACCACGATAATCCGTGGCCGCTTCGCCGGTATGAATCGCCATGCGGACATGAACCGGGACATGACTTGGCCACGGTTCGTTTTGAAATGCGCGCTGAATATCGAAGGCCGCAGCCACAGCGTCGCTCCCATGAATGAAGACTGCGAACACACTATCGCCTTCGCCGCGCTCGAGAATCATCGCGCCGTTATGACCTTCCACCGCTCGCGCTACGATCTCATCATGCCGCTGCAATGCAGCACGCGTTTCAGACGGATACGACTCCCACGCCCTGCTCGACCCTTCCATATCGGTGAACAGAAAAGTCACGGTGCCGACCGGCCTGTGCTGCATCACATTGATTATGAACTCACGCCTGGCTTAAGCCAACGCTGAACTCGCTGGTGCCTTGGGTAACGAAGAATTGGCGACAGCGCATACCCTGGCCACCCCTATTTTCGGGCATTAACTGCCAGTCCGGCTCGGACCGTCTTCAATTCGGAAGACCGAATGAAATAATCATGTCCTTTGCGCGATAGTTCGACCAGAAGTGTTCGCCATCGAAAGTCAGTGAGCGAGACGCGAACGGGACAACAGCGATATCTTCGACTTCTGGCGTGTCCTGCCGTGGATCGAGACGCGCGATGCGCCAATCCTCGTTTGGCTGTTCCTTTCCGCGGAGGATGTAGATCGAGCCATCGACAAACGCGTGGCCGCAGATCTCCGCGCCTACCTCGATGATGCGGAGGATGTTGCCGCTCGCATCGAGTTTGAGGATCCGATGGTTGTACCATTGACTCAGGTAAAGATGATCGCCGTCGAAACTGAGATATGAACCGGTAAACTCTGGACACGCGATTCGATCTTCTCCGAACCCGCTCGCCGAATCATAGGTGCGAATGTACCGATCATCGTCCGGACCTTCGCCGATTGTAAAACGAAGAGTGCCGTTGGTGGAGACTGCCGCCCACGGAATGCCCGGCGCTTCTCTTTCTTCGAGCACTGTCCCCTTTTTCGGATCAATCGCATAAATTCGACGCAAATCGCGCGAACCCATCCAGAGCACGTTACCGTCCCATGCGAGCGCCTGCGGTGTGCGCGCTGGCGAAGAAAACCGGCGTGTTTCGATAATTTCTGGCTCCGCCATCTCTTAACCCTCAACAGATCGACTAAAAAATCAACAGCCTCCGCGAGGGAATCAATTTGCTGTTCAGCGACGGCGACATTCGCGCATGCTTGGCGACATGCCGCGTTGTCCCTGGGCTACGACCGAACCGGCCGTCACTTATCACGATGAGGAATGGGGCGTCCCTGTGCACGATGATCGGGTGCTCTTCGAGTTTCTCATCCTCGAAGGCGCGCAGGCGGGGCTGAACTGGATCACCATCTTAAAGAAACGAAAGAACTATCGGAAGGCGTTCGATGGATTTCGCGCGGAGAGGATCGCCCGCTATGGCGTGCGCGATGTGCAGCGGTTGCTCGGCGACGCCGGGATCGTGCGGAACCGACTGAAGATCGCGGCTACAATCCAAAACGCGAAGATGTTTCTCGCGGTGCGTGAAGAAAGGGAAAGCTTCGACACGTATCTGTGGAGCTTCGTCGGCGGCAAGCCAATCCAGAATCGGCGGCGGAATATGGCCGAGGTGCCCGCGCGCACAGCCGAATCCGACGCGATGAGCCGCGACCTGCTGCGGCACGGATTCAAATTCGTCGGCTCAACGATCTGCTATGCGCTGATGCAAGCGACGGGCATGGTCAACGATCACTTGGTGACGTGTCCGAGGCACGCGGAACTCGGTGGCGCGCCGCGGCGCAAGTGACGAAAAACCGGGCGTCGTATATCCACGGCGCCGAATTCGTCATCGACGGAGGAACTATTCCGACCGTCTAACGCGTCCCTGCCTTCGACCGTGGACGTTGGCTTTTAGTCGCTCAGGATCACCGACTCCACGCCTTGTCGCGCCGGAGTCTTGGCGAAGGAGGATCAGTCCATCGACGAATCAGCCGGGTGTTATGAAGCCACGGATACAACCGGAGTCCCTCGCCTCCGCGATGGATTTGCGTGGGCAATTACCGCTGCGCCGCTTTTCTTGTCTTGGGACTCTTGTTCATGAGTCTGGCACCACAAATTGAGGCCAGGCTCCTCAGAATGAAAAGCAATCTCCCGCACAGATCGAAGCAGCCACGCGTCTGCAAATTTTTCTCGACCGATCAAATTTCAGTCCGGGTAAACTTGACGGCCACTACAACGAATTCACCCTGAAAGCGCTTGCCCTTTATCGGCAGTCTCGCGGCGAACAGCCACAGCCGCCCCCGGAGAATGCAAAAGCCGATGCGGCTCCCGATGTCAACGGTCTCGATCTGGACAGCGTTCAACCGGTCTTCATCACCTACGCCGTAACACCCGCCGATTTGCAGAATGTTGGGAAATTGCCGGCTTCTGTAAAAGAACAGGCGAAGTTGAAAGCTCTTTTGTACCGCGATCCGGCCGATGCAATCGCAGAAAAATTCCACTGCGACATTCATTTCCTGGAACAACTCAATCCCGGCAAAACAAAGTCGATCAAGCCGGGCTACCAGCTGCGCGTTCCGAACGTCGAGCCTTTCGAGTTGGGAGCAGTCAAGGAGCTCAAGCCGGGCAGCGAGATTAACGCCCCGGCCGCTAATGACCTTCCAGATGAACCCGACAAGACACCAGAAGAAAACCCGGCGCCTCCTCAGAATTTATCGGCGACACCTGCATCACCAACGTCGATGCCGTCTGTGAAGATCGACACGAAAGCGAACATGCTCGGGGTCTTCGAAGGCGATAAACTGGTCGCGGTTTATCCGGTGACCATAGGATCTACGCAGACCGCCTCACCCATTGGAGATTGGAAAGTCCGGAGAATGTCCAAGTGGCCGAGGTTTCGCTACGACGAAGAAATGCTGAAGCACGGGCAACGGAGTGGCCATTTCTACATGTTGCCGCCCGGTCCTCGAAGCCCGGTTGGCGTGCTCTGGATTGCGCTCAACAAAAAAGGGATCGGCATCCATGGCACGGCCACTCCTGATTCCATAGGACATTCCGTCAGTCATGGCTGCATCCGGCTTGCCAACTGGGATGTAGTTCGTCTCGTCGAGCGGATCAAAGTTGGAACGCCAGTCTCGATCCACTAATTCTGGTACTGCTCTCGGAGGCTCATTCATGCAAGCAGGCGAAACTGGCTCGCTGCCCTGACTCGCTCTGTGCTACTCTCTTTATAACAGCTCAACCACCTGTCGCGCCCCAGTCTGCGTAGGCGGATCAACTTCTCAACGAATTGATGAACGACGAGAAAGACAACATCCAACTCAGCGCGGTAGAAGATCACCATGGGATACTGACCATTCGCGGCGGCGGCGCCCGCAGGGATTGGAACGGCATTCACTATAAGCAGGGCATGTCCGCCAAAAATGTGGGCACAACCAGCCTATCGGCCAACATCGCCACGATACCGCCGGGCGGCGTCGCCTATGCCCACATTCATGTCGGCTTCGAGGTAATCCTTTATATTCTCGAAGGAAAAGTGCGCCACGAATTCGGACCTGGGCTCAAGCACGTCTTGGAGAATGAAGCCGGCGATTTCATTTACATCAAACCCGGCGTGCCACACGAAGTCTTCAATATGAGTGACTCCGAACCCGTCGTTGCCTTTGTCGCGCGCTCATCCGCCAACGAATGGGACAACATTATTCCTTACGACCGCAATCGGCAGCGCTGAAGGACTGCACGCTCACACAAGGTGTTCTAGTTGGCAGACTTGGTATTGAACATTAGTTCGATAAAAGATACCACAGCAACGCCCTAACGAGGACGGCGCGGAACGTTTGATGGGAAAATTTCCCAGTCCAAACAGCCTTTCCAAGACGATTCCAAAGTAGGTAAAGGCCTCATCGCGAAGCGCGAGTGACCAATTAGTAAACTTAGAAAGGTATTATGGAAACAGAACGCAATCCTAACGAACCGATCAAACCTACGCCTCCGGGACAGCAAGGCGGCGAACAGGGCGATCGTGACAAAGGGAGAGAGCGCGAGAAACAGGGCGGCGGCCAACAAGGTGGCGGACGCGAACAAGGCGGCGGAGGCCAACCGGGCGGCGGTCAGCAAAGCGGACGATAAGCTTTGTGCTGTGAATTAACCAGCGGCGGGAGGCGACTCCCGCCGCTTTTTCTTGTCCGTGTACCGCGCCGAAGATTCTAACCCGCTGGCGTCCCTGGCTCGCCGCTCGCTCGCGAAGCTTTCGCAGTAGCCTCGTGCAAAGGGGGCTGACCTCTGGCTTCCTGCGACTTGCCGTTCTGTAGCGTCTTTGTCAGGATCGCAACATGAAGCATTTTCTTCTGGCCTGTCTCTTCCCCGCACTGTTAACAGCTCAGAACATGCAGCTGACCGAACAGTTGGGTAAAACTGTCCTCTACGATGATATCGCCCTTTCTCCGGATGGCGCACATGTCGCGTGGGTGCAGTCCACCGCTGCAACAACATCAAAGCAGACTCATATTCGTGGAACATCAGGTAATGCTGCGTCAGTGCCGGTTAATCTCGCGACCACCGGAGAAAGAAAAGACTCAGACCCCGCATGGTCTCCCGATTCCAAGATCCTCGCATTTTTTTCCAACGCCGGAGAGAAAGAACAAGTCCAACTCTGGACGGTGAATGCTAATGGTTTGGATCCTAAAAAAACTACACACCTAAAAGGATACGCGGCACGTCCTCGCTGGTCGCACGATGGAAAACGCATTGCGTTCCTCTATATAGAAGGCGCGGGCGGCGGCGGTCCGTTAACGGCTGCGCCCGTCACAACTGGCGTTATCGATACCGCTATTCATAATCAGCGGATTGCTGTTCTCGACGTTGCAAGCCGCGAGTTGCGCCAGGTGTCGCCAGCGAATCTCCACATCTACGATTACGATTGGTGTCCCGACGACAAAACCTTTGTGACAACAGCCGCTCCCGGGCCAGGCGACAACAATTGGTGGATCGCGCAGATTTACACGATCGGCATCGCGAACGGCAGCGCCACATCGATCTACAAGCCATCTCTTCAAGTCGCGGTCCCGCGCTGGTCACCGGACGGCAAGTCGGTTGCCTTCATTGAAGGCTTGATGAGCGATGAAGGATTCCACGGCGGCGACCTCTTCACTGTTTCGGCCGCCGGACACGATGTTGTAAATCGCACGCGCGGTCGGAAAAGCTCGGTTAGTTCGCTCTTCTGGCAGACACCAGATCGCATCCTGTTCACGGAATATGTCGGGGGCGGCAGCGCGATCTCTGAACTGACGCTCGCCAACAACTCCGTGCGGACAATCTGGAAAGGCGCCGAAGGCCTTTACGCTTTCGGCAATTTTCCTAACTTCGCACTTTCCAAGGATGGCAAATTCGCGGCCGCGGTCCGAAGCAGCTATGAAACGGCGCCCGAAATTTGGGCCGGGCCGATCGGTGAATGGCAACAACTGACCGCCAATAACTCCGCGCTATCGCCGACATGGGGCAAGGCCGAGAATCTCGAGTGGACAAACGACGGCTTCAATATTCAGGCATGGCTTCTCCCGCCCGCGAAAGTGGAGTCGGGCAAAAAATATCCGATGGTCGTCCTGATCCATGGCGGACCTTCCAGCGTAACGACGCCGGAATGGCCGGCTGGTTTTGGAATGTCGCGAGCGATCGTCGCCGCTCTCTCTTCACACGGTTACTACGTTTTTTTGCCAAATCCGCGCGGTAGCTACGGCCAGGGAGAGAATTTCACACGCGCCAATGTGAAAGACTTCGGCGGCGGCGACCTTCGAGACACTCTCGCCGGAATCGACGCCGCCATCGCAAAGTACCCGATCGACCCTGCGCGTCTCGGTGTGACCGGCTGGAGTTACGGCGGGTTCATGACCATGTGGACAGTCACCCAAACCAATCGTTTCCGTGGCGCCGTCGCGGGGGCCGGCATTGCCAATTGGCAAAGTTATTATGGCCAGAACTTGATCGATCAATGGATGATCCCGTTCTTCGGCGCATCAGTTTACGACGATCCGACCGTTTACGAGAAAAGTTCTCCCATTCACTTCATCAAGAACGTGAAGACTCCGACCCTGGTGATTGTCGGTGAGCGGGATGCGGAATGCCCCGCTCCGCAGTCCTACGAATTCTGGCACGCTTTGAAGACACTCGGTGTGCCGACGCAACTGATCGTGTATCCCGGCGAAGGCCATCTCTTTCTAAAGCCGGAGAACCAAGCCGATCGAATGGATCAGACGGTCGGATGGTTCGACAAGTATTTGAAGTGACTGCTGCCATTCCTTGCCTTCGTTACAAAGGATAATGCAGGCGAAACAGCTCTGGCTTATCGCCAAGCGCGACGACTAACAACTCCGAGTAATCCTCGTCAGGAATGTTTATCGGGCTATTGATTCCAAGCGCTTTGATGATGTTCGGGATTGTGTCGCCATGCGCAACAACCAATGCGTTGCCATTTAGCCGATGCAACTTCGCGACGAGCCCGGTCGTATCCTTCGCCGCAACCACGGTTGGCGTCACGTGAGCTGATGTCGCGGTGGGCGCCGCGGTTTCCTGGGTGCGCTTGAATTCGGTCGTAAAAATTACCGTGATGCCTGAGTCCTTCAAAATCCGTGCAAGCGCGTCAGCCCGCGCACGACCAGCCGAAGATAAATCCGGATCAGTACCACCGTTCGTGGCCTTCTCCCCGTGACGAACAATAACGACAACCGGCTGCGCCGATGCCATTGATACTGATACGAAAAACAATAAGAACAGAGCGAGAGCTTTCATGTGAAAACGTTACAGAAAAAACACTGCCGTGCGATTGAATCATATCTGAGTTGAGCGTTTGGCGTTTTCCGAAAAATTTCTCCTTCGCCTTTTACTTCCTAATTCCTATCAAACCGCAGGACGAGGTGCCATTTGGCTTTCACGTCGACTTGCGATTATCCATCCCCCAATTAACACCGTGATCGCAAGCACGCTGCTTCCGGCAAGATCGAACCAAAGTGGTCCCGGACCTTTGGCAACCACTGAAACCGTATCGATAATCAGAAAAATCAGAACACCAGCCACATGTGCGAAGGGAAATCGCGGCGCAACGATTCCAGCAATTAATCCGCCCGCCAATCCCGAGAGCGCCGCGCCAATTGTTCCAAGAATCAGTTGGAGCGGCCCCGAATTAACCGTCATCTGACCGGCGAGAACGTTAAAGGTCAGGATGGTTCCCAAGGCCACCGTCAAATAACCTCCAACCACCGCCGCGACGCTGCGGAGGACACTAACGAATCGCTTCCGCATGAGACCAGATTACACCCCACTATAGAAATGTATAGCTAACGGGCGGCGTCGTTCGTGAAACTGCGGAGAACGCCATCGTATTTCCGTGTCAAAAATTCTAATTGAATTACGATGTGACGTATCCCATCTCTCGTTATGAGCGGCTTCTTTGAAGAAGTGCGACGGCGAAAAGTTTATCGAGTCGCCGCAGCTTACGTTATCGCCGCTGGATTTATCATTCAGATCAGCTCGGCCGTTTTTCCGGCGTGGGAGCTGCCAAACTGGGCGTTCCGCTTGGTCGTCGTCTTTTTGCTGATCGGGTTTCCGATCTCGTTGATTCTCGCCTGGGCGTACGACATCACTCCGCAGGGCATTCGCGCCACGCCCGCTCCCCGAACGCATCGGCGTCGCAATCTGATCATGCTGATTGCAATGGGCGTAATTGTCTCGGCGGTCGCCGGATTTTTTCTGTTCCCGCGCGCTTCCGGGCGCAAGGTCGAGAAGTCGATTGCCGTCCTGCCTTTTCAAAGCCTCAGCGATGAAAAGGAGAACGCCTACTTCGCCGACGGCATGCAGGACGATATCCTGACCAATCTTTCAAAGATCGGCGATCTGAAGGTCATCTCGCGCATGTCGGTCATGTCGTATCGGGGCGATGCCGTGCGCAACGCCCGGGAAATAGGCAAAGCGCTGGGCGTAGCCACGCTTCTGGAAGGCAGCGTCCGTCGGAGCGGCAACCGCGTCCGAGTGAACGTGCAGTTGATCAACGCGAGCAACGATGAGCACATCTGGGCGGAAGATTATGACGGCGATTTGACCGACGTCTTCGCCATCCAAACCGATCTCGCGCAAAAAATTGCCTCCGCTCTGCAGGCAAAACTTTCTCCAAACGAAAAAGCACGCATCGATCGCAGACCGACGCAAAATCCAGACGCCTATCTGCTCTTCGTTCAGGCGCACGATTACGCCAATCGAATGGAGATGTTTCACGACACATCGTTGAAAGCCGAGCCGCTTTTCGAACAAGCCATCAAGCTCGATCCAAACTTTGCCCTGGCTTTTGCCGGTCTCTCCAGGGTTGAGAGTTGGCTGTACCACGCCTCCGACCCAGTGCCGGCCCGGCGGGAAAAAGCGCGTCTCAACACGGATGAAGCCTTGCGATTGCAACCGGATCTTCCCGAAGCCCATCTCGCACTCGGTTTCTCTTATTATTATGGCGATCGCGATTACGAGCGCGCTCTTGCCGAATTTGAAATCGCCAGACGCGGGCTGCCGAATGACGCGCAGGCCTATCTGGCCATCGGCTCCATTCAGCGCCGACAGGGCAAGTGGGCGGAATCAACCGCGAATTTGGAAAAAGCCGCGGCCCTGGATCCGAAAAACACAAACATCCTGAGCAATCTTGCTTACAGTTACATGGCCCAGCGCAACTTCGAAACCGCTGACAAGGTTGCTGATCGCGTCATTGCCGCAGCGCCACAGTCGTTACAGGCGGCTGCATTAAAGGGATTAGTTGCAGCCGAATGGAAGGGCGACCTTAGCGTGTTCGAAAAACAATTTTCTTTAGTTTCGCCTGAAACCAACCCGGGGGGGCTGATGACCTGGGCGAGAGTTTGGGTTCTGACGCTACAGCGGAAGTTTCCCGAGGCCCTTCAGGTCTTGCAAAAATTCCGCGGCGAGACATTGACTACCAACACGACCGCTCCTTGTCCGAAGACGTTCCTGGAAGGTTCGATTTACATGCTCCAAGGCGATGAAGCAAAAGCTCGGACAGCACTCGAGCACGCCCGCGTCGTTTCGGAATAGTTGTTACGCGAAGCCCCTAATGATCCAAATCGACACGCGCAGCACGGCGTAGTCCTTGCCGCCCTGGGTCAAAAAGAAGAGGCGATCAATGAAGGCAAGCGGCCGTCGAATTGCTACCGGAATCGCAGGACGCCTTTGACGGACCGCAAATCGCGGCTGCGCTCGCCCAGATTTATGCTTGGACGGGCGAATCTGATGAAGCATTCCGCCTGCTCGATCATTTGCTCGCGATCCCTAACGGTCTCACCGTCCCGATGTTCAAGCTCGATCCAGCGTGGGACCCGCTCCGGAAAGATCCGCGCTACCAGGCTTTGATCGACAAATACTCGGCGAAGAGTTAGTGGGCGAGGCATTGCCTTCCCGGCCCGCCATTCCTGCATGCCTTAAAATAGCGATCGCTCTTGCGGCGTTCCCTGGTTCGCGATAACGAACGTTTATGGCAGAAACTGTTTTGGTAACTGGAGCAACGGGCACGATCGGACGGGATGTCGCAAAACAACTGGCGAGAAAAGGTGCAGCAGTACGGGCCGGCGTGCGCGATCAAGCCAAGGCGAGAAAACAATTCGGCGCCGATATCGCGCTGGCGACATTCGATTTTGAAGACGCCGCATCCTTCCCCGGTGCGCTGAAAGGCGTCGAAAAAGTTTTCCTGCTGCCGCCGTTAATGCCGAATCAGGTGGAAGTGACAAATGCATTCGTCGACGCAGCGAAGCGAGCGGGCGTGCGTCACATCGTGAAACTGTCCGCGATCGGCGCCGATGCCAGCCCACCATACACGTTTGGAAAATGGCATGCCGCGAACGAACAACACATCCGTGAATCGGGTCTGGCGTTCACATTTTTGCGGCCGAATTCGTTCATGCAAAATTTCATCACTTACTTTCCGCCGCACGATGGCACGATTTATCTGCCGTGGGGGAATGGACAGGCGAGTTTTGTCGATACGCGCGATATAGCGGCGGTTGCCGCTGAGGCACTGACAAGCGACGGGCACGAAGGAAAAACTTACACGCCGACCGGCCCGGCAGCGCTCGGAATCGCAGAAGTAGCATCGATTCTGTCCGAGACGGCGGGTCGCGAGATCAACTATGTCGACGTACCGGAGTCCGCTGCACGCGACGGAATGCTCCAAGCCGGACTGCCGCAGTGGCAGGTGGAGCCGTTACTGGAGCTGCACGCAACTAACAAACAAAGCCGTTGGAGCGCGGTCACATCCGACGTTGAAAAAGTCACGGGTGCTCCCCCAATCGATTTCGCGCAATTTGCCCGTGATCATGTCGAAAAATTTCGAGCCAGCTAGGCAGCTCGGCCGATTCGAATGGCAAAATATCTTGTTATTAGCACGAGTAGTAATCCCGACAGCAAAAGCCGGCGCATGGGGCGCATGGCGTTTGCCCACCTGCAAAAGCGCAAAATCGATTGCGCCTGGATCGACATCAGCAAAATGAACTTGCCGCTCTGCGATGGGGGCAAATGTTATGGCATGCCGAGCTCCAAAAAATTGAGCGCCGCGATCGAAGCGGCGGACGGGATCCTGGTGGCGGCGCCCGTATATAATTATGATGTCGCAGCCGCAGCCAAGAACATGATCGAGCTGACGGGCAGCGCCTGGCAAGACAAAGTCGTCGGTTTTCTTTGTGCCGCCGGTGGCACAGCCAGTTACATGTCGGTCATGGCCTACGCCAACAGCCTCATGCTCGATTTTCGTTGCGTGATTATTCCGCGGTTCGTTTTTGCCACTGCCGACGCTTTCGATGGCGACAACATTGCCGATAAGAAAGTGACCGCACGCGTTGAACAAGTGGCGAACGACTTAGTCCGATTCACCGAAGCATTGCGGAGCTAGACTCGGCGTCGCGTAGCGTTGAAACGTCAAATGTTTTAGACGCGACCCCACTTTCTAACGCCGTTAGCTTTGTTTTCTTGCTGCAATGAAATTGCTTGCGTGAGACCGGCTCCGATCTATGATTTGGGCGTGAGCGATCCGAGCGAGAATTTTAGCGATGATAAGGTCAAGAATTATATCGCAAAAACCGCGGATGGTTATCTTCTCGTAGTTTACGGAGGGGCCGGGGAGGGAGCGAGAGAAACACACATAACCGACGCGGAAACTGTCGCGGCAATCCAAGCTTTGCTAGAAGCTCGAAAGGCAGCCGGCGAGACATTAAGTAGGCTGATTGAAGATAGAGGGATAATTTCTGCGAGCGCTCACCGTGCAACGATTGCGTTAGGCGAGGGAGACTAACGCCGGTTGCGCAGTCCTGACAGCGACGATGTAGTCCATCGTCTCGGTACTTTTCGGAGCGCATCGCCCGCAAAAAGTCTTCTCGCTGCGCGCGATGCCGCCAGGATCTGCGGTGTTTCTCGCCTGGCAGGCGTCACCGGGCTCGATCATATTGGCGTGCCGGTGTGGACCGCGATCAGGCCGATGGGACGATCACTTTCGGTTACGCAGGGCAAGGGCCTGACTGATACGCTCGCTCAGGTATCAGCGTTGATGGAGGCTATAGAACTCTTCCATGCGGAGTCTCTCTTACCGACGGGTATCGAAAGATCGATCAAGTTGACGGCGCCTGACCCGAGCTTTGTCGGGGTAGAAGCACTGCCGATCCGCACGAAGGGCCGTTTAAACTTCGACTCACCAGTCCGCTGGATAGAAACCCACAGTCTTGTTAGCGGCAAATCGAAATGGATACCACGGGAGCTTATCGATTTGGATTCGACCCACGCCCACGATGGTTTTTTCGTTGCGTCGTCCAATGGCCTCGCGTCCGGCAACTCCCGAACTGAAGCAATCTTTCATGGAATCAGCGAAATGGTAGAGCGCGACCAAACTTCTCATTGGGTGGTGGTCGAGAACCTAGCAAACGGTCCGTCACGCCGGCGTCTCGATCTGACAAGGGGCCTGCCGGCATCTGTGGAACGGATTGTTGGTATGATAAAAAACGCCGGCCTTGAGGTGGCTGTCTGGCATGCCTCAATCACAGTGGAAGTGCCGTGCTTCACATGCACGATTGCAGATATGAAGGGAAATACCTTGTATCCACAGCGCGCTGCGGGATACGGCTGTCACGTGAGCAAAGAAATTGCATTGTTACGCGCTCTGACCGAGGCCGCTCAAAGCAGGCTGACATTTATCTCCGGAGCTCGAGACGACCTGTTTCTAGAGCAATACGAGAACGACATTCGCATCGACAAGTGGGTGAACCGAGCGTGGAGCGAGACAATGCAAACCCCGGCCGAAACTATCTTGTATGACGACCTTCCAGATTTCTCCAACTTCGATACTTTTTCCGAAGCAGTGGAGTTCGTCGTCTCGTGCATCTTGCGGGATGGTATTAATGACGTTTTCGTGTTGGACCTGACGAATGACAAGATTGGTATACCCGTGGTCTACGTATCCGCGCCATTTGCTGAGTACGACGTGAGTTCGGGGATCTGCGACCCGGGATTGCGACTATGCCGGTTTCTACAAATGCGAAAACAAAGCTGAAAAGGTGCGTTTTCGTTGGACCTACCCTCACCGGAACTAAGCTGGATGGCCGGATTAAACGCTTTGGTCCGGCCCAGCTCGGGTCTATCTATCTCGCCGCCAGATCGGGATACAAAGTCATTGGGCTCATTGACGGTATCTTCGGGAATATTCCAAACGTATGGCATAAAGAGATTTTGTATGCCCTCGATCACGGATGCGTGGTCTGCGGGAGCTCGAGCATCGGTGCGCTGAGGGCAGCCGAACTTCATGCCTACGGAATGCATGGAATTGGTCTCTGCTATCGCCTTTACAGAGCAGGTGTCATTACGGACGACGATGAGGTGGCGGTGCTCCATGGCGACGCCACCACGAACTACGCTCATTTTTCCGAGCCCCTGGTTAACGCCCGGTTCTCGCTGCGTAAGCTGCGCCGGCACGCGTTCTTAAGCCCGGATCAAGAACAGGAGGCCGTTACCCGGTTCAAGGCGCTTCATTTCTCTCTTCGCACGTTTGCAGAATACAAACGAATTGTAATATCGGCGTTCGGGGCAGATGAGGGGAATCGGATTCAGACGCTCTTTCAGTCACACTACCGGGACCTCAAGAGAGAGGATGCCGGGCAACTCATGCGCTATGTATTGAGTTCGCCCGCAGCCCGTCCCGGCTCGGCGGTTTTCCTGCGAACCAGTAGTTGGCGCCACCAGTTCGAAGAATTTGAAGGCGAGTTGAAGCCGCTGCAGTAGCGAATTTCGGCGCGCCGCCACGGTCCAAGGAGCTGCTCGGGGGTGCTCCTAACAATCCCTCGTTTGACCTCGACTCCCTGCGCCGGATTTTAGATGATTAGACGCCAGCCGGGCGTGGTGGTTATGTCGACTGAGAAAGAAGTTCAACTCGAAATTGCCTACGTTTTGTTCATGGACGTCGTGGGATACTCGAAACTCCTGATCAATGATCAAAGCCGGATCCAACAGCAGCTAAATGAAATCGTACGCAAGACAGATCAGTTCCGTCGTGCAGAAGCCGCGAATAAATTGATTCGCCTGCCGACGGGTGACGGAATGGCCCTTGTTTTCTTTGACAACCCGGAAGCTCCGGTCCGTTGCGCGCTGGAGATAAGCAAGGCACTGCAAAGCCCTCCACAAATTCCGCTACGAATGGGAATTCATAGCGGCCCGGTCAATGAGGTTAAAGACGTTAACGATCAGATAAATTTCGCCGGGGCTGGAATCAACCTGGCCCAGCGAGTGATGGCGTGCGCCGATGCCGGGCATATCCTTCTTTCGAAGCGAATAGCGGACGATCTCGCGCAGGACAACCGCTGGCGGCCGCATCTGCACGAACTCGGGGAAGTGGAAGGGAAACACGGCGCCCCGCTGACCCTGGTAAACCTTTATACGGACGAACTCGGAAATCCAGACCTTCCGATGACGTTGAAACGCCGACTGAGTGCCCAGCGTGCCAATGATGGATTAATTGGACGTGAAGAAGAGCTGGCCGCGATCACGCAACTGCTGACCCGCTCTGACGTGCGTCTGCTCACGTTGACCGGCATTGGAGGCACAGGAAAAACTCGCCTTGCCAGACAATTGGCTTTGGATTTGAAAGAAAGCTTTCAGGACGGCGTCTTTTTTGTGCCACTGGGGTCGCTGCACGATCCCGAACTTCTTCTGTCGGCTATCGCCGAGACGATGGGCGTGAAGGAGGAAGGTGATGCTTTAATGATCGACCTTTTGATAGCTCATGCCGTTGGAAGGCAGATGCTGCTGGTTTTGGATAATTTTGAGCATTTGATGGGTGCAGCTCCGATTGTTGCGAAGCTCGTGTCCACTTTCGCGCAGGCAAAAATGCTAGTGACGAGTCGGGAGCGGTTGCATCTAAGTATCGAGAGGGAATTCAGCGTCATGCCGCTCGAGCTTCCGGTCGCCGAGGCGATATCTATTGAAGAGATCTCCCGATCTGCGGCTGTCGAGCTGTTTCTGGACCGGGCACGGGCAGTCAGACCAGAGTTCACGCTTTCGCATGAAAACAGCCGAACCGTTGCCGAAATTTGTCTCAAGTTAGACGGGCTTCCCCTTGCGATTGAGCTTGCTACTGCTCGTTTAAGGCTCCTTA
Organism: Verrucomicrobiota bacterium; assembly: GCA_005887825.1. Lineage (GTDB taxonomy): Bacteria > Verrucomicrobiota > Verrucomicrobiia > Chthoniobacterales > UBA10450 > Udaeobacter. Next base: position 3,712 of record VBQC01000148.1, on the reverse strand, counting down.
CGGTTCAGGCCCTTCTTGTTCGACTTGAACATTCGCTCAAGGTATTGACCGGCGGGCCGAAAGATGCGCCGCGTCGCCAGCAAACGATGCGGGCGACGATAACGTGGAGCTATGAACTGTTGGACGAGAACGAAAAATTACTCTTACAACAGCTTTCGGTTTTCTCCGGCGGCTGCTCACTAGAAGCAGCCGAAGCAGTTTGGAGCGGTTCGGGCGGGGAAGACCTCGAAGCGTTGGACGGTGTAATGTCGTTGGGCGAAAAGAGCCTGCTCTTGCACGAAGAATCAGGCGAAGAGTCGCGCTTCCGGATGCTCCAGGTGGTTAGGGAATTCGGGTTCGAATGTTTGACCCTGGCTGGAAACGTCGCTGCTGTCCAGCGGCGACACGGTGAATACTTTCTTAAGCTCGCGCAAGAGGCGGAACAAGAAATGGTGGGTCCCCGAGGAGCTCTTTGGATGAAGCGTCTCGAGCGAGAGCACGATAATCTGAGGGTGGCATTGGAATGGTGGTTACAGAACCAGCCCGAAATGGCGTTAATGATTAGCGCCGCCGCCTGGCGCTTTTGGTTGACCCGGGGTCACATCACAGACGGGCGCAAGTGGCTAAAGCGGGCGCTGGCTTCCAATTCCACTCCTTCATTAGCTCGTGCAAAGAGTTTACTTGGCGCGGGAACCCTTGCTTTCCATCAGGGAGACCTTGTCACAAGTAGAACACTCCTTATTGAAAGCTGGCAAACCAGCAAGAACATCGGGGAACAACAGTTAGTTGGACGGTGCTGCAATGCGCTTGGCGTTTTCGCCACCTGTGCGAATGAATTTGGAGAAGCCCGATCGTGGTATGAAGAAGGGATGAAGATAGCTAGCCAATTAAATGATCACCTTCTGCTGGCAATGCTCTTCAACAACGTTGGAGAAGTAACGGAGGCGGAGGGGGATTTGATCAACGCGCGCCAGCTCTACGAACGAGCGGTTCAGGGTTTAGAGCGTGGGAATCAGATGAACCTGGCTTTTGCTTTAAGCAACCTGGGGGCAGTTGCATATCAGCAATCAGCGTACGCGGAAGCACGAGCATGCTACAAACAAGCATTGGCAAAAGCGCGGGAATTTGGCTCGAAAAAGGCCATCATTTATTGCTTGGACGGATTTGCTGCCCTTGCGGTGAGTGAAGGGCGGCCTGAGGTTTCAGCACAGTTGTGCGGTGCAGCCGACGCGCTGCGCGAATCAATTGGCATCCAGCAAGAGCCGCACGAGCGAAAGCGACGGGACCAATATATTTCACGAATAGAGACTAGTCTGGCTAAAACGCTTGTGGTCGAGGTGATGAGATCAGGCAGGACCTTGAGTCTCAATGAAGCCGTGGCACTCGCATTAAGATCGGCTTTGGCCGGATCCGTTCTCCAGTAGGTGGGGACGGTAATCTTCAGAGCTGTCAAAGAAAGTGTGGAGCATTCCGGCGAGCGCCGTGGGCCATTGAATTGAGCGCAAGCCGCCGTTGGAAACAACTCGCACTTTGCTCAAGCTAAAACAATCACGGCAATTCCCCCGTGCTCATCCCCCCAATTCTCGCCCTCTCGGGCCGCCCGTCCATCTCGTCTCGTCCCCGCAGCAAGAAGACTAAAGGACTTCGGAAGGACCGCTCCGGTCGCCGCGGCGACCAGAACGGGTAAACTCTGCGGCTGACACACCCGCCTCTACAGTAGATATCCGCGGCATCACGAACAGAATGTGTTTCGCCGGTATGACGTCAGCATTTCATCATTTTGCTTTCGCGCGTTCAAACCGCCACCGGCGCGCGCTTAGCCCGGGCGATAACATTGCCGATAAGAAAGTGACCGCACGCGTTGAACAAGTGGCGAACGACTTAGTCCGATTCACCGAAGCATTGCGGAGCTAGACTCGGCGCAGCGTAGCGCTGAAATATCAAATGCCCTGCTCAGCCTGCCCGTCCTGGTCGCCATGGCGACTGTGGTGGGCGAAGATTTTCGGAGTTTAGACGCGACCCCATCCTTACCACCCGCTCCGATGATGCCGGTTCTGTTGGCGCTTTTAGCTCCTTTGTGGACGGCCGTGACGTCGAACTTTGCTATCGGTTCGGCGCTTGGTTATGACTTGCGGAAGGCGGAAGCGACCACCGACGTGACCTGTTCTCGGAATTCCTTGGAAAGTTTCGGCTGGAGTCTGCGTACTTTCGCGTAAAACTCTTCGGGAGGCAGGTTGAGGTACTGCTTCTGAAGGATTTCGTGAATAATGATGCACCACCACCACCAGACTTTATATTGCTGCCCCAAGGCGATGTCGCCGCCCGCTTCCGAGCTTTCGCTGAAATTAGGAGTATCGGCAGCAAGCTTTATCGAGTTGGCGTAGTCATACGCCTCTTCCGCCTCGATGCGGCCGTTGCCACTGGTGTCCGCATTGTGGGCTAGTGCTCCTCCGAAAGCATCGTGTCCTGCCTGAGCGGCAATCCAGTCGCGGGCGAACGGATCCCAGTTGCCGTCAGCGCTGACGTAGGAGTTGTTCGGTTCAGTCGCTGCTGAGGCGACACTGGTCGCGGTTGCGGGACTCTTGTTGATGACCGGAGTGTTAAACCCGCCCGCATGACACTGCTCCATCATTACAATGAGCTTCCCGAACTTCGGCAACTCGGCGAGCTTGTTGGCAAAGTCATTGGCGTAGTAGCCATCCCAACTCGGATAAGTGCACAAGTTGGCTGTGCCCGGCGTGCCATCATAACCGCCGTGATTGTTAGTATGGATGAGGAGCAAGTCATCTGACTTCAGCTTGCTCTTAAGGTTATCCATTGCGCCCTCGAGTGCCGCACGCGTCCCTTCTCCATCGATCTTCACGCGATAGGCCGTGTTATCGCCGGGCCAATTCACCTGCACGCCATCCTGGGTGTTCAACGTTCCGTCATAGCTAAGGACCTGAATGTTTTTTGCATCGAAGGAATAGATATCGATGAGTGTGCGATAAAGAAACTCCAGCTCGTTGAGATGCCTTTTATTCGTCATGCCGGCATAAAGGATCGCATACCGCTTATAGGCTGGAATGAGATAAGGACAGTAGAAGTAGGGCTTCACCCAAAACAGATTCGCTTTGTCAAAGAACTGCACCGGCTCGTGAAACGATCGCAGTGTTTTTGACTTCGCTTTGACGAAGGGAGGGAATTGCGCCGGCACCTCCCGATGCAAGTTGCCGCTGCTGGCATCATAGAGAAGATAGCGGCATGCATGGGAAAAGTTCGCGCGTGGATCATCGTCCGCGAACACGAGGATACTGGGCCGCTGAGCCAGGATTTTTTGCCGCGGCGGACCGATTGTTTCGCCTTTTTTGTAGATGCGTTCATCAAGATGAAGGTTTGTTGTCTGGCGTTGCTCGAATGACAGGGTGCGAAATGCATGTGTGCGCACGCGCTCGAAGAGTTGTTGATTTCGTTTGTCAGCCATAAGGACTCCGATCTTTTGTTTAGTTGTTGTGATTTGTTGCTTGTTGTGGAACCGCCAGGACAGCGTCCGGAACAGTTGGCGCCTTATACAACACACGCCAGTGGGGAAAATTTCCGTCCGGACGAAACGGGGGAAACTGGGCTTCAAAAGATTTCATCTCGCCGTTTTCACAATTGATCAAGACATATCGGCATGAATGACTCCAGTTCGCGGTCGGCTCACGATCAACAAAGACAAGAAATGCTTCCCATGGCACATCGATATGAATCC
>VBQC01000038.1 GCA_005887825.1 Verrucomicrobiota bacterium | reverse complement strand
CTGTCGTCGGCTACTAATGGAGCGGCTTTGCGTGTAGAAGGCGGTGTGCTGCGGTCGATCTTCTAAGACCCGCAGGTAACTATGGAAACAGGTGAATCGGAGAAAGCCGCCAGAGAGGGGCCGGCCTTCCTATTCGACCTGGACGGCACGCTCGTGGACAGCGTTTATCAACATGTGCTGGCCTGGCGTGAGGCTCTGGAAAAGGCCGGCATCGAATTGTCGGTGTGGCGCATACATCGACGCATTGGAATGAGCGGCGGTTTGTTTGTGAACGCGTTATTGCGGGAGACTGGGCGGCCACTGGGGACCGAGGAGGCCGCGAACATTCAGCGATGGCACACCGAAGCCTACGCGCGGATGGTGACGCAGATCCGGCCTCTGCCAGGCGCGCAGGAACTTCTCGCTCATCTCTCAAAGGGAGGAATTCCGTGGGCCATCGCAACGAGTGGAAAAATGGAAAGCGCCGGCATTGGTTTGAAAATTCTCGGCGTCGATCCCCGGAAGGCAGTAGTCGTGACAAGAGATCAAGTTCGCTATGCCAAACCAGATCCTGACCTGTTCCTAACAGCCGCCGAACGAGTCGGCACAAAAATCGGCGCCTCGATCGTGGTCGGCGACAGTGTCTGGGATTTGCTTGCGGCACGACGCGCCCGCGCCCTTGGAGTGGCTCTGCTTTCGGGCGGTTACGGCCAGAGCGAACTTGAAAGAGCAGGTGCGTATCGAGTTTACGAAGATCCCGCCGATTTGTTGCGTCACTTGGATGAGGTCGGGGCTGCATCCGTCTGTGTCAGACGCTCGACTAAATCAACGCCCCCTTGACCGATCTGCGTCCATCCTGCTAAGCGGATGCGATGAAACGGCTCCTTTGGATCGATATCTCAAAGGGGCTGGCGATTCTCTTTGTCGCTTACTTTCACTTTTTCAGAACCTACTTCCAGTATGGTGTTCTTCCGCCCGCCGATTGGAGCGGACTTGCAGCCAGCGCACTGACTATCCTGAGATTGGTTTGGTTCAAAGTATCGGGACTCGGCTTCCATGCCGTCGGCGTTTTCATCATCCTAGGCGGCTGGACGCTCATGCAATCGACCATGCGTCGTGCCGAATCAGGTCCGGCGGCTGTCGGATGGGGCGCATGGTATGGCGCGCGGTTCCTGCGGCTTTATCCCATGTACTGGGTCGCGCATTTGGTCTATCTGGTTTCTCCGTTCGTCGCGCGTCTCGAACCGGTGGACAGCCGCATTATCCTGAGCCTGCTCGGTCTACGCTTCATCGATATTCAGATGAATTTCATGTACCTCAACGCGGCGTGGTGGTACTTCTCCATGCTGATCCAGTTTTACTTGATCTTTCCCCTGCTCTTTCTGGCGGCGCGCCGTTTGGGACCATGGTGGTTTTCGTTCGTCGCGTGTGCCGCCGGATTTTTCGCGCGCTACGTATTGCTCGTGGTCTGGCCGCAAAATGGCTTGTGGGTGCTAGGCGGCTTCGCGATCTGTCGCTTGCCCGAGTTCGTGCTTGGAATGTCGCTCGCCATGTGGCACGCGCGGTCAACCGCGCGCGTGGAATGGTTTTTACTTCGCGGCATGGGATTGTTTCTCGGATTGGTCCTGTATCCCGCAGCGTTGCTACTCTACGGCGGTCGCTACGATTACATTTTCGTGGATTTTGCCACCGGCACATGTTGCTTCCTCGAAATCGTCGGAGTCGTCGGAATCATTTCGTTGTTCAAACGACCTGCCAAAGTATTCGGTCTCGTCGGGATCTATTCGTACGGCTTGTATCTCATTCACCAGCCATACGTCATCTGGCTGGGACTCCGCCTTCGCGAGCAGCCGATCTGGATGTTCCTCGTGATCTCAGTAGTGACGCTGGCCGCACTAAGCGCGTGGGGAATGCTTTTGGAAAAGGCGACCAACACGCTCGTAAACAAGCTTCTCTCGCTAAGAAAGCCGGCGCACGCATAGCCTTGGCCGGTAACTTCGAAGAGTCAGACCAAACGCGTCAAAGAGAACGATACAGATTAGTCATGGCTCGAATTTCTGGCTTGGAGAAAAAGCAAGCACCGTGGCACCTGCGCTGGTTCTATGGAGTAATGCGCAAAATGTTCGGAAAGGATCTTACGCCAGCCAAAGTGCAGATGCGCTTGCCCGGTCTCGTGTGGGGCGGGATCGCGATGGAAGCCGGTCTCGGTCGTAAGCGCCTTGTCTCGTTGCGTTACATTCAATTGGGAAGAATCCGCGCCGCTGCACCCGTCGGCTGTCCCTTCTGAGTAGACATCAATTCTGCCGTGGGCAGAAAAGCAGGTCTGAGTGATGAGAAACTGCGCGCCGTTCTCGGGGACGATTTGAACCCTTTTAAGGATACTGAACGATTGGTCATTGAACTGGCTGACGCGTTGACTGAGACACCCTCAAATGTTTCTGACGAATTGTATGCGCGTTTGCGCAGTCAGTTCTCCGAAGAGCAGCTAATGCAACTGGGAGGCCAGATCGCGTTCGAGAATTATCGCGCCCGTTGGAATCGGCTCTTCAACGTCGAAAGCGATAATCTTGATCAGGGAACGACAGCTTCCTAACGGTCGAGCGAGAATGGCAGGTTCGACGCACCGTTTTAACGGAGACGGGAAGCGTATTGAAGGCGGATTGCGCAAGAAGCTACCCGCCGCCAAACCTTACCGTGACCTGATTAGAGCAGTTTTGAGTGCCTGCATCGCAAACCCTATAGTTGTACGTGCCCTTGCCACGCACCCCGATGTGATCGGTGTAGAACCCGGGGACGTTCGGCACAGTGGCAATCAGCACGCTGTTGCGATAAATGTCGATGTTGTTCGAAGTAGCTCCATTCCAGGAGAGGTCCACCGCCTGCTGCCCCTGCACCTTGTAGCCGCGCGCACTGAGCGTGATCTGCCCCGGTGTCGGCGTCGGTGTAGCTGTTGGCGTTGGCGTCGCAGTAGGCGTTGGTGTTGGCGTCGGTGTAGGAGTAGGGGTTGGGCTTCCCTGAGAGGGAGCCAGGATTTGAACCGACATGGGCGCGCCGGTCTTAAAGTAACCTACTGTTGCGTTCACATTTTGCGGCGGCTGGTCAGCGTCAAACCGGAAATTATACAACGTACCCCAGCGAATCGCATTGGCGTTCTGATTCTGCGCAAATGTTTCGCTGTTCCATGTTATCGAGCCACTGGCCTGAGTAATAGCCCACGGTTGGCTGCTATAACCCTGGTTGTTAAACGTCCCGTCATTTGCCCAACCCGGCTCCTGAGGCGGCGCATGAAAGCCGATGTTACTGATGTTGGTTCCAGGGCCTAGCGGCACACTAAATGATTGGATTGCCCGGTCGAGGTTCTCGTTATACAGAGCGTACTCATAGTGCCAGACTCCAGGATTCGGATTAGTCACCTTGTAGCTCATGAACCAGATGCCGTCGTTACCCGGGTCAGGCTCGACCTGGTGTACCGTCGCGCCTGTCCAGGCGATGATGGCAGGCTGTGTTCGCGCCGTCGAGCCAACAGGCGAAAATGTGAAGTTGGTCGGGCCGCCGCTGACAGCGAATTGATGGTAAGAGGTGTTGTTGAACATATTGCATTGGCCAGGATGCGACTGACACCACGAGTATTCGTGCGGAGTGACATATTGCGCTTCGGCGAAATAGGTCGCACCGGGATTTTGTGATGGATCCAGGTCGCTCGTCGCCACCGTGACCCGGTGCGACGTGCCAGTGTGACTGTGCCCGGTATGGTTGTTTGCGCCCGATGGGAAAGCGCCGCTAAATGGGTTCACCCAGGCGCGCGAACCCAGCCCGTTTTGACCCGCATTTAAACTGGAACTGTAAGGATCGGAGCACCCGGGGCATAGCTGTGAGCCACTGCAACCAGGGGTGCAGCCAAGGTTGCAAGCGTTCCCTTGTAGTGCCGCAAAGGCATGTTTAAGCCAGGACTGGCCGACTTGTTCAA
>VBQC01000147.1 GCA_005887825.1 Verrucomicrobiota bacterium | reverse complement strand
TCTTTCGCTCGAGCTGCGCTGATTATCGATCCAATGGCGCTGCGAGACATTTTCAAATTTCGAGAGCTGCCGGAAACCGAAACGAGCAAGCCATTCCTCGAGCATCTGGAAGACTTGAGATGGACGATCGTGAAGATGTCGATCACGCTCGTCATCGCGATGATCATTTGCTTTGCATTTCGATCAACACTCGTGCGCGTTTTGCAGGCGCCGTTGCGCGACGTGGGTTCCCAGATCGGAACACTTAAAGCGCTTGGCATCACCGATTCCATCGTGATCTCATTTCATCTCGCGTTTTACGCTGGCATCGTTCTCTCCTTTCCGCTGCTCCTTTATTTTCTGGCGGAATTCGTACTCCCGGCGCTTACCGTTATGGAAAAACGCTTTTTGTTTCCCGCGATTTTCGTCAGCTTCGCGCTGTTTCTTCTTGGCGTGTTTGTCTGCTATTTTTGGTTGTTGCCCAAAACGATTCTCTTTTTCTTTCGCGACACCGAGTCGCTCGGCTGGGCGCCCACCTGGACCGTGCAACAGTATTATTCTTTTGTGACGCGATTTACGCTCGGGTTCGGGTTGGCTTTTGAATTGCCAGTGGTCGTTCTGGCGCTGGTGCGATTTGGATTGATCACTTACAGATTCATGGCACGCACCCGGCCCTACGCTGTTGTGCTGATCTTTATCCTGGCGACGATCATCACGCCTACGCCTGATATCCTGACGTTGGTCGCAATGGCGCTGCCGATGTGCCTGCTTTACGAAAGCTGCATCTGGATTGCGTGGTTCATGGAGCGCCGCAGCTCTAAATCGATCGCTTGATCCGCGTGGACGGTACGCCTTACGAATTTCTCTTCCGCGCGTTCGCTTTTATTCTCGGCGCCGCCGTCGGCTCGTTTTTGAACGTCTGCATCTATCGTCTCCCGGTCGATCTCTCGATCAACAAGCCGCGCCGCTCTTTTTGCCCCGCGTGCAAGACGCCGATCCCTTGGCATCAAAATCTCCCATTGATCAGTTGGATCGCCCTCCGTGGTCGCTGCGCAAACTGCGGCAGCAAAATCGCCTTTCGCTATTTTGCGGTGGAACTGCTTACGGCGCTTCTTTTCCTCGCGATCTGGCAGGCCTTCGCCTGGCAAGTGGCGATCGCATACTGGATTTTTGTCTCGTTGCTTATCGTCGGGACATTTATCGATTTTGAGCATTTCATTATTCCAGACCGTGTGACGATCGGCGGGATCGTCGCGGGCGTCGTTTGCAGTGTGACGGTGCCAGCTTTGATGGAAACGGATTCACGGATTGCCGCGGGCGTTCGCTCCATGCTCGCGGCGGCATTGGGCTACGTGATCCTGTTGATTGTTCTGGAAGCAGGCAAAATCGCCTTTGGGAGGAAGAAAATTCGTTTCGACACGCCGACGCCGTTCACGTGGACAAAACGCGAAGACGATGCGGATTTCGTGGTCGGAAGCGAACAGAGTTTGTGGAGCGACCATTTCGCCCGGGAGAAGGATCGACTCTTGCTTCAATGCGGCGAGGTGAAGATCGACAATCACACCTATGCCGGAGTGACCTTGGATTTTCATTACGACCGCGTCACCGTGGAGGGCACTGAGTTTCTGCTTGATCATGTAAACGAAATTTCGGGTGTCGCATACGAGCTGCTGATTCCTCGGGAGGCGATGGGACGCGGCGATTTGAAATTTCTTGGCGCGATCGGCGCATTTCTTGGGTGGCGCGCCGTGTTATTCAGTCTTTTTGCAGGATCGCTTCTTGGATCGATCATCGGTTTGATCACACTGATCGCAGGCAGGCGCATGTGGTCGGCAAAGTTGCCGTTCGGGCCTTATCTGGCGTTCGGCGCGATAAGCTGGATGTTTTTTGGCGATCTTTTTCTGCGTTGGTATGCCGGACTGCTCAGTCCGTAATGACCAGGAACATAGGGCCGCTAGAAGTCTATGTTCCGACTTCGAAGGCTTCCGTTCGAGCCGCTGCCGAAGCTTTACTTTCTGGAACGGTCGCTCGTGTAGCCAACATCAGTCTTAGATTGATGAATTCACATTTCCACCAACGCCGCAGCCCCCGCCAAATTTGCTTGCGCAGCCGCGCATCCGGAACAAATCCATCGTAAAGCTCGCACCAGCCGGTATTTCTTCTGCCGTAGTATCCGGTTGTCCACCGCCGCTTCGCCAAAGCCACAAGACGGCGATTGTAAAACGACATCACGTTCGCGGCGATTCTGCCCCCGATCCCATTGAACGGCAGGTTAAGAAATTCGCACTCTGGGTCACGATACGCTGCCGTGACCAAACCGATATAATAGCTGCTCACATCAAGAAGGAGCGCAGCCGACATCAGCTCGGCGTCTCCCATGTAGTAGTATTTGTCTTTGTACAAACTTTCGAACCAGTAACGATAGGTGATCAGATATTGCTGGTTGTAATGACGAAGCCGGTCAGCCACATCTTCGCCCGCTAAACTGCGCGCCAGTAAATCGGCGACGTAGTACGACGTGTAAGAACAAAAATCGAGACCCGGACTGTAAAGCGGATCGATGAAGCCGGCTGCGTCACCCACCGCGGCCCAGCCGTCATCGCAAACCTTTTCACTGTGATATGGCAACATCGACAAGGCATGCACGTCCCCCTGGATCACGCGTGCACCGCCGAAAATTTCGCGACCGACCGGATTGCTAAGAATGTGCGCATGGAGCCGTTGAGCCAGGCTCGATCCTTCTGGAAATTTGAAAATGCGGCTGTCATATACGATGCCCGCGCTCACGTCGCCGCCTCGAAGAGGAATGATCCAAACCCACCAGCCGCGACCAAACAGATGATTGGTGGCCCATTCACGTCCGACGCGACAACGATTTGCGTAATCGGGAAAGCGTTCTCGCCATTCATAGCTGTCCCATTGCTTGACGCCGGTGAATCGCGCCCAAACCGCGTTGACGGGATGCTCCGTGTTCTGGCGAAAATGCCCGAGCTTCCGGGCAAGCATGGCCGCGCGGCCTGTAGCATCGACAATCCAACGGCAAGTAGTAGTGCGTTCGCCAAGATCGACAAAAACGCTCACTCTTTGTCCGTTGCCATTGTCCAGCTCGCAGTTTGTTAATTTGGCCGGACGCCACAGCTCGCAGCCTGCTTGCACCGCGAGTTCGAGCATGTGTGAATCAAGTTTTGCCCGGTCCACTTGAAAACCCGGCAACCGGCTGTGGTAGCGCGTACCGACCTCGACGCAATCGTCAAAGGGCTGGTCGGGCCGGTCCGAAAACCATAAACGCAATCCCTGTTTTGCGAGTTGATGATGACCGAGATAATGGGTCAGACCCAAAATGCGTGTCATGTAACAACTGCTCACCTCGGTGGTCGATTCGCCCACCTTGCGATCGAACTCGATAGTTTTTTCAATCACGAGAATGCGCGCTTCGGGCCGTTTGCGTTTGAGCATGAGCGCGGTCGCGGCGCCGGAAAACGCGCCGCCGATGATTACGACGTCGTATTCGAAATTCATCGCAACTAGGAAAGTGCACGCTGCGGGTCGTAAACGCAATCCGTTCTGGGAGGGCTATTGAATTTTGGACGTTGGACGTTGGACGTTGGACGTTGACCGCGTGATTTTCACAAACGCGCGTTTGATTTTCCCGGACGGAATTCGTGAGGGCCTGGAGATCGTAGCGGAGCAAGGAAAAATTGCGGAGATCCGGCAACAAACGAAAACAGCCGCAAATGATGTTATCGATCTTGGTGGCAACTATCTTGCGCCCGGGTTTGTCGATCTCCATGTACACGGAGCAATTGGCCGCGACACGATGGAGGCTTCGGCGGAAGCATTTCGCGCTATCTGCGATTTCCACGCGCGTGGCGGCACTACCTCGCTCCTGCTCACAACGGCGACAGCGCCATTGAATAACATCCTCGGCGTTCTCAATGCAGTTCGCGATTGCATTCGTCGGCGCGCTGGGCCGTCGCTCCCTGCCATCGAACAGATTGCCGGCGTTCATATCGAAGGGCCGTTTATTTCAAAAGCTAAATGCGGCGCGCAACGCGGGGAATTTATTCAAGATCCGTCGCCGGTCGCGGTGCGGCAGTTGGTCGAACACGCGGATGTAATCAAACGCGTGACGATCGCGCCCGAGTTGTCGGGAGCGCTCGAGGCAATGGAAAATTTTCACACGCGCAAGATCAGCGTGAGCGGCGGGCATAGCGATGCGTGGGATGAAGACGCCCGGGCCGCATTCGACCACGGGATGCGCAGTGTGACGCACACATTTAATTGCATGTCATCAGCGCGCCGCCGCGGAGTCTATCGCGTTGGCGGCTTGCTCGAGTTTGCCCTGAGCGAACCGCAGATCAGTTGCGAACTGATTGCGGACGGCCACCACGTTTCCGCGACGTTGATGAAAATGTTGTACCGCGCGAAGGGCGCGGGCGGCATTTGTCTCGTGACCGATGCAACTGCCGGTGCGGGGTTGCCGAATGGATCTCGATTTTCGCTTTTCGGCACAGATTGCGTTGTGGAAGGTGGCGTTTGTTTGCTCGCCGACCGTTCAGCGCTGGCAGGCAGCGCTTCGCGCATGATCGATCTTATCCGGACGAGCGTCCACGATGTCGATCTACCGCTGCACGAGGCGATCACGATGGCGACAGAAAATCCCGCGCGCGCAATTGGTCTGGAAACGAAAGGCCGACTAGCCGTCGGCACTGACGCGGATTTCGTCGTTCTCTCTTCAGATTTGCAAATCTTGCGGACGTTCACCGGCGGCGAGGAAATTTGGTCTGAGTAACCACGAATCCGACCGCTGGCGGACCAATGAACACCAATTATTCGCGTCGATTCGTTTCCATTTGTGGTTGCAAACTGGATGGCCTCTAAGACGGCTAAAGCGACATCAGGAATTCCGCGATATCGAGCGAGGCGCGTGGTTGGCTCAAACGGCTGATGTTCGCTGCCCATTCGTGCCATTGTTTTGCGCCGTCGGCAAAGGCGCGCTGAACTTGGGCGGCTACCTCGGCAGGCGAATGCGCGATCACGCCCGAATTCGTCTCAACGATGAGCTGGGCATTGCCTTCCTCTTGACCGGCGACGACGTGATTAATGATCATTGGACAACCGGCAGCGATCGTTTCCTGCACCGTCGCGCCTCCGGCTTTTCCGATGAGCAAATGACTGGCCTGTAGAATGCACGGAAGTTCGGTGGTCCAGCCGAGGACATTGACGTTGCGATCGGCTGCCGCCGTTTCGATGGCCGGCCGGAGTCTATCGGCTCGGCCAATAGTCACCGTGAGATCGACGCCAAGATCGGCAAGCCGTTGCACGAGCTCGGGCGCGCCACGGGTTGCCGCGTGGATCATGTAGAGGACTCGGCGTTTGGAATTGCCCGAAGGGAGTTGTCGATCTTGTGTGGAATCGGCAAACTTCGGACTAACGGGAAATCCGAATATTCTAATTTTTTGTGGCGGCACTCCCCCGGCCCGCAAAACCGCGGCGCTTTGCTCGTTTGGAACAAGGAAATAATCGGCGATGCAGCGATACCAAATTTTGTTGACGGTGATCGAGTCGGTTACGACGACGACGCTTTTGCAGAGTCTGTCCGGTCCTAAAATCTGCTGAAGCAGGTACGGATAAGCGGGGAAAGAGGAAGCGACTAGGTCTGGTTGAAAGCGGTCGAGCAAAGCAGCGAAGTCTTCCTTGAGCCGGGAGAATCGCCGGAAATTTTTATCATAATCCTTATTGCGATCGATCCATCGGTAAACGCTTCCCCAAATACGCGGCGCAAAATCAACCACCCAAAGATAACTTCTCCGGACCAGCTCGTTGATCAGGGGGTAGGTTTCGGCGAAAAGATCGTGCAATTCGACCTCGGTGTGCTCCGAGGCGACCCGCGCCAGTCCATCACGCACTCCGCGGGCAGCGCTATTGTGACCCTCTCCAAAACCGGCGGTGAGGATCAGGATTCTTTTTTTCACAACTCGTTAGGCGATGCGGGCGAAACTGATGTGAACACAGCGGACGGAAGTTTAATGGATATTTGTGTCCGGCAAAGTAAACTCTCGGTCGGAGATGAAATATCTCGGATTTGTCTGGCGAGTGTTGCGCCGCCTGGTTTGGGAAACCGCCACCGATACTACCACCGGCTTGGCCGCGCAGATGGCCTATCTGCTCCTTTTCGCTCTCGCGCCCGGTCTGCTTTTTCTCTGGCATCTACTCGGTCTCTTCGGCACCGATCCAACGAAACTGCATCAAATGTTTCTTATCTTGCAAAGCTTCATGCCGCCCGACCCAAAGGTGCAGGATATTCTCGACACCGCGGTCGCCAGCGTGGTCGTGACAGGCTCGAGCGGGATGCTCGCGAACGCCGGCATCATTCTCGGGATCTATTTCGGCACCGTCTTTATCGCGACGATCTCCCGCGCCCTGAGCCAAACGCACGGCGTGCGCGAAGATCGAAATTGGTGGTCGAAATACATCATCTCGTTTTTCATGCTCTTTTGGTTTGGCATCGTCATCCTGTTTTGTTTTAACGCGATAGTATTCGGCGAAAAACTCGCCGGCATCGCAGAAGTCAATTTTCAGCTCGCGATCCCGCTGCAAACGTGGATCGGAGCGCTCAATTTGCCCTTCATTGCGCTGGCGCTGATCGGTCTCGCGCTGGCCGTGTATCTCCTGACACCGGAAAATTATCTCACAATCCGCCAGGCGTTGCCGGGCGGGATTTTCTTTTCGATCGGTTGGATCATCGCGACCAAGCTCTTTCAGCTTTATGTGGCAAGGTATGACCGCTACAACCCGACTTATCTCGCGCTGGCGTCCATTATCGTCCTGCTAACCTGGATGTATCTGACCTGTTTGCTCTTGCTCCTCGGCGGCAAATTAAACGCAATTCTTCGTCGCGAACGCGAAAGGATGCGCGAAGCCGCGCCGCGGGCGCCTGCTCCTGCCGCGCGTGCAGCCTGACTTCGGACCGCGACGATTTTCGCCAGATCCAAGAAGTTAAAAAGTTGAAAGTGTTACAACGTTAAAAGAGTTCGCCCTTTGTAACCGTTGTAATTTTTTTAACGAATCACGAGAGGAAGCTTCAGGGTTGATCACGTTTCGCACTCTGATACGCTCCGCTGCAGTGGTGCGCTTTCGCCTTTGGCTCGCAACCGCACTCGCGCTCGGCGCGATCGCCGGCAGTCTCGTTCGCGCCCAAGTCAGTGATAACGAAAAAAGCCAGCGCGACGAATCTGAGACGGGACAAAACGAAACACAGGCTGCCTCATCTCCCGCACCAAAGAAGTCGCCGAGCCCGGTTGGGAAAGCTAAAGCGGCAGCAAACAAGTCGAAGAAGAAAAAAGGTGCTTCCGCGACACCAGAGGAATCATCGCCTCCGATTCGGAAGGCGAAGCGAGCAACAGAGGAGTCGATGGAAAAGAGCGGCACCTCTGCCACAGCAAAAGAATCACCCAGCCCAATCCCGAAAACGTCCGGGACAGATAACTCGGCGAACGAAACCGGCCCCTCGCCATTAGCAGGCGAATCGCCGCGTCCTCCTAAATCAAATTTGGCGAAAAAATCCGGTGAGAAAGAAGAGGCGGCCCCAAAGCCAAAGCCTAGCGAAACGCCCGAACCGACTGCCGCTTCAAAGAAATCGAAAAAATCTGCGAGCCCGACGCCAAAGCCGAAATCAGCGAAGAAAAAAACGCGAAAGAAAAAAGAGCCCTCAGAACACAAGAAAGCGGCGAAAGGGAAAGGAACTGCGAAAGAAGAAGAGACGCCGAAGCCGGAAAAAACTCCGACCCCACCTCCGGTAGAAAATACCGCCCGGTCCGAGAGCCCAACCCCATCGCCGCCGCACGCGGTTGCCGTGCCGGCGCCGACAGCATCGCCACCGTCCAAAATTCCACGCGGTGGTCCTGTGGAGGAGCGAGCACAGGTTGTTATCGAAAAATCCGGCGTTGAGGAGGAGCAGGGTCTGGAGCCTGCGCCATCCCCGCCACCGCGCAGAGGTTTTTGGCCGTGGTCCAGGAGCCGTTCCACCGCAACTCGCTATCTCACAAGGTCGGTGATCGAAGCGATCCGTCGTGCGCCAGTGAAACGAAGGCGCTGGCAATTTATTGTCGTACATAATAGCGGGACACGGCAGGGGAATGCGCGCGCCTTCGATTATTATCATCGGCATGTCCGCCGAATGCAGAATGGCCTAGCCTATCATTTTGTGATCGGCAACGGAACATCGAGCGGTAACGGCCAAATCGAAGTAGGGGATCGCTGGCGCCGTCAAATCAACGGCGGCCACGTGCACAGCGATTACCTGAACAACATCTCGCTCGGCATCTGTCTGGTGGGCGACTTCAATCGCAGCCAGCCGACGCGCGCTCAGCTCGATTCGTGCGAAGAACTCATCCGCTACCTGCGAGAACGCTGCGGCAAGACGGACAGGGGCGCCATTCCTGTGCGGCCACATCGCGAAATGAATCCGCCGCGCTGGGCTACTGATTGCCCAGGGGACGATTTTCCGTATTCCTGGTTTCGTCGGTTTTAGCGGCGAGGATAGATTGAAGCGTTGGAGCGAACGAGGACAGCTACTGAAATCCCTTGCGTTCTGCGACCATCAAATTGGCTTCCTTGTAGTTCCAGCGATAACCGAACCCGAAGTCAAGGGGCGGCGGATTGCTTTGCGCGAAGAGCTCTTGCAGTTTGGGCTGGTAATGTTGTTTGAAGAGCTCGATCGGGCCAAGGTAATTGCCGAACAAGCGTAGATTCCATTTGGCTGGGTCAAAGTAAGCCAGCGGAATTCCCGAGTCGTCCTGCACAATCCTATTACTGTGCGCGAGAATGAAATTGCGGATCGTGTTGAAGCCATTCTCGAACATCAGATACGACGACGACTTGAGGAAACTCGAGCCGGCGCCCAATCGGTCGCAAAATTTCAAGAAACCCGGAGTGGATTTGATTCCGCCGTCCGAGATATCAGTGGTGAAATAGTACAGCGTTTGTGAGTTACCCGTTTGGTTGTCGGTATAATTGATCCGCACCCCTGGGATGCTGCCGCCTTTTTTTCCGGGCGCGCCCTCCTGAAAGGCGCCGTTACTGCTGAGAGAACCAAACGTCACCCTGCTGATCGATTTATCAGCGCGCGCGATGAAAACGTAAAGGATCGGCAACACGCCATTGAGGTTCTGCTGTTGCAGATCGACCTTCATGTCTTTGGTGATGAAGTAGGTGGTGGAGAGCGAGGACTTCATCGCGTTCTCCAGATTGCCGAGCGCGCCGGAGAGGTTGACGATGCGCAGCGGATCCGGCGGCGGCCCCATCGATTCCTTCCCGCAAAGAACGTAAACGGAAGCCCTCGGAAAAAATTGATCGACATAAAGGAAATCAGGACCGCTGAACATGTAAAACGCGACCGGAACTGATTGTGTTGTTTCCGGAAGGTAGGTTTCCTCCCATGCGTGCAGTTTTTGGAGTTCGCGCAGATTGAGTTTTGAGAACTCTTTCTCAAAGAATGCGGAATGTTCCTGCCACGCCGGATCGCGCATGAGCGGCGCTAGCGGAGAATCTTGCGGCACCGGCATTCCGGCAAGGAAGTGCGCGATATCGTTAGGGCCGGAAGTCACAGCAACCGCACGAGGCGCGATCTCTGGATTCTCTTGTGCGGGAACGCTGAGCGCGGTTGCCAGAATCAACAATACAACCTTCCCCGCGGTTTTCCCGAAAGATTGCTTTTTCATGCCGAGCGATTGAGGCGTTTTCCTGCGCAAAAGTAGAGTAGCAGACCAACGATTGCGGTCGCGAGTCCGGCCAGCGATTCGGTGGTCTTCCAACGCAGGAGATAAAACATCATCCAAAGAGTGATGACGGCGAAGATGATCGGGGGCAGCGGGTAAGCCCACAGCCGATAAGGCCTGGCGATTTCCGGACGCGTCGCGCGCAGCACGATCACGCCCAGCACAGTGAACAGCGAACAGAGCAACAGACTAAATTGGGTGTATTGCACCACGCTTTCAAAGCTGCTCGTGAACAAAAGCAAATTGACGATGAGCAACTGCAGCACCATGGCGTTGGTGGGAATGCCATGAGGATTCTTGCGGCCGAGCAGTCGCAGCAACCAATGATCTTCGCCCATCGACATGCTGACCCGCGGCCCGATCCACGTCATTGAGCTGATTGCGGAAATCAAACCGAGACAAATGACCGCGCCGGCAACTCGGCCGCCGTTTGATCCAAAAATATGTTTGCCTGCGATCAACGCCACTTCGAGTTGGCCTTTCAATTCTTGGGCGGGTGTGGCGGCGAGGAAGACAGAGTTGAGCAGCACGTAAATCACGATCACCAGGCCCGTGCCGACAAGCAATGAGCGCGGCACGTTTGTTGCCGGCTGCTTAATTTCGCCTGTGATATAAGCCGCTGCGTTCCAGCCCGAGTAAGAATACATCACGTAAACCAGCGCTACTGCAAACGGCGCGCCGAAGATCGACATCGTGTCGCCGGACGCGGGCAAAAAGTCGATCGGTTGCTTCGGTTGGACGAAGAAGCCGGCGGCGATTAGCGCGCCGACTAGGAGCAACTTTATGAGTGTGGAAAGATTTTGGAACGCGCTGCCCACTCGCAAGTTTTTGAGATGAAAAAGCGCGACCAGCCAAACGACCGCAAATGAGAGGAGGACCGGTGAACCAAAGTCGAGGACGCCGTGCAAGTATCTGCCAAAGGCCATCGCCGCGAGCGCGATCGGCGCGGCAAACCCGACCGTAGCGGAAACAAATCCGGCCATGAAGCCGAGCGCCGGGTGATAAATCTGCGACAGAAAATGATATTCGCCTCCAGAACGCGGCAGCGCGGCGCTGAGTTCCCCATAGCAAAGCGCGCCGCAAAGCGCCGCGATGCCGCCGACGACCCAGAGCATGAGCAGCGCAAAGCCAGATTGAATATCTGCCAGCTGAAAACCGAGGCTCGTGAAGATGCCCGTTCCGATGATATTGGCAATAACAATAGAGCACGCCGTGACAAAACCGATCGTGCGCGGTGGTGTGCGCGCTTTTAGTGAACGACGTTGAGCGATGGTGGTCATGGTTGGATCGACAATCCCGAAATTATCGGGACTCGCGAATTCTTTTGGAGTTGCATTCGAGTGCATGATTAGCAAATGGGCTCACGCCGGTATGGCCTCTGCGCAGGCAGTTCGCTGCTGACTTAAATGGGGCCCCGGGTCACATGTTGAAATTTTGATGAGTTGTCAGGAGCGATTCCCGGCATCACTTTGAAAGCGGCATGAACCCACATCCCAAGCTCTCCATCGAACCGGCTACCCAACTCGCGGTCTTTCTTGCAAATCGTCCCGGGGCGCTCGCGCGCGTGTGTGAAGCGCTGGCTAACGCCGAAATTAACATCCACGCGCTCGCGACTTCCGACACGGTCGATCACTCTGTCGTGCGCATGGTGGTCAGCGATCCAACCAAAGCGCTCATGCTTTTGGGCGAAGCCGGCGTGCTAGCGCTGGAGACCGAGGTGCTTATGATCGAAACGGCGAGCGAGCCCGGTGTGCTCGCCAAGATCGCAGAGCGCCTCGCGGAGGCAGAGATCAATATCGAATACGCCTATCTCGCGGGCGGCCGGGGGTCTGAGAAAGGGCTGATCGTTCTGCGCCCGTCCGATGTCGAAAAAGCGCAAGGCGTACTGCGCGATCTGTAGCGCGTGCTCTGATTAACATCGGGCTAAAGCCTCGGCGCAAACGATTGCTAGTAGAGCCACGGAATCAATCGCTTCGTGCGGCGCATATAGGCGCGATAATCTTCGCCGAGTGCGTCTGTGAGCGCGCTCTCTTCGATTCGGATGCGCCAGAGGAATGCGCCGATGATCGGCACAGTCAGAAACAAGATCGTTAGCCAGTTGCCAAAACAAAGTCCCAACCCGACAAAGGCGAGAAGCGCGCCGGCGTACGTAGGATGTCGGATGTAGCTGTACGGGCCGGAATCTACCAGCTTGTGTTCGGCTGAGATCGACACATCAATCGTAAAGTAGCGGCCGAGATAACCGATCGAATACCAACGCAAAGCCAGGCCGCCCAGGAACAAGATGAAGCCAAAAAAGTAAAATCCGCGCGGATATGGGAGGGTTGCGCTCGGGTAAAGCCAGATCATTTGAATCCCGAGCCAAAGGCTCACAATAATAACGGCCCAGAGCAAAAAAAGTGAGCGGCGGTCCCGGGAAACAGCCTGCGTCCGCGAGTGCCGAGTGAAAGCGAGATAAAGCTCCGAAAGACCGTAAATCGCGCCCAGCACCAATGGATTAGGCAATCGCATCAGGAGTTATTTCGGAAGGATATGTCCCATCTGTAATGATTCTGCGGCTCAGGCTGTACATCGACAAGCCGAAAGCGCGCAGGTCGAATTGACTTATGGGCGAATCTCGATTGTCGTGCCGTCCGGTGTGATCCGCCAGAGCTCTTCGATTTCTTCGTCGGTAAGCGCGATGCAACCGGCAGTCCAATCGTTCCGACGATAAAATGCGCCCATCCAGCCGAGTCCATTTCGGATTCCGTGGATCATGATGTCAAAACCGGCCGAGACGCCGCGCTCTGCAGCGCGTGTGTTATCATCATTAGACGGATAGGAAATATGCAGCGCAAGATGAAAGCTGCTTTGCGCATTCCGACTGTCGATCTTGTAAATACCTTCCGGCGTTTTCATGTCGCCCTCCTTTTCCTTCGGCCCGATGGGGCTGCGGCCCAGCGCAACGCGATAACTCTTGAGCCGCCTGCCGTCGCGAAAGATCGACAATTTCCTTGCCGCTTTTTCGACGACGACCCGATCGATCATCGTTCCGGAGGGGAGGGGATGCCAATTGTGGTGCGCGTAGAAGTAAACAGCCAGCGCGAGCGCACAGATGATAACAGACAGCAGAGTGATCTTGCGAATCACATCGTGAGCCTTTGACGGCTTAGCTAAAAACGCAAACGAGCAGACCTGAACGGTCGCTCGGAAATTAGCCGGTGGCGCAAGCCACCGGTGACATATAGTGACGAAACGCCAGCCCGGCAGGGGCATTGGACTAAAGGCAGGATCGTATTTGACGTCACCTTCGTGATTGCCAATGCGCGTTCCGTATTGCATAGATGCGCGCGCTTATGACTCCGGTAAAAGCTTGGCTCGGTTATCCATATCCGCTAGGCGCCACGTGGATGGGCAACGGCGTGAACTTTGCCCTTTTTTCGGAAACTGCCGCTTCGGTTGAGCTTTGCTTGTTCGACGATATTGAGGCCACCGAAGAAAACATTCGCATTCCTGTCACTGAACACACCGACCAGGTCTGGCATGTGTTTTTGCCCGATGTGCGGCCAGGACAACTGTACGGTTATCGTGTTTCCGGCCCGTACGATCCGGAGCGGGGCTTGCGATTCAACAGCTCGAAGCTCCTTCTCGATCCGTACGCGAAAGCGATCGCTGGGGAAGTGACCTGGGCCGATGAGATGTTCGGTTACGTTGTCGGAAGCGAAGACGAAGATTTGACTCAAGATTTTCGCGACGACGCGTGGGGAGTGGCAAAGTCAGTCGTAATCGATAGCGCTTTCGACTGGCACGACGACAAATTGCTTCGCATCCCGTTGCACCGCTCTGTGATCTACGAGGTGCACGTGAAGGGCTTCAGCAAACTTTGGCATGACTTACCTGAGGAATTGCGCGGGACGTACGCGGCCCTCGGGAGCGCGGCAGCCATCGGCTATTTCAAAAAGCTCGGCGTGACCGCAGTCGAGCTATTGCCGGTGCACGCGCACATTGACGATAAAGTTTTGATCGATCGCGGTCTGACGAATTATTGGGGGTACAACACAATCGGATTTTTTGCGCCGCACGCGCAGTACTCGGGAAGCGGACAACTCGGCGAACAAGTCATCGAGTTCAAATCGATGGTACGCAATCTCCATGCGGCGGGTATCGAAGTGATCCTCGATGTAGTTTACAATCATACTGCGGAGGGAAATCATCTTGGCCCCACGCTGTGCTTCCGCGGGATCGACAATCTCGCGTACTACCGGTTGCAACTGGATAATCCGCGTTTCTATCTGGATTTCACCGGTACTGGGAACACGTTTAACGTGTTGCATTCTCGCGCGCTTCAGCTCGTGATGGACAGCTTGCGCTATTGGGTTCTCGAAATGCACGTGGATGGATTTCGGTTTGATCTGGCTTCCACCCTGGCGCGCGATCATGCGGGTGTGAACAAGCTGCACGCCTTCTTCGAAATCATTCATCAGGACCCAGTCCTTTCGCAGGTGAAGTTAATCGCGGAGCCGTGGGACGTCGGCGAAGGCGGCTATCAAGTGGGAAATTTTCCCGTGCTTTGGGCGGAATGGAACGGCAAATATCGCGACGCGATGCGGAGTTTTTGGAAAGGCGACGAGGGCCGCATTGGCGAGGTGGCTTACAGGCTCACTGGCAGTCCCGATCTTTATCAGCACAATGGGCGGCGTCCCTACGCGAGCATCAATTTTGTCACGGCCCACGATGGATTCACGCTGAACGACCTGGTCAGCTATGACAAAAAGCACAACGAGTTGAACGGCGACGACAACAGGGACGGCGACAACAACAATCAATCTTGGAATTGCGGCGTGGAAGGTCCAACGGATGACCCAAAAATCAACGCGTTGCGCGAGCGCCAGCGCCGGAATTTCCTGATAACACTTTTTCTTTCGCAAGGCGTGCCCATGCTATCCGGCGGAGACGAGTGGGGCCGGACGCAGAACGGCAACAATAACGCTTATTGCCAGGACAACGAGATCAGCTGGTTCAATTGGGAGCGCGATGAAAAACAGAATCAATTTGTTGAGTTCACGCGAAAACTGATTCAGCTGCGGAGGGATCATCCCGTTTTCCGCCGGCCGAAATTCTTTCAGGGCCGACGGATTCGCGGTTCGGAAACGCGCGACGTGATGTGGTTCAATCCCGGCGGCAGCGAGATGAGCGAGGAAGAATGGACATCGCCGTTCGTTCGCTGTCTTGGCATGCTACTGAGCGGCGACACGATGGATGTTCTCAATTTTGAAGGTGAACCAATTCGCGACGACACGTTCCTGTTGCTGATCAACGCGCATTATGAGCCGATCCCGTTTGTTCTCCCGGGACAGGAACATATTGAGTGGCAACTCGTTCTCGACACAATGGATCCCAACGGTTTTTTGATGGAGCCCAGAAAATTTCCTTCCGGCGACGATGTCGATCTTGGCGGCCGCGCCGCGTGTTTGTTCCAGTTGGTAAGTGGTGCGCAGGCTCAAGCTCGCGAGGAATCGTGGAAAAAACGTCACGTCGAGTTTCCTGCGCTCAGCGCAGAAGAAGAACGCGCTCGCGGGAAATAGGAGGGTGCCGTGGAGCTTGTCGCGGATCGAGTGGGTTGGGTAGCGCACGCGTCTCGCGTGTCTGGTTTCGGCGTCGCGCCGAAACGAACTTCTCCCATGCGCCTTCATCTCTTTTACACCCTTTTTTTGCCTAGGAGCCCCGTGGTCAGAAAAGTTCGCGAACCCGAGACGGCTTCGCCAACACGCGAGAGGCGTGCGCTACCCGGAATAGAAATCAGGCAGCGCAATCTTGCCCTGACAAACGAATCGGTTATAGAGTGTGATGTACGCCTTCGGGGCGCGGCCAATCTTTTGGTCAGTGATTCGCCATGACACCAACTTCTCTCATCATCGTCACTGATCGAGGCAGTTTGAAAGCATACCGGGTCGATGAAACGCCAACGCGTGGGCCAAGTTTGCGCCTTGTACAGGCATTCGATTTAACAGATGCGCACGGAAGATTGATCGACAAAGTGACCGACCTTGCTGGGCGATTTCCGGTGGGCGATGGAGCGGGCGGTCGGCACGCCAGTTCGATTGCGGAACGAACCCAGATGGAAACAGAAACTCATCGCCGGATTCAGAAGCAACTGGCCGATCAAATCATAAAAATTGTCTCGCGCGATGGGAAGGAAGGCTGGTCGTTCGCCGCGCCAGCGGAAATTCACGCGGCGATTATCGATTTGTTGCCCGCGGCAGTGCGCGACCGGATTGTTGAACATGTGAAGTCCGATCTCGTCAAAACTGAGCCGTCAAAATTGCCCGCTCATTTTCGCTCGTTGCGGGAACTTTAGGCTGTCCGTGCACGCAACGTTTTTTTATCGCGCGCGGCTGCATCGAAGGTTAACCTCTTATCCAACCAACTATGCAACTGCCTGTTAAGATCACTTATCGGGGTCTGGAAAAATCGGACCAGATCGACAATCTCGTTTTGGATTACGCGGCGCGGCTCGAAAAATTCTGCGACCACATCAACCGCTGCGATGTCGCCATCGAGCAAACCAATCATACTCATCAAAAAGGAAACCCGTTCCGTTGTCGCATCGATGTGACCGTTTCGCGCGGTCACGAACTCGTCGCCGATGAAAAGCAAAAGGACAACGGCACACATCAGCCGCTCAACAAGGTCATCCACGACGCTTTCAAAACGATGGAGCGGGAGTTGTGTCGCGTGGTCGAAAAACAAAGGCGCGAAGTAAAAACACACGCCGACGCCCGTTCGCCGAAATAATTGCGGTCCGGAATACTTTCGGGGCTGGCCGATTAAATGCGACGCTCATAGAGCGCCGCCGCAGAAAGCGGAATTTGCATGCGGGCAGTGCCGATTCCTCCAGGCACAAACTTGCGACAGGAAATCCGGAGCAGAATTGGTCCATTTTCAGTAATTGCTGTGAAAAACCCTTGACCCCGAACGCCCGATTTTTCAAATTCCGGCTTTCATTGTCACACTCCCCTCATGAAAAAATTCTTCGTCTCGATGCTGTTAGTCGCAACCATGGCGCCATTTCGCGTGCAATCACAACAAACCGGCGGCACGCTTGCCGGCTTTCTGACCCGGCAAGGTCTAGCCGGCGCAAAACTGGAGCGGCGTTTCGGCAATCATCTTTTCGTTCCCGTGTCCATTAACAATCGGCGGGCTGCCCTGCTGATCGATACCGGCTCGCCCCACACCGTCATCGACGTTAACAGCGTGAATTCATTTGGCCTGACCGTAGAAAAAACCGACTCAAACGTCGGCGGCTTGTTTGGTCGGAGCTGGGAACGCTACGGCACGAGCAAAGTGAAGAACATCGCCTTGGGCAATTGCACGGTAACAAACGTCCCGGTGGCAATCGCGGACACATCCGACATGAATAGGGGCCGCAGCGGTCCCGCGACCGGATCGCACATCGCGGATTCTCAGAACCTGTCCCATGTCAACGGCGTCCTCGGCGCAAGCGAGATGGTCAAGTTTGGGATGATTATCGATTGCACGCGGCAAATGCTTTACGTTAGCCCAAACGGTCCGAGTTCCGCTGTGAGCCAGGGCATCGCGGGTTTCCTGGCTGGTCGCGGGTTTACGCGAATTCCGATGCGCCTGAATTCCAACCACCACTTCGACGTAGAAGGCGCTCTCAATGGACACGTCACCCGGTTCATCGTCGACACGGGCTCGGGAGCTACACTCATCGACAAGCAAGTCGCGGTTCGATCTGGAACTGGTATGACCGCCCTCACTGGCGTGGCCGCTGGTGGAGCCGGCGGCATGGTCGAAGCAGTAAGTCGCGCGGGCGTGAAAGAGCTGGCGATTGGCGGCTTCAAACTCGCAAATGCCGAAGTGGTAGTAGCTCATCTCTCGGGCGATATTCGGCTGTCGAAGTCCGCGGCGGAATCGAATGCCGGCGTTCTTGGCGAGGAATATCTCTCGTCGAATTTCGCGATCATCGACATGGGCAGCCTGGCGTTGTATCTCCGCCATCCCGACTCGCGCTAAATTTGGGTTCGATTGCTGCTCAAACAATCGGTGAAGCCGGCCGAAGCGCTGGTTTTTGCGAAACGCTGCTGCGGCTTTGGGTTTACTCCCCGCCCACCTGGTCGATACAAAAAAAGCGGCTCCGAAAGCCTTCGCGTGCGTCGGCTTAGATTGGGCGTGCCCAAGTTCCTCTTCCACCTGATCGCATTGATCAAATTGGTGCTGCGACTGCGGTCGCAAGCACGGATAGGAGTACGATCCGCTGGAAATAAAATCCAACGCGCAAAAGGAAGAGGAAGCGCGCTCCAGAGAAAACTTCAACCTTGATTAACAAACCTTATGAACTAGCCACCCACCTACCACACTTGACATCCTACATAGGGGTTAGATGCGTTTTTTGTCTGAAATGCGCGCCTGACGTCAGCGTGATGAAGCACAGCCAAAAGGAAAGCCGGTGGTGTCAGAAAAGAGATAAGCGCGCATACACCGATTACGAAGCGGAGACCTGGATAAACTGCCGCGGGAGACCGCAACTGCTGAAATACGGTGGGCGAGAGGAAGATCGCGAGAGCGGCGAGGATACAGTAAGTCGTAAGAAGAAGAGCCCGGCGCGCCCACTCGCGCGCAGTGTAAAGTGGAAATGCCAGAAATAGGAACACGCAGCCACAAATCAAAGTTATAAGCTCCGGGAGCGTCTGCCCTCGAAGCGAACCCGCCGCCGAAAGCTGGGCCCCGGTTGCAATTGTAACTGCTGCACCGAACGTGCCCGAAGCGACCCCGATGAGCCGCTGCCAAGATAATGTCACACGGGTGGGCTTCAGCATCTAACGAGAAAGAGATAAGCCACGGCAGGGTGCGATGGCAAGCACGCTGAAGTCGTTTCGCAATGGGGCCGTTGGCTTCATCGATTGGTTAGGCTCCGTTCTTTCCATAGGATTTGACGATCTTTGCCGAGCCTCGGGAAATCTTGACGATGAAGTGCCG
>VBQC01000146.1 GCA_005887825.1 Verrucomicrobiota bacterium | reverse complement strand
GATCTGGAAACGATTTGTGCAAAATGTCTGGAACGCGACCCAAACGCGCGTTATCACTCTGCCGGCGATCTGGCCCAAGAGCTTGAACTTTGGCTCGAAGGCCGGCCGATTGCGGGGCATCCTGTATCGGCACCGGTGCGCGCTCTGCGCTGGTCGCGACGAAATCCAGCCGTTGCGGCGATGGCGGCGCTATTGATGGCAGTCGTAGCGGCGGCAGGCATAAAGACTTGGAAAAACGAAGCAGTCCAAACCCGCCAAGGCAGCGCGGCAACTGGCATTGCCGTACTGCCTTTTGAAAGTTCGAGTGAAGATAAAGAAGACGCGTTTTTTGCCGATGGCGTTCAGGATGACATTTTAACCAGGCTGGCGAAAATTCGCGATCTCAGGGTGATCAGCCGCAGCAGCGTCATGCAGTATCGCGGCAAGCGGGATATACGCCAGATTGGTGATGCCCTTGGAGTGTCTCACGTGCTGGAGGGCAGCGTGCGCAAAACCGGCGCTCGGCTTTACATGAAGGCCCAGCTAATCGACACCCGCACCGGCGCCCCTGTCTGGACGGAGGAATACGATCGTGGTTTGAATGACGTGTTCGCAGTCCAAAGCGAGATCGCGCAAGAAGTCGCACAGCAGCTTCGCGCCAACATTTCAACCACTGAGAAACTGGCCATTCAACAACCACCGACAGCCGACCTCACTGCTTTCGATCTCTATACTCGCGCTAAAAATCTTCTTCTGCTGCGCATTAGCAATGCCATGAAAGCGAACTTGCTGCGGGCAGCAGATCTGCTGAACCAGGCAGTTGCACGTGATTCGTCGTTTCTCCAGGCATATTGCGAGCTCGCCTACGCTCATGACATGCTTTATTTCCTCGGCTTCGACCACACCCCTGCACGCCTGGCGTTAGCGGAAGCAGCCATCCAGCGGGCACTTCGCCTTCGTCCGGATTCAGGTGAAGCGCATCTCGCGCATGCCGGAAATCTTTATCGTGGACATCTCGATTACGATGGCGCTCTGGCTGAACTGGAAGTTGCCCGCCAGACCTTGCCCCACGACTCCCGGATATTCCGGTTGACGGGTTATATCCAAAGGCGCCGGGGACATTGGGAAGCGTCCATACGAAACCTGGAGCGCGCGACTGAGCTCGACCCGCGCAATATTGAAACTCTCCAGCAGATTGCGCTCGGCTACGGAATTTTCCGGCGCTACGTTGAAGAAAATTCCGTGCTGGATCGCACGTTGGCCGTTGAGCCGAACGATGTCGATACGAAAGTCGCGCTTGCGTCCCTCCAATTTCATTGGAAAGCCGACACCCGGCCATTGCGTCAAACAATCGATTCCATTAGAGCCGCAAATCCCGATGCCCTCGTGAGTGTCGCCGATGACTGGCTGAGTTTGGCGTTGGCCGAGCGCGACGTCGCTGCGGCAAAAAATGTACTGAACACAATCGGCGACACGCCGCTGACCGATTATACGGTTCACGCAAATCGTCTGGTTATGGAAGGTGTTATCGCTCGTATGACGAATGACGAAGGCAAAGCCCGCGCTGCATTCACGGCAGCACGCGTGGGGCAAGAGAAAACGGTTCGAGCACAACCCAATTACGGCCCGCCGCTGTGTGTGCTTGGTTTGATTGACGCCGGTCTTGGGCGCAAGGAGGAGGCATTGCAAGAAGGCCGGCGCGCAATCGAGCTTCTCCAAGTGGAAAAAGATGCACTGGTTGGTCCAACGATGATCAAGTATCTGGCGATGATCGCTGCGTGGGTTGGCGACAAAGATCTTGCGTGCGAACAGCTCGCCATCGCCACCCGCCCGCCGAGCACGGTCAGCTATGGTCAATTGAAACTGCTGCCGTTTTGGGATCCGCTACGCGGCGATCCGCGCTTTGAGGAGATCGTCGCCTCGCTCGCTCCGAAATGAAATCGTTGAATTGTCAAAAGACCTGCATCGTTACAGCGGTGGATACGATCACACTGTGGATGCTTAAAATTTCAGCAAATTAAAATCAATTTTTTCCTTGCAACCTTGTAACGATCATTTAGCCTCAGACCCTTCGATGAGTTCGCCCGGCACTCCTTTTTCAGCTCGTCTGCGAAAGGAGCCGGTCGCTTGCCCGCAGTGTGGATCGGCATCGCGTGTCAGACGCAGTCTTTGTCTGAGCTGTCTGCTCTCTCAGGGTCTGGACACCGACAGCTATGATGGTGAATCGCTCGAGGATGTGCTCGGCGAAATCAAAGTGAGCGATGCCCACTGGCGAGTGGGCAATTACCAAATTCTGGAAGAAATCGGGCGGGGCGGAATGGGCGTGATTTATCGGGCCCGGCAACGGCATTCGCGCCGGATCGTGGCGCTGAAACGGATTTTATCCTATCACGCCGATTCGCAGGAGACGCTGGCGCGTTTCCGGCGGGAAGCCGAAGCGGCGGCGAGCCTCGATCATCCAAACATTCTGCCCATTTACGAAGTGAGCGAGAACGAGGAGGGGCTGCCGTTTTTCAGCATGAAATTCGCTGGCGGCGGCAGTTTGCTCGAGGCTGCGCCAGCTCTGCGCAACGAGCCACGCCGTGCCGTGGCGCTGATGGCGAAGATCGCGCGCGCGGTGCAATACGCGCATGTCAAAGGTATCCTGCATCGCGATCTCAAACCGGGGAACGTCATGCTCGACGGGCACGGCGAGCCGCTGGTGAGCGATTTTGGTTTGGCCAAATGGCTGGATGCTACGAGCGACCTCACGCACACCCTCACCATTTTCGGCACGCCCGGTTATATCGCGCCCGAGCAGGCAAAAGGAGCGGCGGCGAACCTTACACCGGCGGCGGATGTTTACAGTTTGGGCGCGATCTTGTTCAATCTCTTAACTGGCCGGCCGCCATTTTTGGGCGAGCACGCACTGGCGGTGATCCACCAAGCCGCCGAGAAGCCTGCGCCGAAACTGCGCACCCTGGCGCCAGCGCTCGATCGCGATCTGGAAACAATTTGTGCAAAATGTCTGGAACGCGACCCAAACGCGCGATATCACTCCGCCGGCGATCTGGCCCAAGATCTTGAACTTTGGCTCGAAGGCCGCCACATCATCGCCCGTCCCGTCTCGCCGCCGGCACGCATCTGGCGCTGGTCGCGCCGCAATCCAATTGTTGCGGGAATGTCTGTGCTTCTGCTGGCCTTGGGAATGGCATTAGGCGGGATGATTTGGAAAGGCGAATTTGCTACGCCGCCGGCCGCATCCGGAATCGCCGTTCTGCCCTTTGAAAATCTCAGCGTAGATGACGACAACACTTTTTTTGCCGATAGCGTCCAGGACGGCATCTTGACCAAGCTGGCCAGGGTGGCTGACCTTAAGGTCATTAGCCGCACCAGCGTCCTGCCATATCGCGGCGCGCGCAGTACGCAGCAAATCGCGCATGCCCTGAACGTCTCTCACGTGCTGGAGGGAAGCGTCCGCAGGGACGCGGGCAGAATCTTTTTAAACGTCCAGTTGATCGACGCGCGCACCGACGCCCACGTCTGGGCTGAAAGATACAATTTCGATGTGAATGAAGTGTTTGCAATCCAGAGCGGGATCACGCAAAAAGTCGCAGAGCAGCTTCACGTCAAGGTTTCATCTGCCGAAAAAGCCGCTATCAAAGAGCCGCCGACCACGGACCTTGTTGCCTACGATGCCTACTCGCGTGCCAAGGCTCTCGTCAATGGCATTCCGTTTAGCACGCGCGCAAAACAAGATTTGTTCGAAGCCGTGCAACTGCTTGACCAGGCCATTGCACGCGACCCTTTGTTCTTTGACGCCTATTGCCAGCTCACAGGAGCGCACGACCGGATGTATTTCCTTGGTTTCGACCATACGGAGGCGCGCCTTAAATTGTCCGAAAGAGCTATTCAATCAATCCGCCGTCTGCGCCCCGACTCTGGAGAGATGCATCTGGCCCTCGCTCAGCATCTTTACTGGGCATATCAGGATTATAACCGAGCTCAAGAGGAACTGGCTGCTGCCCGAGGTACGCTACCGAACGAATCTCGAATTCCTCTGTTGGCTGGCTACATCGACCGGCGCCAGGGACGCTGGGCGAAATCCCTGGAGGAAATGAACCGTGCACTGGAGTTGGACCCACGTAATTTTTCGATACTCCACCAAATATCTATCAGTTACGAGGGTATGCGCCGCTACAAAGAGATGGCTGCGACTCTGGACCGCGCGCTGGCCATATCTCCGAAAGATATTCCCACCCGGATACGGCGCGCCTGGATTGATCTGGAATCGCGCGCAGATCCTGGACCGCTGCATACGACAATTGAGACGATCCTAGCCGAGGACCCGAACGCGGCGCCTGTTCTCGCTGAACGATGGATTCTCCTTGCTTTACGCGAGCGCGATCCAGCTGCAGCCCAGCACGCGCTGGACGTCATGCCCGCTGGCGGTGGCGGATGTTACGACGACAACATTCCATTCCCTAACAGTTGGTGCCAGGGTCTTGCCGCCCGGCTTCGGGGCGATGAGTCGGCAGCCCGCGCCGGCTTTACCAACGCGCGGAGAGAACTCGAGCAAACGGTGCGCGACCAACCCGATTATGCAGCGGCTCTATGCGCGCTCGGTGTGGTCGATGCTGTTCTGGGAAATAAGGGGGATGCCATCCGCGAAGGCGAGCGCGCAGTCGAGCTGATGCCCGTTAGCAAAAGCGCCATCGAGGGCCCATTGTTGATCAAGTATCTGGCCGTGATTTATGCGTGGACGGGCGACAAGGACCGCGCAATCGAGCGATTGGCTGAGGCGGCTAAACTGCCGGACGATTTGAGCTATGGCCATTTGCGCCTCAATCCGCTTTGGGACCCGGTGCGCAGCGATCCGCGCTTTGGAGCAATTGTCGCTTCGCTTGCGCCAAAGTAGGCGGCACGCGTAGCGCAAGGAGCGGCGACGCTGCTCGCGAAAGCGATTTGGAATTTCCCAACCGCCCAAGGGACGCTTAAGCCGCCGCGATGGGAACTGGAAGTTAGGCTTCCAGCCTGACTCGGCAGGCGGGCATCTTGCCTGCCTTCCTTGCTCGGTAACCTGGAAGCCTACGTCCGATCGACTGGGCGTGCTTGTTAGCGATACGAAGAAAGCATAGTTTTCTGAGGTCTCAGGACAGGCTGAGGTCGCTCCTAACGAAGGGAAAGATAACCATATGCACGCACCGCATTCCATCTACTTGGGGCATCCAACCAATAATTGGCCAACACTGGCCAGATATGCGATTATAATTCTTTTGTTTTGTCCTTGACAGTTATTCACATCGCCCGTAAACGTGCCTTCTTATGAAGAATAACCAACCGGGAATCACTAAACGTCTTGTTGCGGCAATACTCGTGGCTGCAGCAGTTGTCGGGGTTAGCGCCCTTGCAATGCATGCGCCCAGTCATAACGCTGCGGCTCGTTCTTTGAAGAGTATTCAAACCGATAAAGCCACACTGTTTTACGCGGACAATAGGCAGGATCGAGCTTACTGCGTGGAGATGGTCCTGCCACAAACCAGCGAGAGTACGGCGGCGACTGAGAATTTGAAGCTGATCGCAGCGGCGTTGTAAGCCCGCAAGCGGTCTTATATAAGTGTGCCAGTCCCGAAAGCCTTCGGGGCTGGTTTGTCATGTACTGGAGCGACCCCCCCAAGCTGGTGTGTTGCGTTGGATCGATTGGAAGTTAGGCTCCCAGCCTGATTCGGCAGGCGGGCATCTTGCCTGGCTTCTTGCTCGAAATCAGGCGGCGAATCTCGCATTTGTTTTACCAACGCGTTCTACCTTCACGCATTCAGCGAAAGATGATCTGCTCCGAACGCTTTCGGGACGAAGTTAAAATCAATCGCCGAGTGCGCAAAATGCCTTACCATTTATGAGATGGTTTCTAAGCGCATTTACGCGGTCTGGTTCGGTGTACATTTTTTCCTCATAACAGCAGTTTGCTTTGCCGGGGTATTCTCGCTGATCGCAGAAGGCGCGACCATATTGCCGTCTGCGCTCAATAACGGCGCGCGCAAGGCTGAACTGGTTGCCGCCTGGCCGTTGGGAAAGCAAGCGGCTGCGTCCAGTCCGGTGCGACGGGGTATAGCGACCTATCTGCATGCTGCCGGCATCCAGGCGGGCTACACCTTTTTTGCGCCCAATATCCCAAGTTACTACAAGTTAATCCTGGAACTGCATTACCAGGATGGGCGAGTAGAATATGATTCGCCGCACGTCAGCGGCAAAGCTGCCGCCCTGCGTTTGGACAGTTTACTAGACCGGTTGGCAAACCCTATTTACGAGCCGCTACGCGAAGTGGTGCTCAAGATGCTCGCGTTCTCCGTTTGGCGGGAGCATCCTGATGTGGAAAAGATTCGGGCCATTTTCGGATCAGTCAATCCGCCCGATATCACTGACTTTGAGCATGGGAAGAAAGAATTGTTCCAACCCATGTTCAGCTTCGATTTCAGCCTTCGTAACGAAGCGAACTAGAGCGGAACCACGGATTACACGGATGGCACGGATAGGGACATGATTCACGGGAGTTATGTGGCAAGATAATCGAGCTGCATCAAGGAGCGACGGCTTCCGAGCCGTCGTCCTTGCTCCCATCCGTGTTATCCGTGCAATCCGTGCTTAAATCATCCGACTCGAACGAGCATGTCTCCATGACCCCGCTGCGATCCGCCTTAGGCGGATGGAAAGGATTGATTGAATTTCTCTTTCCGCCGGAAAGCGACAAGTGGCTTGCCGTTCTGCGTATCGGCATGGGCCTGCAAGTAGTCGTTTTCACGCTTTTCTTAAGGAGTGACTGGCACTACTTGTTCGCCGGAACTGGCAAGGGTCTTGTCAGTCGCGAATTGGGAGAGGCCATCACGTCTTTCGACAGTCCTCTTATTCCAAAACTTGGCTGGCTGGTTGCGCTCGGCGGCCACGCCGGCGTCGGCGAGGAAACAGTGCTTACTGTTGCCTGGGCCAGCTTGCTTTGCATGGGATGTTGTTTGTTGGTGGGACTTTTCTGCCGCCCGGCAGCGATAATTGCCTGGTTTCTTCACCTCTGCGCGGCTGAAAGTGGAGGGTTACTGGCATACGGCGCTGATAACTTCATGACCACGGGACTTTTTTATTTGATGTTGTCACCGCTGCCGGATCGGTACGCCCTCGATCATCGGCTGGTAAAAATAACACCAAAGGATCCACAACTTTTAGGTTTTTGGCGGCGCGTTTTACAGGTACACCTGTGCTTTGTTTATTTTATCGGAGGCCTGGCAAAATGTCTGGGCGACGGTTGGTGGAATGGGTCCAATCTCTGGCGATCGCTGACACGGCCGCCTCTTAATCTCATTTCGCCGGATATTCTTGTTCGATTCAAATACGCTCTGCCTGTCCTCGGAATTTCAATCTGCCTGATCGAACTTGGTTATCCATTTTTCATTTGGATAAAAAAGACCCGGTTCGTTTGGTTGGTTTGCATTTTGGCGATGCATATCGCCATCGGATTGACAATGGGATTGTATCTTTTCGCTCTCGTCATGATCGTATTGAATCTTGCCGCGTTCTGCGTCGGTTCCAGAGTTCCTTTCCTCAGGCATCGTGAACGAGTCCCCGCTGTTTTTCCGGAAAAACAACTCTCGCCGTGACGGTTCCGCGCGGCCGGTTAATGTTGCCTAGGAATCCGGATCGTTCTCATCCCTGTTATCCGTGCAATCCGCGGTCAAATTAGCCGACCCGGAAACGCACGTCACGGATCGTTTTGCCGCCAAAGCGTTTTTTCAGTTTTCGCAAGATCTCGATCTTGGAAATTTGTTCGAGCTCGTAATGCAAAGCTGGTTGGAGAACTCGAACGTAAAGTATGCCCTCGCGCAATGCCACCGGCGCCGAGTGCGCGGCGATAAATTCGCCGACGATTTTCGACCACGCCTCGATCACTTCGGTTTCGTGCAGGCGCTCGCGCAATCCGAGCCGCTGCATCAATTTCGGCACCAAGTCAGCCGGTGATTGCCACCGATCCGGGCGGGTTTTCCTTTCGGGAAGGCCCCGCCATTCGGCGATCACGACAGCGCGAAGAGAGGGGGTCATTTATTACTATAGCGGTAATCCATAGCGTCGCATTCTAGATTCTTAATTCGAGCGATGGTCACAGACCGCCGCTCTAGAGATTGCTCAGTATTTCCGCCGCATGTGGCTCGGCAGAATATTCAGCTCGGTGCGGTACTTGGCCACAGTGCGCCGCGCGATTGGAATGCCGCGCTGGCTTAGAACTTCCACGATCTCCTGGTCGCTTAAAGGCGCG
Source organism: Verrucomicrobiota bacterium (assembly GCA_005887825.1). Taxonomy (GTDB): domain Bacteria; phylum Verrucomicrobiota; class Verrucomicrobiia; order Chthoniobacterales; family UBA10450; genus Udaeobacter. The sequence continues at coordinate 6,557 of VBQC01000146.1, read as the reverse complement.
TTGCCATCCTCGTGTTTCACCAGATCAAGGATTGCTTCTTTTACGCTGGTGTTGCTCATCGACTCGCCGGTAGCGGTTTGATAGCCGGGCGTAAAAAAATATTTCATCTCGAAAATACCCTGCGGCGTGGCCATGTATTTGCCGGAAACCGCGCGGCTCACCGTGGTCTCATGTACGCCAACCGCATCGGCGATTTCCCCCATGGTCATCGGCTTCAGATGCGATGGGCCGTGTTCAAAAAAATCGCGCTGCCGCGAAACGATCTGGTGCGCGATGTTGGAAATGGTTTGCTGGCGCTGGTGGATCGATCGGATCAGGAATTTGCCGCTCCGGATTTTGTCGCGGATGTAGTCTTTGACCTCGCTGCCGTTGTTGTCCTGCGCGATGATGTCTTTGTACGTGTTGCTGATCCGTAGATGCGGAATTTGCTCGTTGTTTAGGATAATCTGATAATCGCCGTCCACTTTTTCGACCGTCACGTCGGGTAGCACGTAGTTTTGCGGGGCAGCGGCGAAGACCTGGCCGGGCCGAGGATTCAACCGCGCGATGTTATTGGCGGCCTCTTGCACCTCCTCTACGCTGATGCCCATCCGTCGTGCGATTTCGGGAAAGCGCCGCTTGCCCAAATCTTCCATGTGCTCGGAGACAATTTTGTATTCGATACCGTTTTCTCTTCCTTCACGCTGCAATTGAATCAGCAAACATTCGCGCAAATCGCGCGCGCCCACGCCCGGCGGATAAAAACCCTGAATGAGCGCAAGCATCTTCTCAAGATCCTCCTTCGGAGCTCCGGAACTGAGCGCCATTTCTTCCGGTGTGCTCTGGAGAAATCCGTTGTCATCGATGTTGCCAATGATCAGCTCCGCCGTTTTGCGGTCGTCCGCGTTGAGCGCGGTCTGGTTCAGTTGCGATACCAGATTTTGTTGAAGGGTTTCCTGCATGGCAATGGAATCGAAAAAGAACTGGCGCTTATCTTGTGCTTCCTGCGAACCCCGAAAGCCTTCGGACCTGTAGCTGGCCGACTGCGCCATGTAATCGCGCCATTCCTCATCCAGGCTCGCCAGCTTCTCGAATTCTTCCTTGAAATTGTTGTCTGCGGACGGCTCGGCGCCATTGGGGCCGTCGATGCTTGGTTCATCCGACAGTTCCTCCAGCACAGGGTTTGTCTCCATTTCCTGTTGAACCAGATTACGCAGCTCAAGCAACGGCGTCTGGAGAATGAGAAGGCTTTGTTGGAGCTGCGGCGCGAGAATTTGTTGCAGCGCAAGGCTCTGCGACTGCTGCATTCCGTGTCCGGCCATACGCCGAGTTTACCGGCGCAGCGAGCGATAAGCAAGCGATTTAGGCCAGCATTGCTGTAGCCGCGCCGCTGGCTGCTTCGGCGAAGTTTCTTTCGTCCCTCTCGGGACGCATCCTTTTCGACACCAAAACCCAGCGTTAAAACGCTGGGCTATTATCAAAGTGCCAACAGCAGGCCAAACACGTACGCGGGGCGCGTAAACGTGGTACACAGCCCATCGTCACACTCCCGCCATGTCCCATTTCTTGATCGTTTCCTGGATCAGTCGGGCAATCTTGTCATTGACTTTTGTGAAATAGGTCTTCGCTTTTTCCAGATCGAATTTCGGATAACCCTCTCCTTCCCTGTAGAGCATGATCGTCGATGGGAAGGGATACGCACTCCACGTATTAGGCGGCGGAAGAGCAGTCGCCATTTGAGGATTGTAACGCTCTCTCTGAACGAGAGTGGGATCGATTGCCATGACGTATGCGGTCTCATTTTCCGCTCCGTGGCCGCCATCTTCACCGAACACATCCAGCGTCACATCGCTGCAGTAAGACCACCAGTTTACGACTAGAATCCTGCTGCCTGTGTCGCGCCCGACTTCCTGTGCGAGCGCGCTCAGAACTGCGGTTTGCCCGCCGCCATGGCCATTTAGCAGGATAATGTTTTTGAATTTATTCTTCGCCAGACCGGCAAGGACAGCGCGAACATAACCGCGAAAAGCATCCTCTGGAATGGTGAAGCTGCCCGGGTATGCATCCAGAATTCCAGTGAATCCATAGGGGACCGCCGGGGCGACCATCGCGTTGACGCGCGGGGCGATCTCGCGCGCCATCGCCACAGGTACGAGAATGTCAGTACCATTGGGCGCGACGCCATGTGGCTCAAGCGTGCCGAGCGGCAGCAGGACCGTCTGGATTTTCGCCGGAACCCATTCGCGAAACTCGATCCAGTTGATGCGCTCCATTTCACAGGTGCTCGGCGCGTCCTTCTTGGTGGTACTCATCGAGGCAGATTAGCAGCAGCACGCGCGTCCTGCTGCTGTTTTTCTAAATCGCCCGGTCGCTCCTTTTCGTCGTGCGAGCATTCAGGTTTCGTCATTTTCCCGCGATCTCGTGATTGAATATCGATCGCAGGCTGGATGCATACGCTATATCTTTCCATCTACCATCATCCAACCTACAGGCCCGTCGAATGCCACGATTTCTTCCAATAGATTTGCTAAGGAACTACGCGGAACAGTTATGAGATCGGCTTGAAATGCGGGCCGAATCCGGCCGAGCGCGTTCTCTTGATGCAACGCTCGCGCAGCATTCACCGTGACCATTTCGAGGATCTTATCGGGCGAAAGCCCCGGCTCGCTGCGCTGAAACGCGTGCATCTCGGCGAATAAACTCAGGCTCTGGTTACTGGCGAGGCTATCGGTTCCGAGGCAAATGTTGAATCCAAGCGCGCGTAAATTCTCGAAGGGAAATCGGCTGTGAGCAAAATAACGGTGGCTGCGGGGCGAATGCACCACATGAAATTTTCTCTTTGATGTTTCGAGCAATTCGAAATCGCTTTTCGCCAATTCGTTTAGATGCGCGACTATCCATTCTGGGTCGTTCTGAATGGCGTTCTTGTCATTCCGAGCGGAGCGGAACGCAGTCGAGGAATCTCTCACTGTTTTTAAAAAGTGACCCAGCGGTGTTTGGTCACCGCAATCACTCATCGGCCGCCCGATGTTTTCTATAAAGTCGTAGAGCGGACCCGATCCATCGCGAAACATCGCCATCTCCTCGCGCGATTCCGCCAAGTGCGTTGTCAGCAAGATTCTCTCGCGCTGCGCGATCCCTTCGCAGCTCCGGTACAAATCCCTGGAAGCCGTAAACAGCGCGTGCGGGGCGAGTCCGATTCCTCCTCCTGAATTTCGCGCGCGTTTCAGCGCGCCAGTCGCAAGATCGACAAGTTCGCTTGCGCGATTTGGATCACGTACATCGATCAGCTCCGCAAACCACGAGGTCCGAATCGGTGAGCTAATCTGCGAAACCAACTCCGGAAACGCGGTGAGATTTGCGATCGTCGTCGTCCCAAGTCTCTTCGCCTCAGAGAAACCTTCCGTGATCGATGCTCGGTAATCTTGCGCGGATAGCTTCGCCTTTTCCGCGTTGATTGCCCGAATCCAATCCGCAAAAGATTTTGGCGGCGGGATTTTGCCGCGCAAACAAGTGTAATCGAGATGGCAATGCGCGTTGATCAGGCCAGGCAGGAGCGCTTGCTCGCCAAGATCGAAAACTTCTCCGGAGTTGTGCGCTCTGACTTCATTGAAATTGCCTACATCGACGATCCTGCTTCCTTCAACCACAACTGCGCCATTCTCAATCGGCGGGCCATCCATTGTTACGACTGCGCGCGCGCGAATGATCATTTCTCTCCTGTATCGGCGGTCTATGACCGTCGCAAACATCGACAAAAATAATGCAACGCTCACAGAGCGTCGCTACCGTTTGTCCTTGCCTTTCACCACCTTCCGGCATTCCGCCACGAGCAGATTGCATGGCTCCTGGCACAGCAGCGGAATTGTCGCTATAGCCGGGGTCGTCTTGTCCGCCGTAGCCTCGGCGAAGGCGGATGACCCCGGCCGGCCCAGCGCTTTGATCTGATCACAGGCAGGATCAAATTTTTCCAGCGGCAACTTTGCCGACGAAACCGTGCCGCGTTGATCGCGCTTCCATAAAATCGTGCGCAGACAGCCGCCATCTGAACGGCAAAAATCTCCCACAACGTTATCGATCTGATCATCCGAAATTTTTGCCGCGACGCGGTACATCCCTGATTGTCGATCCAATGTTTCGCGCAGCGGAGTCGTGTGCAGTTGGCCAGTTTTCCAGGCGAGAAAAACGGCCAATCTGCCAGGATAAAAATAATCGAGAGCGCGCTGCAATTCCTCCAGCCTTGCCAGTTCCAAGCGCCAGCCATGAGCAAGATTTGGCGCCGTTTTGAGCGGACGGTAATTGCCGCTGTCATCAAACTTGCTCAGCTCGATCGCATCTTCGGCACTTTGAAACGTCTTCAACTTCTTCCGGGTTTCATCACCACAATGGGATAAAACAAAAGCGCCATTTATTTTTCGGACCAAAATTTGGCCGAAATGAAAGCGATCGGTCAGCGCAGATTCCAACGCTGGCGCTGCGGGATTTGACATGCCTCTCAACTGGGCCGCACCCGCTTGGCAGGCGAGACGCCAGCCTGCCCCACAGACAAGATGTCTGTGCCACGCATCTGCTAGTGCAAACAGTGCGCAATCAGACCGCCCGCGCGTTCGAGAAATTGTCGATCTTCTTCGCCGAAAGCGTTCAATTGATCGCTCTCCACATCCAACATTCCGAGGACGTGCCGGTGCTCATTTCTCATCGGGACGACGATCTCTGAGCGCGTCGTGTGAAACGTGGGCAGGTATCGCGGATCGTGGTGCACGTCGCCGACGATGATTGGCTTTCCAGACTCCAGCGCCGCGCCGCATAGCCCCTGCGTAATTGGGAAACGCGCATAGGTCGGCGGCTCGCTGCCCGTGCCCGCGAGAATTACGAATTCGTCTTTGACGATTTTGTAAACCGCGACCCACCGATAATCGCGCGCCGCACGAATCATCTCTGCGAGTTGCTTCATCCGCTTTCTGGTGCACCCGCCAGCCAGCGCGAATGCGCCGATCTCCTGCAGCTTCTTGCACGTCACTTCTTTCATTCGCGGGAGAGCAATGTCGTGCAAAAGAAACCAAGCGCGAGCGAGATTTCAATTTTTTGCGATAAATTTCGTCCCACGATCGCGGTACGCTTCGGAATCAAATTTGGCTGCCTGCTCGATAATGATGTCGGCGAAGCCCTGATCGGTGCCGATCGACGGCGCATAAAATAGCGAGCGGCCGCCGGCCGTATAGGGATTGTGCCGGAAAACCTCGCGCTGGCTTGATTCAACATCATCCCGAGCCGAGTCGAGGGATCCCGTGAAGCTACCCAAGGGCTTAGGATGACAACTTCGAATACCGAGCAACCTGGGGATGTCTTCGTAGCTGTGTAATCCATCCGAAATAAAAAACGGAACCACGACCACGTTGGGACTCCTGGTCAATTTTTGCCAATCGGAGATCAGTGGCGGCTCTTCCATGTAAGCATTCAGGACGGCCGCATATTTTCCGAGCGTGCGGATTTTTTCCGCTTCACGTTTTGCCGCCACCGCGCTGTTTTCATTCAAATCCGTGCCGTGCGCAACAATTAACAAGCTGGTCTCGGCCGGATCCGCGTCTTGCGCAACCTCGCCTGCGCGTTTGAGCAACAGTTCAGTCATCATCGAATGATTTCCGACTGGCTCACAATATTTCCAGAGTTGACCGTTGGATCGGTTTGTGGTCCGGCCATTCAGCTCGAGCTCGCGGGGGATCACCGTCTGAGTAAAATAACCTTCGCTGATAAAATTCGGCGCTACGTAAACTTCCCGAACCGATTGTGGATCGAACAAGAAGATCGCGTCGCGCAGGCTTGGCTCCTCTTTCCAAAAGGCGCACTCCACATCAGCGAAAACTTTTCGACGCCGAATCTCCGCCGCATGCGCAAGCGTCGGCGCGCTCGAATCCGGATTCACGGTCGAGCCGTGAGCGACGATGAGAAGTGCGCTGTCGGATCTCATGGAAGAAACGTCGAACAGCCTGCCCTAAGCGCAAGTCGAATGGGTCCAACACCGCAATTGAAGGCGGACGTGATCGCTGGGAATTCAACGCCGGACTCGATCGCTGAGAAACCTAGTCGAACAGGCTTCTCTAGAATCTTTTCTTCAGCTGGACGTACCAGAACCGGCCTTTGATCGTGGCAAGCGATTCGTCGTAGCCATTCTCGAAGCTGCCGGCCACGAAGGACGGATCTTCATCGAACACGTTTTGCATCCCAAGTGTGATGGTCGGGCCATTCAACCAAGCGCGCCATCCACAGGGGTTGTACTCAGCTGTAGAGACAGGCATCACGTTTTTCTCCTTGCCATCCCTTATCTTCACGTTCGTACCGCCATCCTTGGCAAAGCCAGGCACCTCGACCGGCGCGGGTGGCGGCAGGTTGAACGTGTACGATGCGATCAAGTCGAGCGTAGTCCAATCGGCCACTTTCCGCGCGCGCTGAGAAAAAGGAGCGGCGTTATCTCCCGGACCGCCAGTTCTAGGCATATTTAGCTTCGGCGATTGTGTTAGACTAACATTGTCGTCCTCGTATTGGCCAATCCAGTGAACTACCGCTCCAATATCGAAACC
>VBQC01000145.1 GCA_005887825.1 Verrucomicrobiota bacterium | reverse complement strand
GCGCCTCGAAAGTATTTATCGCTGGCTATGTTTGTTACGCCAATCAAGCCAAGATCGACATGTTGGATGTCGATCCGACGTTGATCGAGAAACACGGCGCTGTGAGCGAGCCAGTCGCGCGGGCGCTAGCGGAACATGCGCGCACACGCGCTGGATCGACATATGCGCTGGCCACAACCGGGATTGCTGGGCCATCCGGTGGCTCGCCGGAGAAACCAGT
>VBQC01000144.1:1236-20774 GCA_005887825.1 Verrucomicrobiota bacterium | reverse complement strand
AAGTCGCCGTAAATGTTGGAACGATGGTTCGGGTCTTTTTCCAGCACACTGAAATTACCCGTGGGTGAACTATGCCCCCGCTTGCCAGAAGAAATCGGGCTGTCGATCACGATTTGGTCGCCGATCATAAGAAAAGCGCGCTGCTTGGGAAGCGAGACCACCACATGGACATTGTCGGGCGTGGCTTCTTTCAGCAGTGATTGATTGATTTTGACTGGTTCTTGCCTGCGAATGAGATCGGATGCTTTCCGCATTGGTTGTGGCGTCGGCTTCGGTCCAAAAAGACGTATCTGAGCGCTGACTGAACATGCAAGAGCAGCCAATATTAATAAAGCCGTGCAGAGCGATATCGGGAATTTTGCCGGCATAAATTAGCCGCCACTGTAGCTGTTTACGCGCCGAATCCAACCAGATAACCATCTCGATTCATTTCGTTCTGTCGGGGCGTTTTGCACGCGCCGAATCAAGACTGCCTTCGCAGAGCGAGCGAATTCATCGACTGCGTCGTCGCCACTTGCGCGGTGCATCCCTTCGAGAACCTGAAGCAAGCCCCAGCCCTGGCCTCGATATCGTTCCGTGTGCAGGACTCCTTCGCCCTTGAAATTCACATAATCAACGAGCGCGTAACAGCCCCGCGCCGTGCTCGCCAGGAGCTCGAATTGCTGCTGCACCTTCGCGCGGTCGGGAGGCGCCGCTTCGGCGAGCATTTTCGGCAGCGCGCTTTGCAACCGGGCAATAAGGAATTCTGTCTGAAGATCAACCGTGTCGGAAAGAAACTGGCGCAATTGATTCATCTCCGCTGTGTGTAGGGCGCGACGAAATTCCGTGCGCGAGTTCCACGGACAGGGCGCATCGCCGAGTCCCAAAACTAATTTTGGCAATTTAGCGCCCCGACGTGAGATAAAATTTATCAGCTTGGGAAAACTTTCCTCGAACGGACCACGCTGACCCTTTGGATACCAGATGAAGTGACCGATGCCCAGCGAAGCGAAATTTTCCCCTTCGTTCCATGAGGTAAGACCGGCGATGGTTCCATTGCATTCGTTTTGCCAGATTCTTTTTCCGATTTTGAGCGCATCGGTGTGCGAGAGGGTGATCGCGCCGACTGTTTGCAATTGAAGAAGGACGCCGATGAAGGAGAACAGCGTGACGAAAGCCCGAGCCTGACGGAGCTCCTGCCGCTCTTCCTGTTTTCTTGACGAATGATGTTTATCCATTAGCGTGGCACTTCCTGCGGCGCTGAATTTAACCAGCCCCGTAGGGAAAACACTATCTTATGAAACATTTTACCCTCATTTTCGCCGCACTTTCACTTGCACTGCCCCTGTTCGGGCAAGAGAAATCACCACAGCTTAAAGATCAGAAGGACAAGGTCAGCTATAGCATTGGCCTGAACATCGGATTTAACCTCGGCCGGCAGAATGTGCAGGTTAATCCCGACGTGCTTGCTGCTGGCATAAAGGACGCGATCGCTGGCAAGCCTCAACTGAACGCCGATCAGGTCAAGGAGGTTATGGCGACATTTGAAAAAGATATGCAACAAAAACAGAAGGCAGCAGGAGAGAAGAACGCCTCGGAAGGTGCGAAGTTTCTGGAGGAAAACAAAAAGAAAGAAGGCGTGAAAGCGACGGCCAGCGGCCTGCAGTACAAAGCCATCAAGGAGGGAACGGGACCGCAACCGAAAGAGACCGACACGGTGACGGTAAATTACCGCGGGACGCTTATCAACGGCGCTGAGTTCGACAGCTCGTACAAGCGCGGGCAGCCTGCGACTTTCCCGCTTAATGGCGTAATCAAGGGTTGGACGGAAGGGCTCCAACTGATGAAGACGGGATCAAAATATCAATTCTTCGTTCCGGCAAATCTTGCGTATGGCGATCGCAACGTGGGCCCTGATATCGCTCCCAATTCGACTTTGATTTTTGAAGTGGAGCTAATCGGCGTCAAACCTCCGCAGGCTGCCGCGAGCCCCGCTCCCGCCGCTCCCGCCGTATCGCCGAAATAATTGTAGCGGCCGGCGAGCACCGGATCCCACAAGACAGGCGCCTGGCACAAGCTATATCGGCAATCAGCCCGCCGTGGCTGCTTCCCACTGTAGCAGCGGGGCGTCGCTCCAAAGACTCTCCAAGCAGTAGAAGGCGCGTTTTTCGCGATGGAAAACGTGGACGACCACCTGCAAATAATCGAGCACGATCCATTGGCTGGCTGGAAACCCGTCGATCGCCACGGGTCGAATCGAATGGTCCTGGCGCAATCGCGTTTCAATTTCATTTGCGATCGCCTTGAGCTGGGGCTCCGATGTGGCGGAGCAAATCACGAAAAAATCGGTAAACGTTGAGATCGCACGCAAATCCAAGACGACAATCTCTTCGGCTTTTTTATTGGAGGCCAATCCTGCGCAGGTTTTTGCTAAGTTTTCCGGGGTTATTTCGGTTGCTCCTGGTAAAGTTTTTCGCGTCGAATGATTTCCTCGACTGCTTGGGGTACGAAATAGCGAATTGACTGGCCGGAAGCAACCCTGTTTCTGATTTCCGTGGCGGAAATGTCGATCCTGCGACGGATGATCTCGTACGAGTAATTGGCCGGCCCGCCGGTGCGATCGAGAACCACAAAGCGCACTATCTTTTCCAGCTCGACGAAGCGATGCCACTTAGCGAGCTCGGCCACATTGTCTTCGCCGATCAGACAGTAAATCTCCGCGTCGCGCTCGCGGCGTTGAACGTCTTCGATGGTGTCGATCATATATGAAGGCGGCGGGCGACGCAGCTCGAAATCCGATTTCGTCTTTGGTCGCCGCCCGTAACATCGACAAGCGTATTTCGCCGCTCGCAACGGGCGCGGATTTCTTAAAAGGCGAGACCGCAGCCGGCACAAAAATAACTTTTTGTAAACGGAGCGTCTCGATCGCTTCGCGCGCGAGGATGAGATGCGCGTGATGAACCGGGTCGAACGTGCCGCCGTAAATTGCGATTCTCATTTAGGTCATTCTGAGCGCAGAGCGGGGAGCGAAGCGAACGGAACGGAGTCGACGAATCACGCGATGCGCCCCTTCATTATTTCGACAGGATTCGTCCATTGCCCCTTTGGGCCCGTCGGAATGACATGAAAAAATTGCGATAACTGGCGTTTTTTTGTTTTCTCCACGCAAAATCGACATCTAGTTCCGAAAAGTATGAAGACTGATTCGCGCGGTCAATTGATTCTCACGGGCGTTCCTGGCCCGCGCCTAGATGCGGAGACGGAGAAATTGTTTCGGCGAATCCAACCCGGAGGCTTTATTCTTTTCACTCGCAACATTGAGAGTGCACCGCAATTGCGCGAATTGATCGATGATCTTCGCGGTCTGAGCGAAATCGAGCCGATTATCACAATCGACCAAGAGGGTGGTCGCGTCTCGCGATTGCGTTTAATCGGGAATGAGCCGCCGAACGCGCAGCAATTACGCGATAAAGGCGACGTCAATTTTATCCGCCGGCACGGCGAGATTACGGGGAGATTGCTGCGACTTTTTGGTTTCAACCTCGATCTTTGTCCGGTGCTCGACATTTCTTTCGATGATGATGCCGATAATTCGTTGCGCGGCCGTTGCTACGGCAAGACCGTCGAACAAGTCGTTCGAAATGCCGGCGCATTCAATGAAGCAATGAGAGGGCAGGGGATCGCGAGCTGCGGCAAACATTTTCCCGGTTACTCCGCTGCGACTTCCGATGCTCATTACCAGCTGCCGCGAATTGATCGCACGCGCGAAGAACTTGATCAGAATGAGTTGGCTGTATTTCGCGAATTCATGGAGGACGTGGACAGCATGATGATTTGTCATGGTTGGTATCCCTGTTTCGAGTCTGAGAAAACTCCCGCCAGCTTGTCGGCGCAGATCATCACGGATTTGCTGCGCAATGAGCTCGGTTTCGCTGGTCTTATCATGACCGACGATCTCGATATGGGCGCGATTCTCACCGGATACCAGCTCGAAGACACGATTCGTCTGGCCCTCGCAGCGGGAAATGACCTTGCCATGATTTGTCATCGCATTCCCGAGATTGAAAATGTGCATCGGATTCTTGGCACGTTACCATCTGATCAAACCGATCGAGCGCTCGCGAGCGTCGAACGGTTCAAGAAAAAGATCGTGCCGCCCCACGAATTCTCGGAAGCCGCCTTTCGCAAGATCGACAATGAGATTTGGGACCTGCGTGTCGCGACTTTGGGCGAAAAGCGCGCCAAAAAGCGCAGCATCGAAGGCGTCAAACGCTCGCCAGTGGAGCTGTTCTGATCTGGGGCCTGCCCGCAGCGCGTCAGCCGGGCGCAAGTGCTGAGCGGCGCCGATAATGCGCCGACGCAGCGTGGTCCGTGTGCCAGATTCAACTACACTTCTTGACCCGTTTTGCCATTCCACACTATTCTCCGCTCGCGGTTGGTCGGGCAGAGAGCCGGGCCACGTAATTTAGAATTGAAAGTCGCATCGTGAACGGCAATCAACAAACCCGCGCAAACACGCGCAACGAACTTACGGTCCGCGGCCTAATCGTCGGCGTCATCATCACTTTGGTGTTCACCGCGGCCAACGTGTATTTCGGACTCAAGGCCGGGCTCACCTTTTCTACATCTATTCCCGCGGCCGTGATTTCGATGGCGATCCTGCGAGCCTTCCGGGACGCAACAGTTCAGGAAAATAACATCGTGCAGACGGTCGCCTCGGCAGCGGGCACGCTGTCATCGATTATCTTCGTGCTGCCGGGTTTGATCATGATCGGTTGGTGGACTGGTTTTCCATTCTGGATCTCATTCGCGATCTGTGCATTGGGCGGCATTCTGGGCGTGATGTACTCAATCCCGCTGCGCCGCGCGTTGGTGACACAATCCGACCTGCCGTATCCCGAGGGTGTCGCCTGCGCCGAGGTGCTGAAGGTTGGCAGCAGCGGCGATTCGGAGCACGCCTCCGACATCGAACACGGCCGCGCAGGTCTGCTCGCGGTGCTATGGGGATCGATCGTGTCAGCGGTGTTTGCAGTGATCGTCGCCACGCAACTATTTGCCTCAGATGTGGCGCAGACCTTCCGAATCGGCCGCAGGGGCGCCGTGAGCGGCTATGACTTCTCTTTGTCGTTCGCCTTGTTGGCCATCGGGCACTTGGTTGGTCTCTCAGTTGGAATTGCGATGCTCCTGGGCGCAGTAATTGGCTGGGGCTGGGGCGTGCCGCACTACTCATCCCTCGCGCAGGACTTCAGAACGGCCGCCGCCACTCTCGCGCAAAGCACTTGGAGTCACAAAGTTCGTTTCCTGGGCGCCGGCGCGATCGGCGTCTCTGCAATCTGGACGCTGCTAAAACTGGTAAAGCCGGTTGCGAGCGGCCTCGCCGGCGCGATGGCTGCCTCGCGTGCGCGCAAAGCCGGCAAGGCCGACACGCTGCCGATAACCGAGCGCGATATTCCAATCGGTATCGTCGGTATTGTTACATTAGTCTGCATGCTGCCGATCGGTTGGCTGCTTGGCTATTTTGCCAACACCAGCGGCCTTGGCGCGCATCTGCCAACGCTTGTCATCGGCGGCGTCGCCTACGTAGTGTTGATGAGCTTCTTCGTCTCGGCGGTCTGCGGTTACATGGCGGGTCTGATTGGTTCCTCCAACAGCCCGCTGTCTGGCATTGGCATTTTGGTGGTGATCGGCGCTGCGCTGCTGCTTGTGTTCGGCGTAAAACCGTACGTGTCACCGGAGGCGGCCAAGGCACTAATGGCGTTCGCGCTTTTCACCACCGCAGTGATTTTCAACGTTGCCGCGATCGCCAATAATAACTTGCAGGATCTCAAGACGGGCCAGCTCGTTGATGCGACGCCATGGAAGCAGCAGGTGGCGCTGGTGATCGGTGTAGTCGCGGGCGCCTTCGTGATTCCGCCGGTGCTGGATCTGGTGAATCATGCCTACGGTTTCGTCGGCGCGCCGGGCGCCGAGTTGCGTCCGAATCCGTTACCGGCGCCGCAGGCGGGCCTGATCTCCTCGCTGGCGCAAGGCGTCATCGCTGGTGATATAGATTGGACTCTGATTCGGACAGGTGGATTTATCGGCTTCTGCATTATTGTGCTGGATGAGATCCTCGCGCGCACGACGCGACATATGCGCGTCCCGCCATTGGCCGTGGGGCTGGGTATCTATCTTCCCACACAGAGCACTCTCATGATCGTTGTCGGAGCCATCGCCGGCTGGGTCTTTGATAATCGAGCCGATCACAGTGCCAGGCCCGAGGCGACGAAGCAGCTTGGCGTGCTCCTTGCGTCAGGCCTGATCGTCGGCGAGAGCGTGATCGGCGTGGTGATCTCCGCGATTGTCGTGTTCTCCGGCGTATCTGCACCGCTGGCGCTGGTCGGGCCGAGGTTCGAAACCGCCGCGATCATCATCGGCGGGATCGCCTTCGCAACCACAGCGATGGTCCTTTATCGATGGATCTTGCGGTTGGCGACGGCAAGATCGACATGAAACGCGACTGGAACTGGCCGATCTGGGTCGGCTCTATCATCACCGTCGGCGGGCTGTTCAGCTACGAATTCTTCGCGCAATTTCCGATGACGCGCGATTTTCCGTGGGCGAATCTCTTGTTGTTTGCTGCCGGCGGATTTTTTCAAGCCGCAGCTTGATCGCGGCAAAATCTTTGGACCGATTCTGACCATACTGGGTGTATTGATCTTTGGGTTCTTTTCGTATCTGCTACGAGTTGCGCCAGGTGCCGCCCTCAACGGGAGCGCCGCGCGTTGGAGAAAAAGCGCCGACATTCACATTGCCGGCTGAAAACGATAAACCTGTTTCGCTCGCAGATCTCCTTTCATCGCGGACGTCGAGCACCTCAACCGCGAGAGCAAATGAGGTGTTACTGATTTTTTATCGCGGTTTCTGGTGACCATTATGCAACTCCGAGTTGCGGAGTTTCCAGCAAAGGCTTTCGGACTTCGATGCGCGTGGCATTCGCGTGGTCGCAGTCAGCGTTGACACATCGGAGATCAATCGGCGGCAGCGGCAGAAATTGGGATATACGTTTACCTTCCTCTCTGATTCAAAGGCGGAAGTCATTCGCCGTTACGATCTGCTGCGTGCCGGCGCAGTACCGAAAGGGGCCGATATCGCCCGCCCAGCGGAGTTTCTTATGGATTCCACCGGGACAATTCGCTGGGTAAATCTCACGAAAAATATCGCTGTCCAGGCGCGTCCCGAACAGGTCCTGAAAGCGTTCGATGAAACGGACGGAAGAACCGCTCATTAGAGATCGCAGCTGACGCGACTGCCTCTTACAGCAGACTCGAACGCGAAGCGATTGACGGCGCTGCGCGGAATCAATAACTTCAGCGGGCGTGTATCCCGAATTGGAACAGCTGCTCGTTCTTCAAGATCGACAGCAAAAAATCAAGCAGATCCAGACCGAAATAGAGACGGTGCCGCTGCAGCGCAAAAGTCTCGAAGCGCAATTGGCCGCCAGCGTGGCAGGAGTGGAGGTCCTAAAGCAAAAAAACCGGCATGTCGAAATGGATCGCAAGAAACTCGAGCTTGATGTGGGTACTCGCGCCGAGACAATCGCGCGGCTCAAGACCCAGCAATATCAAACACGCAAGAATGACGAGTTCCAGGCAATCGGCCACGAGATCGAGCGTTACGAAAATGAAATCCGCAAAATCGAGGACGAAGAGCTCGAATTAATGGTGCAAGCCGACACGATCAAGGTGGACCTTGCTGAAGAAGAAAAGAAAGCGGGTGCCGTTCGGGAATCGATCGCCCGGCAGACGAAGGATCTCGAAGCAAAATCAACGACCTTGCAGTCGCAGCTGGAAGAATTATCGAAAGAACGCGCGGAAATCGCAGGCAAGATCGACGAGGATTTACTAAGCCGCTTCGAACGTCTTTTCCAAAGCAAAGGCGACGCCGTTGTTGTTGCGCTCGAACACGAAGTCTGCACCGGTTGCCACATGAAAGTGACCACTCAAACGGCGCATCGCGTAAAAGCAGGAAAAGAAATCGTGAGCTGCGAGAACTGCGGGCGAATCTTATACGACGCGGTGTAGTCGCTTCGCTATGCGAGGCGCGACGCCGACGCGAATGGCTCACCCGCGTCGCGTCGCCCAGAGGTCGACGTCTACACCTTACACATTGAACCGGAAGAAAATCACGTCGCCATCCCGCACTACGTAATCCTTACCTTCCAGCCGCAGCTTGCCCGCTTCGCGAGCTTTCGCCAAAGAACCGTGCGCGACGAGTTCATCGTAGCGAATTGTTTCCGCCGCGATAAAACCACGCTCGAAATCGGAATGAATAACTCCCGCGGCCGTGGGTGCCTTGTCGCCGGCGTGAATCGTCCAGGCCCGCGTCTCTTTTTCTCCCGTGGTGAGAAACGTTCGCAGACCAAGCAAATGATAAACGGCCCGGATGAGTGCATTGACGCCGCTGTCTTCAATGCCCAAGCCGCGCAAGTATTCCATCGCTTCATTTTCGCCAAGATCGACAAGTTCACTTTCGATCTGCGCGCTGATGACGATAGCCTCCGTTCCGAAATGATGTTGTGCATAATCTTGGACAAGATCGACATGTTGTGCGGCGCTGTAGCGGGGATCGTTGATCCCGGCCTTCGCCGATCGAATTCGCGTTTCCGGCCCGGAGTCACCGGCCGCGGTTACAGCAGCAATCGCGGCCAAATCGGATTCGGCAACGTTGCAGGCGAAAATGGTCGGCTTCGATGTGAGCAGAAAAAAATTGCCGGCGATTGTCTTTTCTTCCGGAGTTAATGCAGCGGTGATCGCTGGCTTTCCAGCGTCGAGATGGGGCAATAGTTTTTCGGCGATCGCATTTTCGATTTTTGCTGCTTTGTCACCGGCACGCACTTGTTTCTGCAATCGATCGTGTTGCCTCTGCAGCGAGGCCAAATCCGCCAGCACAAACTCGGTGTTGATTACTTCGATGTCGCGAATCGGATCGATCGTCGCGCTGACGTGATGAACGTCGCTGTTTTCGAAACAGCGAACGACCTGCACAATCGCGTCAACCTCGCGAATGTGATGGAGAAATTGATTGCCCAGCCCTTCCCCTGCGCTCGCGCCTTTGACCAAGCCGGCAATATCGACAAACTCGATCGCGGTCGGCACGATGTTCTGCGAGTGTGAAATTTCTGCGAGTTTCGCCAGACGCGCATCGGGAACGGTGACGACGCCCACGTTGGGATCAATCGTGCAAAAAGGATAATTTTCTGCCGGTGCCTTATGCGTGCGGGTCAATGCATTAAAAAGGGTGGATTTGCCAACATTCGGCAGTCCAACGATTCCGGCGCTCAACATAAGCGCGGACGTTAATGCGGAGGTCTGTCAATCGCAACGCCACATCGACCGCCCTGTCGGGGCGTCGACCTCGCACGATGACGCGAGCATCGGTTTGCGACCGCTATGGTTGTCCTTGCAGCAACGTGAGATGTTTTGAGCCGCTCGACGGCGATCGCTTAGAATGCTGGATCACCTCAAGACTAAGCGCTGGCCGCTCCACATCGCAAAGAAGCTGTAGGTCTGCCCCGCTTGCACCGTGAGACGCTTTGTCGTTCCCCTGAATTCGCCAAGATTCGGCGTCACGGTGAGGGATATGACATGCTGCCCTGGTGACAAGGTGCCATGGTAGGATCGACCCTCTACGAGTGTAGCTACTTGCGCGCCATCTATCGATACCTTGAGGACGAGGTTCATGCCAAAGTTGGCGGCTCTCTGGATAGTCAAGCGAGCAGCATTCTTGCTCGGTGCAGCCCTAGAAGCCGTCGAACCGGAAGTCCCTGTAGTACTCGTTTGGCATCCTGAGAATGTCAGCCAGACAAGCGCAACAATGAGCAGGCCACAGGTGTGGTAGTTGTATTTTTTCACGCCCAAAGCTTATCTGACATCGGATCTGGAGACAATAAGTCTTTGGTCTTCTATTCGATGTCACTGGCATTAGCTAAAGCGAGTCGGTTAAGCGAAATCACGCTTCTGAATAAATTTTAGAAATCGGGCCGGCGGGATTTGAACCCGCGATCTGTCGCCGCGGCGACCGCACTAGGAATCCAATCTGTTGAGTTCATCGCGACCTCGTCCTGATTTGTAATACCGCTCTTTTCTCGCGGCTTCGGCGCGGTTCGAAAAGCTGTCACTGTGCAACAAAATCCATGGAATGCCATGCGCGTCGCTTTGGAGTGACCGGCGTTTCTACGAAATCGGGCCGGCGGGATTTGAACCCGCGACCTCTTGAACCCCATTCAAGCGCACTACCAAGCTGTGCTACGGCCCGCTCCGCTCGCGAATTATTCACCAACGCTGGGAAAATCGCCACCGATGAACATGAATTATTTTTTCATGCGTTAATCGGCAACGTTACTACGTTTAAATGATGTGCGCGTTGAATTGCATTGAGCAGTTCCCCGGTGGACTGCAAAATACGGCGCTTGGCTACTCATGAAGATCAAAAATCAAGGGATAGCGACCGCGTTTCTTGCCGCAGCGTGCGCCTTTTTCTGTGCGATTTCGACGGCACTTGGCAATGACCAAGAGAACACTAATGCAGTAAAGGTAAACACTGGCGCTTTCGAGTACGCTAAAGAACTTATCAAGCAGGGGCGCATCGTTGCAGACGGCCGGGGAGCCTGGAGTGAACATCACCCTTCGGCAGTGGAAGAGAACGAGTTCATCCGTCTCCATGGGCTCGGCGAATATGCAAAATGGCATCTCGGGATCGATGATCGGTACGCCGAGAATACGAAACGAAGATACAAATTTCCCTACGGCGATTTCAAAAATGTTCATCGATGCGGCGTGCTCGCTGCGCAGAGCAGGGCAAGCCAATATAAATATTACGAAATTGAAAATGCGGCGGCCCAACTGAAGGCGATGATCGCCACGATAATGGAAACGCATGCGAAGCGCTGAGTAGATCGATTTTTCGACTTTCGCTTATTTCGACGTCCAGGCCGTTAAGAAACCATCAATGAGTTCCGGCAGGTCGCCGCCGTAACCGCCTTCGAGAATTGCTGCCGTGGGGATGTCGAGTTCGCGCAACCATTGTCCGAATTTCGCGAAATCCTCCTGTTCGAGCGTCATCTGCACCAGCGGATCGCCCGAGTATGCATCGAAGCCCGCGGAGACCAGCAGGAGATCGGGCTTGAATTGAACGAGCTTTTTCATCGCGTGTTCAGCAATATCGACGTATTGCGTTCGCGGCGTGTACGGCGCCACCGGATAATTGCTGATGTTTGCGAAGGATTTTTCTCCTGTTCCGGGATATGCGGGGAACTGATGAATAGATGCGAACGCAATCTGCGGATTGTGCGCTACGACTGCCTCCGTGCCGTTGCCATGATGCGCGTCAAAATCCCAGATCCCGACACGTTTTGCGCCGCCCTCTAATGCGTCAAGCGCGGCGATTGCGATGTTGCTGAAGTAACAGAATCCCATCGCGCGGTCGCGGGACGCGTGATGACCGGGCGGGCGCATTAGACTGAAGGCGCGCTCGCCATGCAATGCTGCCTGCGCCGCATCGATTGCCGCACCAGCGGTTCGCAAAGCGTGTTCGTAGATGTTCGGGTACGCCGGCGTGTCCGCATCGAAATCGTGAGCGGCTGCTCTTATCCGCGCGAGATGATCGCTCGAGTGCGCCCGAAGCAACGCGGATTCACTCGCGGCGATCGGCTCGCGCCATTCCCAATCAGGGTGCCGATCTTTCAATAAAGGCGCGGTGCATGCTATGCGTGTCGGCCGTTCCGGATGCCCTGGAGTCGAATATTCCAGGCAACGTGCGTCGTGAAAAATAATCATGAAGGTTGCAAGGTGGCGTTCGAACGCATATTCGACTACGACGATGTTAGACGGCCAGAAAATTGTCGTGGTGATGCCCGCCTATAATGCGGCGCGCACCTTGCGCCAGACTTACGACGAGGTAATGGCGCATGGCATCGTCGATCTCGTGATTGTCGTGGACGATGCAAGCCAGGACGGGACGGTGGCGATCGCCCGCACGCTGGATCGTGTGCAAGTCGAGGTCCATCCGGAGAATCGCGGCTATGGTGCGAATCAAAAGACCTGTTACCGTCTCGCGCTCGCGGCCGGAGCGGACATTATTATCATGATTCATCCGGATTATCAGTACACGCCGCAGCTCATTCCGGCGATGGCGGCGCTGGTAGCGAGCGGACTTTATCCCTGCGTGCTTGCTTCGCGCATCCTCGGTGGTGGCGCGCTGCGGGGTGGAATGCCCTGGTGGAAATACATCTCGAACCGGTTTCTTACCCTCGTGGAGAACCTCCTCCTTGGCGCGAAGCTCTCGGAATATCACACCGGCTATCGCGCTTTTGCGCGCAACCTGCTGGAACGGCTACCGCTGGAGACGAACTCAGATGATTTTGTTTTTGACAACGAGGTTCTTGCGCAAGTGATTGCTTTGGGCTGGGCGATTGGTGAAGTAACCTGCCCGGCGCGGTACTTGCCCGAAGCCTCGTCGATCAATTTTCGGAGAAGCGTGCGCTATGGATTCGGTTGTCTTGCGACCGGCTTGCGTTTCCGCTTTGCACGCTGGGGGCTGGCTCGCCCGATCGTTTAACGGGCGTCCGACGCTAAGTCGTGGCGTGCAGCAAAGAGGGAGGGATTCCCGTGATTATCACCTCACCACGTAGTGCCCGCGGATCCAGACGCTTCGACCGTAGCGCCGTGACCAGTGTCCCGGCCTCCACACGTAATAGGTCCGCCCGACGTAATACCCGGGGCCATGCGTGTAATACGGCCGATCGCCAACCTCAACTGTGACAGAGCCTGGGTAAGCGGCATATCCTCGGCCGTAGTACGGCCCTGGACCACCATAATAGGGTCCGTACCCAGGATAAGCAGTATAAGTCCCTTCACATCCGCCTGCACCGAGGGCGACAGAAATCAGAAGCAACAGCAATGCCAACCATTTCAGTCTCGCTTTTGTCCCCGCTCCTGCGGAAAGTATTTTCGCCTCCGCGTGTTTAACAATATTCGTTTTCATCATAATGGTATTCGGATTCGACAGAGCGTTCACGCGCCTGCATTTACCCCAGCGCGATTTCACTACAAACCTTTCTAACATGGGCCGCGGAGCGCTGTCACGATAAATTTGACGCAACCGAATCCGGCGATGTTTATCTGCTCAGGCGACGCGTTACACCACACCCTGGTCGAGCATCGCATCTGCAACTTTTACGAATCCGGCGATGTTCGCGCCGACCACAAGATTGCCCGGCTGCCCGTACTCGGCAGCCGTGTCCCATGCATTCTTGTGGATTGTCGTCATGATCTGGCGGAGCCGTTGATCGACTTCTTCGCGGGTCCACGAAAAACGTATCGAGTTCTGGCTCATTTCAAGGCCAGAAGTGGCTACGCCGCCGGCATTAGCTGCTTTGCCGGGACCGAAAAGAATTTTCCTGGCAAGAAACAGATCAACAGCCGCAGGAGCGCTTGGCATGTTGGCCGCCTCGGAAACCAAATAGCAGCCGTTGTCGAGTAGCTTCTTTGCGTCGTCCTTGGTGATTTCATTTTGCGTTGCACACGGAAAGGCGCAGTCGCACTTGATGCCCCATGGCCGCTGGCCCTCGACATACTTTGCTCGGAAATGCTCCGCATATTCCTTGATCCGACGACGGCGCACGTTTTTTAAGTGCATGATCCATTCCACCTTTTCTTGAGTGATCCCGGCTTTGTCGTAGATGAAACCGCCTGAATCGGACATGGTCACTACTTTTGCTCCGACTTGGTTTAATTTCTTGGCCGTGTACTGGGCCGCGTTTCCCGATCCGGAAACGGTGCATACTTTGCCTTCAATGGTTTCACCCCGCGTCTTAAGCATTTCCTGCGCGAAATAGACGGCGCCATAACCTGTGGCTTGCGGGCGAATGAGCGAGCCGCCCCAGTTGAGAGACTTACCCGTTAGTACACCGGTGAATTCGTTCGCGAGACGTTTGTACTGTCCGAAGAGATAGCCGATCTCGCGACGACCTACCCCAATATCACCGGCGGGCACGTCGGTGTTGGGACCTACATGATGAAAGAGTTCGGTCATGAAGGATTGGCAAAAGCGCATGACTTCGTTGTCGGATTTTCCCTTCGGATCAAAATCAGCGCCGCCTTTGCCACCACCCATCGGCAGGGTCGTGAGCGAATTCTTGAAAACCTGTTCGAACGCAAGGAATTTAAGGATGCTGGCATTAACCGTGGGGTGGAAGCGCAGACCGCCTTTGTAGGGGCCGATGGCGCTGTTCATTTGGATGCGAAAGCCGCGGTTCACCTGGATTTGGCCTTTGTCGTCGATCCAGGGAACGCGGAACTGAATCATCCGCTCCGGCTCGACGATCCGCTCCAGGATTTTCCCGTCCCGATACTTCTTGTATCTCTCGACGACCGGCCTGATCGACTCGAGAACTTCGGTTACCGCCTGGAGAAACTCCGGCTCGTTCGGGTTGCGCTTCTTGACGATCTCGAGAACTTCTTGAACAAGAGCCATAGTGTTTTTATTTTGCCGATTATTTTCCTCGTCGCCGTACGAACGTGACGGTGCGCGATGCAGGGTTCGAACCTGCGACTTCTTGCGTGTGAAGCAAGCGCTCTACCACTGAGCTAATCGCGCAACCTTTCAGAGGTCGACAAAATAGAGCACGCGCAAAGTAGCGCAACCATGGCAGTGGAATTGTAGGGCAGCCGCGTCGCCTTGCCGAACAGGGAGCGAGCAAACGGAGCGCCTTGCCCTACAACGCATCGCATTTTATAAAGAAGAATGTCCGAACATAAAATCACTCTCACTTGGAAGCGCGGCGATACGCCGTTCGAGTATCAGAAATACTCACGCGATCATACCTGGAAATTCGATGGCGGGCACGAGATGCAAGCGTCGGCCGCACCTGCTTATCTTGGCAACCCAAAATTTGTCGATCCGGAGGAGGCATTTGTGGCATCACTCTCCAGCTGCCAAATGCTCACGTTCCTGGCCGTGGCGTGCAAAAAGAAGTTTGTGCTCGATGAATATGTCGATGAAGCCGTCGGTCACATGGAAAAGAACGCAGAAGGCAGACTGGCAATCACTCGCGTGACGTTACGGCCGCGGCTCAAATTCTCCGGTGATAAACAGCCGACTTCCGAGGAAATCGAGGAGATGAATCACATGGCGCACGAGCAATGCTTCATCGCCAATTCGGTCAAGACCGAGATCACTATCGAAGCTCAGATGTAACAGCGGATGGCGCGGATATTGTAGAGGCAGGCGTGCCGCCTGCGGAATTTAGAAAATGCAGCCGACACGGCCGCCACTACAGAATTCTCTGCAGGGAATCTGTGCAATCTGTGTAAATCTGTGGCTGAATAGAGGCGATTTATGGTTTCCAAGACGGACGCGCAACGCATGGAGAAGATCGTCAGCTTGTGCAAGCGGCGTGGTTTCATTTTCCAATCGAGCGAGATTTACGGCGGTCTTAACGGTCTTTGGGATTACGGGCCGCTTGGGGTAGAGCTCAAGCGCAACCTGAAGAATTACTGGTGGCGGGTGATGGTGCACGAGCGGGACGACGTTGTGGGCATGGATGGATCGATCTTAACGCATCCGGCTGTGTTGAAAGCTTCGGGTCACGTGGAGGGATTCAATGATCCGATGGTTGATTGTCTAGTTACCGGCAAACGTTTCCGAGCTGACCAAATTGAGCCGCAAACGGGTCGGGTATTTTCGTTTGCCGGTGCAGTCGACTACACGTCTGCGGAAACGTTAAATCGAGAGCGCGCAACACCGGAGCGATCCATTGTTTGGTCGCGCATCGACTTAGCACCTCATTTACGCCAGGTATTCGACAATTTTTCGTACTACGGCGACTCAAACAAACGTAACGGTTTTATTTTCTTAACCGGTGATATCGGTGAACAACTCAAAGCGCTTGGCGTACTGGTGACGAACAAACTTTTCACCGCCACGTCGTCAGATTCGTATTCAGCGATAGATGTAAGCGGGCGATCAGAGATACAGAGTAGGACCCGCGTCAGTCCCGCGATCAGAACGGCGCAGGAGTTTTATCGCAAACGAGGCGTGTCTAACCCAGTGGTAATCATGGTGGGTCTTCGCGACGTAGAAAACACTCGAGACTACAATCCTGAAAACGGTTCTTTGCTGACCGAACCGCGGGCATTCAATCTGATGTTCGAAACGCATGTGGGTGCCGCGGCCGATGAAAGCTCCATCGCGTATCTCCGGCCCGAAACCGCGCAATCGATCTTTGTCCAGTTCAAGAACATTCTCGAAGTGTCTCGCAAGAAACTGCCATTCGGCATAGCGCAGATAGGCAAAGCGTTTCGCAACGAAATTAATCCGCGCAATTTTACATTCCGCTCCCGCGAGTTCGAGCAGATGGAGCTGGAATATTTTTGCCGCGCGGAACACGGAATGGAATCGCTCGAATATTGGAAGGAAGAGCGTTTGAAGTTCTATGAAAATATCGGCATTTCGCGCGACAAGCTGCATGTCAGCACCGTTCCGGATGATGAGCGCGCCTTCTATTCAAAAGGAACCTACGACATCGAATACGATTTTCCATTTGGCCGGCAAGAGCTCGAAGGCGTCGCTTATCGCACCGATTACGATTTATCGCAGCACCAGAAAGCAAGCGGCAAGTCGCTCGAATATTTCGATGAAGCAACGAAACAGAAATTCATCCCACACGTAGTCGAGCCGAGCGCCGGGGTCGATCGCGCCGTGCTCGCGCTAATCTGCGAGGCCTATTCCGAGGATGAAGCACCGGATGAAAAAGGCAAAATGGAAATGCGCATCGTTCTACGATTTCATCCGCGCATGGCGCCGATTAAGTGCGCCGTCTTTCCGCTCTTAAAAAACAAGGAGCCGCTTGTGACCAAGGCGAAAGAGATTGTCGCTCTTCTGCGCCCGCATATGTACGTCTTTTATGACGAGACCGGGGCGATCGGGCGTCGCTACCGGCGTCAGGATGAAATTGGAACGCCATTTGGCGTGACGGTTGATTTTGAAACACTTGGCGAAAAAGACGCTGCGTTACGGGACACGGTTACGTTGCGTGAGCGCGATTCGATGAAACAGGAGCGTGTTCTTGTTAAGGATCTGCCGGGCATTTTGGTTTCGCGCATCTCTTAATGGACTTGGAACAATTTCGCGAATACTGCCTGCGCAAGCCAGGCGCTGCTGAGGGCACGCCATTCGGTGAGGACGTTCTCGTTTTCAAAGTCGGCGGAAAAATGTTCGCGCTAGCCGCGCTCGATGAGATTCCAGCAACCGCGAATTTGAAATGTGATCCCGATCTCGCGCTTGAATTGCGCGATCGATACGAACAAGTCCGTCCCGGCTATCACATGAACAAAAAACATTGGAATACGGTCGAGCTCGGCGGAGAGATTCCGGACTTGGACTTGCGGAAAATGGTCGATCACTCTTACGAGCTGGTCGTGAAGAATCTGCCAAAAAGTCACGCGCTAAAGGTTAGCGCGGCGATGGATGGAGAACTTCACGCAACTGGACTTGGTCAATCTCAAGCTTCAAGGCCTCGCGCGCGACACGCAAGAAACTGTCGGGCGCGTCAGTGAGTGCTACTTCCAGAACGCCGGAATTTTCTGCTGGGGCGCGGAGCAATTGTCGATTCAGGAGTTCCTCGACTGCTCGCGCGCAATTACCGGCCGAATCGACGAGTTTAACTTTGTCCCCAAGAAAACGAGCGATCGCGCCGTTCAGCAGTGGATAATGAGTGCAGCCGAGGACCAGGGTATCAATTCCTTCGGCAACCAACGGCGTGAGGTAACGTGCAATAACTCGGTCGGTGAGATCGTCATCCAGCCAGCCTTCCTCGATCAGTGGCACAAGCAGGGGACAGGCACGCGCGGAAATGTTGATCTTCGGCTCAAACGAGCGCAGCGCCCGTTCATAAGCGCTACTTTTGATCGTGGCCCGTGTGCCGATTACGCCCACGTGTCGGTTGCGCGTCACCGCAATGGCCGCCTCTGCACCCGGCTTAATCACGCCGATAACCGGAACCGAAAGAGTTTTCTCCAGCTTTGGTAGCGCCAGGGACGAGGCCGTATTGCAGGCGATCACGATGATCTTTACGTCCTCATCGGCCAGCATGTCGGTCATTTCCAAGCTGTAACGCTCCACCGTGACCGCGCTCTTACCGCCGTAAGGAACCCGCGCTGTGTCGCCGAGGTAAAATATGTTTTCGTTAGGCAACAGCTCGTGCAGCGCTTTGACGACCGTGAGCCCGCCAATACCAGAGTCGAATACGCCGATCGGCCGCGGGTCGCTCATGGAGCAAGAAGGTGACGGTTGCCGCAGCATGGCGCAAGCACGTTATGATAGGGGCGGATCGGAGGATAGCCTTCCAAGCTGTCTCGGCCGACAAGCATCTTGCTTGTCGGCCGAACGACAACGCAAACAAGGAAAGACAGGCTGGAAGCCCGCTCGCCGAGTCAGGCAGAGATGCCTAACCTCCGCCCGGGTTCGCGCAGTACCTTAAGTTTGCAAACGCGCCGCGCCTTCGGATGATTTCATTCGCGATGCCTGAACTTCCGAAAACATACGACCCGAAAAGCGTTGAGCCGAAGTGGTATCGGCGTTGGATCGACAATCACGATTTCGAGGCCGACCCGCATTCAATGAAGCCGGCGTTCTCGATTGTTATTCCACCGCCGAATATCACTGGCGTATTGACGCTCGGTCACGTCCTCAACAACACGATCCAGGACATTCTCGCGCGTCGTGCGCGAATGCAGGGCTTTGAGGTTCTTTGGCTGCCAGGCATGGATCACGCCGGCATTGCTACCCAAACAGCAGTCGAAAAGTGGCTGCGCAAAAATGAAGGAGTAACGCGTCAAGATTTAGGTCGCGAGGAATTCTTGCGCCGGATGGTGGAATGGCAAAACAAGCATGGCGGGATAATCATCGAACAACTCAAGCGACTCGGGTGTTCGTGCGACTGGTCGCGACAGCGCTACACGCTCGACGACGATTACGTCGCTGCCGTCCAAAGGGTTTTTGTCGATCTTTATGACAAGGGGCTGATCTATCGCGGGCGTCGCATGATCAACTGGGACCCGGCGGCGCAGACCGCGCTGTCCGACGAAGAAGTCATTTCCAAGCCACAAAAGGGGAACCTTTACTACGTTCGCTATGAGATTGTGGAAGAGCCCGGACGCTTCATTGAAGTCGCGACGACTCGGCCGGAAACGATCATGGCCGATACAGCTGTGGCGGCTCATCCCAGCGATAGGCGCTATGTCGATCTAATCGGCAAACACGTGTGGCGTCCGCTTGCGCGCGAGAAACTTCCCATCATTGCCGACGAAGCGATTGATCCGGAATTCGGGACCGGTGTTTTGAAAGTCACGCCTGCGCACGATACACTGGACTTCGAGATCGGACAGCGTCACAACCTGCCGGTTGTCGATGTTTTGCATCGCGATGGAAAAATCAATTGTCCGGCCGTTCCGGAATTAGATGGGCTCGATCGATTCGAAGCGCGCAAAAAAGCCGCCGAATTATTAGAGCAGATGGCG
>VBQC01000144.1:0-1212 GCA_005887825.1 Verrucomicrobiota bacterium | reverse complement strand
GCGACGTGCCGATAGAGCCACGGATCGGCGAGCAATGGTTCCTGCGTTACCCAAAAACGAAAGAGGCGCTCGCCGTCGTGCGCGACCATCTCGTCCGCTTCTTTCCTACGCATTGGGAAAAGGTTTACGCGCAATGGCTCGAAAACATTCGGGACTGGTGCATTAGCCGCCAAGTGTGGTGGGGACACAGGATACCGGCGTGGTACCGGAAATCCCAAACCCCAAGTTCCAAATCCCAAACTGCCGAGGCAATCTATGTCGGCATCGATCCTCCGGCTGATCGCGAAAATTGGATGCAAGACTCCGACACACTCGACACGTGGTTTTCGTCGTGGCTTTGGGCTTACGAAACCATGGATGAAGAAACGCGGAAGAAATTTTATCCTACGAGTGTGCTCGTGACTGCGCCGGACATTATTTTCTTCTGGGTCGCGCGAATGATCATCGCCGGTCTCGAGTTTAAGCCTGGAAAATCTGAGCGCGCCGAGGATAACATCCCATTCAACGACGTTTATTTCACGGGACTAATTCGTGACAAGCAAGGGCGCAAAATGTCGAAGTCGCTCGGCAACTCGCCTGATCCGCTGGAGTTGATCGACAAGTTCGGCGCCGATGGTTTGCGCTTCGGTCTTATGCGCATCGCGCCACGCGGTCAGGACATCCGCTTCGACGAAAAACAAATCGAAGAAGGCCGAAACTTCGCGACCAAACTTTGGAATGCCGCTCGCTTCCGGCAAATGCATGGACCGAGCGACGCCGCGCCGAAGATCGACAATCACCAACTATCGATCTACGCGGTTGAGGTCCTCACGCGATTGAACGAGACGATCGACGCAATTGAGATCGCGCATCGGCAGTATCAGTTCAACACGGTCGCACAGCGTCTTTACGATTTCTTTTGGAGCGACTATTGCGACTGGTTCGTCGAAGCAGCGAAAACGGAAATCTTTGCCGGTGAGGAAGCACGAAAGAAATCCGCGTTGGCGGTAATGGATTTTGTGCTCTCAGCATTTTTGCGATTGCTTCATCCATTCATGCCGCACATCACAGAGGAGCTTTGGTCGCTGCTCGGTCTTGGAAAAGGTTCAATTCAATTCGCGCTTTTGCCGGAGCGAACGCCTTTGGACGATGTTGATGTTACGCGCAAGCGTCGAGCGGTTTCGGAGATTTATGAGACGATTCAAGCTGGCCGCAATCTTCGTGCGGAAGTCA
>VBQC01000062.1 GCA_005887825.1 Verrucomicrobiota bacterium | reverse complement strand
GCTGCGATTGTCTCCAGCGGCGTCCCATTCAGTTGCACGGCGACCGCGTTAAGTGAGACTTCATACTGACTAGTTATCCTCGCTCTGGAGGCATTGGCTCGCAGCCATCTTCTGAAATCATTGCGGCCGGCAGACAACTGAGCGCGATAAGACCGCACTGTGTAATTATTGAAATCAATTTTCTTGCCGGGCGCTGGCTTGGTTGCGGAGTGAATACTGAGCGGATCGCCTTTGAGCTGGACGATCGCACTTGAAGTGTCGACGTTCTGGCCCTGATTGAACGCGTCCGCGCTAGCGTTCGGTCGAGGCGTTGCCGAGCCGCCGACGCCAAGTGCAATAACGCTTAAGCCAATGGAAGAGAATATTAGGAATGCTGCGAGGATTTTTTTCATAGTTTTTTGATGATTGGAAGGGTTCGGAACCTCAGTGGCGCGAGCCGCGGTGTCAACCCCCCAATTTGCAGGGAAAAATCCTGCGCTATCGCCTCAACGACGAAAATTATCGAAGATCAACCCGAGCAATGACCGTCCGTCGCAAAAAATCTGGGAATGCCCGCCACGCCGTGACGTTGAGGAAGCCGAGAAAATTCCGTTTTAGCAACGGCGCGCCCGGCCAGTAGCGCCCTGGCCAATCAGTCGCCTTGGGCGACCGCATCGACGAAAGCAACATCACCGGATTTCAGGTCCAGCTCCACTTCTGCCGCCGTCCCAAATACTCTGGCTCGCTTGTCGTCGAATTCTCCCTCCCATCGCGCGACCACGATTGTCGCCAGACAATTCCCGATCAGATTCACGCAGGTGCGTCCCATGTCCATCAATTCATCGACGCCAAAGATGACCGCGACACCAATGGGACCGAGGCCAGCGGGAAGGAAGCTGTTCAGCATCGCGAGCAGGATGACCAGCGATGCGCGCGGCACGGCGGCCACGCCTTTGGAAGTGATCATCAACGCGAGCATCATCATGATCTGCCGGTCCCATCCCATGTGCTGACCCGTCGTGGCTTCGGCCGCTTGCGCGACAAATACTGAAGCCATCGCCAGGTAAAGAGTCGAGCCGTCCAGGTTGAATGAATACCCGGTCGGCATGACGAACCCAACAATGTGTCGCGGTACACCAAGGCGCTCCATAGACTCCATCGCTTTGGGCAGCGCAGATTCGCTGCTCGTTGTCGCGAACGCGAGTGCGGCCGGCTCGCGCACTGCTCGGACGAATTGCCGCAACGGCACGCGCGCGATGAAAATCACGAGCCCGAAAATCAGGACAACGAAAATGATGAGGGCCAGATAAAGCGAGAGAACCAGATTCCCCAGGTTCACCAGCACACGGAGACCTTGCGTACCGATCGTATGCGCCATCGCCGCGCCCACGCCAAACGGCGCGAACATCATCACGTAATTGGTGAATTTAAACATGACCTGCGAGAGGCTCTCCATCGCGCGGATGATTGGCTTCCCTTTTTCGCCGATCGCGGAGACCGCCATGGCGAAAAGCACAGCGAATACGACGATTTGAAGCACGTCGCCGCGCACCATCGATTCGATGATGCTGGACGGAAACACGTGCACGAGTGTTTCGATCAGTGTTTTCGGGTGACTCTCCCCGATTGTCTTGATTACATCGGTATTGCTCGGCGCGAGAGTCACACCCATCCCCGGCTTTGTGAAATTCACCACAGCCAACCCGATGAAGAGCGCTGCGGTCGTTACGATCTCGAAATAAACCAGTGCTTTGATGCCCATGCGCCCGACTTTTCGCAACGCGCCGGCGCCGGCGATTCCGACGACAATAGTTGAGAAGACGAGCGGGGCGATGATGGATTTGATGAGGTTGATGAAGATGTCGCGCAGAAAATAAACCGCATTCCCCCAGTCGGGCCGCAGCCAGCCGATCACCCCGCCGACGATCAGCCCGATCATGATCTGCATCGTTAAAGAGGGGCGATACCACGGCCTGCGTGATGATTGAAAAGCCGTCGAGCTCATGAAACGTTCGTCATTACCACAAAGCGCGAGAATGAAACAGCGCGTGATTGATCTGGGTAGCGCACGCGTCTCGCGTGCTGGCGATGGCGTCTCGCCATCGCGTACTTTTCTTTCCGGGCGCGCGCGCAAGAAAGCCCGTTTTGGCGAGACTCCAAACCCAGCACGCGAGACGCGTGCGCTACCAAGACATTCGCAGTGACGCGAAAATTACGTTCCATTGCGCAATGTTTCTCTCGCATCTGGAATGTACATCGTGCGGGCTGCGCCACGATTGGTCACAATTGCAGAATCTCTGCACCGCTTGTCACGGACCGCTTTTTGCCATTTATGATCTCGATGCGGCAGGTCACAGCCTCAAACGCGAGACTCTGCGAACTCGCGAGAAATCGTTGTGGCGCTATCGCGAACTGTTGCCGCTTCCGGCGGATGTCGATCCTGTTTCGCTTGGCGAAGGAGGGACGCCGCTGCTGCGCGCGAAGAAGTTCGCTGGCGACGTCCATCTTTGGATCAAAGACGAATCGCAGAATCCAACGCAAAGTTTCAAAGCGCGCGGCATGGCCGTTGCCGTATCCATGGCGAAACACGTTGGCGCGACCAAGCTCGCGGTTCCCAGCGCCGGCAACGCCGGCGGAGCGCTCGCAGCCTATGCCGCCCGGGCCGGTGTCGAAGCGCACATTTTCATGCCGCACGACACTCCGCGCGCGAACATCATTGAGTGTCGCGAGCTCGGAGCGCACGTCAGTCTCATCGACGGTCTCATCACCGATTGCGGCGCTGAGATTGCCAGGCGCAAAACGGCTGAAGGTTGGTTCGACATGTCCACGCTTAAAGAGCCGTATCGCGTCGAGGGTAAGAAGACGCTCGGCTACGAATTGGCCGAGCAATTGGACTGGCAACTTCCCGATGTGATCTTGTATCCCACGGGTGGCGGCACCGGCCTCATCGGAATGTGGAAAGCGTTCGACGAAATGGAGACCCTCGGCTGGATCGGGAAAAAACGGCCGCGCATGTTTTCCGTGCAAGCCACTGGTTGTTCTCCAATCGTCCGCGCGTTTGCAAACGGCGATTCCACGGCGGCGGAATTTCCAGACGCACACACATGTGCCTCGGGTCTGCGCGTTCCAAAAGCGATCGGCGATTTCCTTATCCTGAACATTCTTCGCCAATCCAACGGCGACGCAGTCGCGGTCGATGACGAAGAAATGATCC
>VBQC01000010.1 GCA_005887825.1 Verrucomicrobiota bacterium | reverse complement strand
TCGCGGACTGCAAGGCGTGGACGTTGGGCAGCGCACGGGTAGCGGCGCGCAACCGCTTGAAATTATCTGGCGACGGTTCAAACGCGTGGACGCTGCCGGTCGGGCCAACACAGCGGGAGAAAAATTGCGAGTAAATCCCGATATTTGCCCCGGCATCCACCACAATCGCGCCGGGAAAGAGCACTTTTCTCAGTAACTGCCGTTCCACGCGGTCGGTGCCTGCCTTATATGCGGCGTAAATGGGCCGGTAGATTGGAAAGGCGTGTTGGTAAATCTTGTTTCCGACACTGCGAAGCAGCGAAAGCATCGACATCAGCGCCGCGTGAGAGTGAGAGTGAAGAAAGAGGCGCATACCCGCGGAGAATAACGGCTAAGCGCGAGGTCAACCGGAAATAACGCGCGATAAAGAAAGTGCGGGACCGGCAGCATGCGCGATATCCCTCCGGTAGCCATGTAGGAGAGCGCGCTAAAGGGCCGAAGCGAAAGGTTGGCGAGATCGAAGTTGTCATTCAAACATTGGAGCCAGTCGCGCCGGCGGAAAAAAATCAGCCAGGGCAGCGCGATGTTGGCCGATGCCAGCGGGCCCTGCACCTCCTCCAGTTCTGGCTCGGAAATTTTGAAATCGACCGGCTCATGATGCAAATACTTAAAGATAACGGTTGAAATCGCGGAAAAGAATGGCTCGGTGGCGATCACTTTGCCGCCAGATTTCAACTTGTTGGCCGCGCGGTTCAAAAACGCAATCGGGCTTTTAAGATGATGCAACACATTGGTGAGTGTAATCACATCAAGGCTATCGTCTTTGATCGCATCCAATTTGTCGATCTCGTGGCAGTCAAACACTAGATCTAGATAATCAAGCTCAAGCACGTCACTGGTGATGACGTTTGAGAGAAATTGCTTCAAAGGTGAAGTGCCGCTTCCTATCTCGAGGATCGAGAGCGCCGACGGGTCGGGAAACGCTTTGAACTGATCACGGTAGAGTTCGCGATACCAGAAGAGCAGATTTTTATTGGCGCCGAGGCGCGCGCGGTTTTGCAACGTGATCTCACGATCGTTAGCCTCTTCGCTCAGTGCGACCGTCGTGTTGCTCATTTGACGGCGCGAATATACAGCGAACCGGCGAACTCCGAGATCACTGGCATGTTTTCGAGAAAACGGCCTAACCTGTTTATTCGATCTACCAGCGGAAGCGGCGTTTTCGGGTGCAGGAAATCAAATGGATCGATCCGAATATCACGATAGCCCGTTCGTTCGAGCAGTCGCCGGAGCGGCCACCGGAAGAATGCGGTCTCGTCCGGTGAGTCGCCAAGTTTTCGCTTCACCCAGGGCACATTTTTTTGGATTGCGATCTGAGGATTCAGCATGTTTGGCTCTGTGAAGTAAATTGTGCCGTCGGGCTTTAACACCCGGTAAATTTCGCGTAGTGCCGCTTCGATCTCGAGGTGATGCAAAACCGAGCTGCCCACCACTGAATCAAACTCGGCGTCAGGATAGCGCAATTCATAGGCGTTCTGGAGTTCATAACGAACATTTGGCGCAAAACAGTTCACCCTCGCGATTTCCAGAAGCTCAGGCGAAACGTCAATTGCGATAATGTCCGCTCCGGAGCGAGCCAGTTCCCGAGTGAAATAGCCAGTACCGCACCCCAGCTCTAGGACACTCATTCCCGGCTGGAGATGCCCACTGAGCATCTTCACCCGGCGCGCCCAGCGCAGTCTGCCCGCTGGACTCTCCCAATTCCAAATCTCGCCAGCCCCATGCTCGGCCAGGAAGCGGCCGTGCTGAATTTCCTTGGCGATGCGCTCTTGCATTAGAAGATTTTCAGTTGACCGGGAATTTGAAACCCATGCGTTTGGTCGCCAGCTCTAGAATTTGAGACAGCGAGTTAGTAGCCCAGTTTTAGTTTCAAAAACCCATGCCAGCACATCTTTAGCATGACGAGTCCGTTCCGAAAGACCTTGGTCATCTTTGTGGAACCATAGATGCGTTCCTGGTAGTGGACCGGCAGGTCCAAAATTTTTAGGTTCAACTTTGCGGCGCCAAATAGCAGCTCATAGTCTCCCCATCGGTCTTCGGTTCCCCAGCTTCCGAGCATCGGTTTAATCCGCTCCCAGTCGCTTCTCCAGAGGACTTTGGTGCCGCATAGCGTATCTTTTACTCGTTGCCCGAGCAGATAGGTAAAAGCAACACTGAAAAATTTGTTGCCCAGCATGTTTGCTGCGTTCATCGCTCCTTTTGGGACGGGATAGACCAGGCGCGATCCGTTAACGAATTCCGCGTGGCCCGAGGCAATTACGTCCACAAAATAAACCAGCTCCTCGGGCATCGTCGTTAGGTCGGCATCAAGAATCATCAACACATCGCCTTTGGCTGCATTAAACCCGGTCCACACATTTTTGGACTTGCAAACCCCCGGACCGCGTTCGAGTCGAATGTTCTTTTCGGGGTAAAGTGAGCATATTCGTATGACCTCATCGGCAGTGCCGTCGGTCGATTGATCGTCGCAAAAAATTATTTCCGTCTGGCGCCCCAGTTGCGGTATGCGTTGGACGGCATCTTCCACATTGCCTCTCTCGTCTTTACAGGGAACAATCACCGAGAACGACAACTCTTCCTTTGGAACCGGCGGCGGCAGCGCTCGGGCAATAACCATCTGCGTCATGCACAGTTTTTTTAACAATGGCAGACGCGCGCAGAATCGATTCAAGAACGCCGACAGCAACGGCACATACTTTGGCAGCAACACGATCCAGTGTGTCTCGAGAACCTCAAATCCAGCGAGCTTCATCAGGTTACGAATGTCGGTCGTGGAAAGCCAGTTTTGCTGCGTGAGAGGCACCTTCATCCCGGTCCATTCGGCGAAGGCGACCAACGGCTCCCACAAATGATTATAGGTTTCGACCAGCAAACGGGTGTGTCGCAGGCATAGCGGCCTCAAGTTGCGCAACGCCTGGAGCACATCCACCGTGTCGCCGATACCATTGAAGAGGATGTAATCGAATTTCTCATCCGATCCGAAAATCTGACGGAATTCCTCTTTGTCTGGAAAAGCGACTTCGAAGTGAAATGCGGGATAGCGTTGTCGCGCGATTTCCACTATCTCGGCGCAAAGGTCCACGCCTTTCCCTTCGCTGGGCGCGACGGCGGCCAAGTGATAGCCCGTGCCGCAACGAACCGACAGCACTCTTTTACCCGGCTCGACCAGGAACCGAAGAAGTCGGCTTAGGAGTTCGTAATAATACCTGTTGCGCTTTATCCAACTTTCGCGGCGCGAGGCGATAGCTGCCAAGTGCTGCCGCGCGCCTTCGCGCCTTTGTTCCAGCGCAGCCGGTCCGCAGGCTTCCTGGTTTGTCTTGCGCTCGTTTATTACAACTTCCATGCGGGCCCACCACGCAGATTCGGGCCGCAATTTCCTTCAATTCCAGCGCGATTCAAGGTTTTCGCTTCCTTGGCGGCACGCCAGCCGTCGCTCTCACGGGCTCTCAGCGAAAGACGATGCCGATTCCCGATAAGCGACGCAATTTCGCTGAAGAAAACGAATGGCTGTGCTTGACTGATAGGTTCGACATTCCCCGTTCAGAATGCCTGCGCAAGTTATCAAAATTGGTGGTATGCACAAGCACAATGGCAGACGGGCGAGCGTGCGTTATCAATTTTTTGTAGATCCCTACCCACTTGGCCTAGAAGATCTGCCGCTAATCAGCGCTCGACTCGCAAGAAGAACCTCAAAAATCAGCAGCGCTGTCAGGAATTGCGCGAGAATCGCAAAGAACATTTGCACGGTGAGGTAGCGGGGATTATCCAACGAATGAACAACTGCAACTTCGAAGCAATTCGCTGCACTATACACATAGGCGAAAAGGACTATAGCCGCGAGCCAGCCGAGCCGTCTTCGGGTTCCCTCGTGCGAGAACACCGCAACGCTTAGCGCGAGCGCGATCAATAATAATGGCAGATACGTTGCCGCCAGAATGCCGAGTGGTCTCCGAATATAAGCTGGCTGTTCCACGAGCGGCGCAGTGCGTGCCAACAGCTCCGTCCGGCTCATAAAATTCATAGCTGGAGGATAAGCTGTCCAAACTTTGCGATAGGGTTCGGAGCCAAGGGAAGTAACGCTGCGTTTATAGTCCTCGCTAAGCGAGAGAAAGTTCCTTAGTCGATAGGCCGGGCACTTCGGCGCATAACGGTCGCTGCCGCCAGATTCGCCAGTAGTAGAACCAGTAAAAAGTGCAGAGAGCAGAAATGTTATTTCCGAATTCCTTGTGTAATTGCGCGGCGATCGAGGTCTGGTAGTACATCAAATAATCAGGATCGAAACCCAGTGTGCGATAATGCTGCGGCCAAGCCGCGAAAGATTTTGCGATCTCGGCGCTAAGCACAGCGTGAACACGCTCAAGCCACTCCCGTGGATAGGGGACTTTCGCATTGCGTTCCAGATCATCACCCATTTGATCACGGATTAAGTTCGCATGAATTACGAAGAGCTGGGTCGGCAAAAAGCACTCATTCACGTCGTTATTACGGATTAGGAAGCGCTCCGGTAATAATAACAACGCTGCGCTCGCTGCCACCGCTCCACCGAGCAGAATCTTTTGCCGAAACCAGCCCCGTCGAAAGAAAAGCGTGGCGACCGGTACCACTACGACGATCGCAGTCAGCCAAAAACTTGGCTTCACTGAAGCCAGCAGGATCGAGCTGAACACAGTCGCGATTCCATAGGTGACCGTGGCCGTTCGGCGGCTTTCCAAAAAACAGCAAGCAGTGAATCGGAGGAGAAAGTAGAGATTTATGCTGATCAAAAATCCGCAAATGCCCTCCGGCCGAATGCTCATTTCAAACCAGAGCGGCTCTCTGGAAAAAATATAAATTGCCGCAGCTATTAATCCCAGACAGCGATAAATCGGAAATGGCAAATGCGCACTTGGAATGAAATCGCGAATCCGTCGCCAAGTGAGCAGCAACACACCGCCAGCCACCAACCCAAGAAGATGCTGAATGACCGTAATCCCCCGAAAATCTCCAAAGACTCGCAACACGAGATACACGAATCCCGGATAGATAATGGTACGCCCCAGCGCTATATCGCCAAACTCGTCCCCAATCAATTTTTTGAGCGCCGGTAATAGATAGTCAGGAACAGCGATCGGCTCGAGCGGTAGCCGGAACCGCAGCCACGCCGCCCATGCGAAGATAACTGCGACCGCCGTCCAGTAGGCAAACTCTCCGACTTTTGCTGCCGGTGACCACCCTGAAGACCTACTGAACCGGTTCGGGCCAGCAAAATCGCTG
This sequence comes from Verrucomicrobiota bacterium, assembly GCA_005887825.1. Classification (GTDB taxonomy): domain Bacteria; phylum Verrucomicrobiota; class Verrucomicrobiia; order Chthoniobacterales; family UBA10450; genus Udaeobacter. Next base: position 529 of record VBQC01000010.1, on the reverse strand, counting down.
TTCATGCGCTGATCTTGAAACTTCCCGCAATTTCGCTGGAGAAAAGGAACGGCTGTGCTTGACTGATAGGTTTGACATTCTCCGTCAGAATGCCTGCGCAAGTTATCAAAGTCAGCGGTGCCCGCCAGCACAATCTCAAGAACCTTCATGTGGAGATTCCACGGGAGAAGCTGGTGGTCATTACCGGTCTGAGTGGCTCGGGGAAATCCTCGCTGGCTTTCGACACTCTTTATGCCGAAGGGCAGCGCCGATATGTCGAAAGCCTCTCGGCTTATGCTCGACAGTTCCTCGATCAGATGGAGAAGCCAAATATCGATTTTATCGAGGGTCTTTCGCCTGCTATTGCCATCGAGCAGCGCAGCGCGGGCACGAATCCAAGATCGACAATCGCGACCACCACTGAAACTTATGATTATCTCCGCGTCCTTTTTTCCGCTATTGGTCAGCCGCACGATCCGGTGACGGGTCGGCCGCTGAGTCGCCAAACGCCTCAGCAAATTGTCGATCAGATACTGTCCTACGAACCGGG
>VBQC01000009.1 GCA_005887825.1 Verrucomicrobiota bacterium | reverse complement strand
CCGCGCAGATAGGCTTCCGGGAAATGCGAATGATAAAAACCAACCACCGGAATTCTCAGGGAACGGCCGATCGCAATCGCTTTCCACCCAATTTGGTATGGGTCGCTCGATTCGATGATGTCAGGCCGTTCCTGTTCCAGGATATCTCCGACGGCGCGCAGATTTAGTAGGGCGCGATAACGCGACGTGCGCGAAAGCAACGGTGAGTGAATTGAATAAATGCGCGATCTTGGGCTGGAAGTTATTTGCGTCTTTGGTCCCGGAACAAGGAGAAGGTGCTCATCGTCGGGCGAGTGCTCATCGATGTACGCGATCTTCTCATGGACGTACCGTTTCACGCCACCGCTCAGCGGCGAATAGAACTGCGTCAGATCACAAATCTTCACTGCATTTGCGATTTGCAATTTGCGATCTCAACAAAAGGCGCGAGGCCGTTTTCTTCGACGAGGCCATGATCGCGACGATTTCGCCTGCCTCGGTTAATAGAGGCTTCACTTTGCCGGCACTGAGCAAATCCGTCTCAATTATTAACCCTAGCCAAAGGGCGCTTTCGTCCGCTTCTTCTTCGACCACGCCAAGCTTTGCAATGAATTCGGGTTTTGAGCGTGCTCGGCAAGCAGCGCGGTAGTTCGCTGCTACAGACGTGCCGCTCCTTATCAGTTGCGCAGCCACTGCCTTTCCCTGAATCGTTCGGGGCAGAGCCCCAACAAGTTTGAAAACGCGCAGTGCAAATTTCTTAGTCCGATCAAGGAGTTCGCGTTCAGTCATCGGCCAATCGCAATTCGCAACTCCCAAATCGCAAATCACTTCTCCAGCTCGCTCAAATATTTCTCCGCGTCCATGGCCGCGGCACAGCCCGATCCGGCGGCGGTGACTGCTTGTTTGTAGACGCGGTCGGCCACGTCGCCTGCGATGAAAACACCGGGATGTTTGCTCTCGGCCAGATTTTTCGCGATCAAATAACCCTCTGGATCGGCGTCGAGCTTTCCCGCAAATGCTTTTGTATTGGGGTCGTGGCCAATGGCCACGAACACGCACGCGACCGGCAATTCGCGCTCCTCGTTCGTTTTCACATTGCGCACTCGCACCGCGCGCATCTCGCCTTTTTCATCCGGAATATATCTTGTCACCACTGTGTTCCAGATCGGCTCGATCTTTTTGTTTGCGAAAACACGGTCGGCCATGATTTTCGACGCGCGCAATTTATCGCGCCGGTGAATCAAATAGACGTGCGAAGCGAATCGGGTGAGAAAAAGCGATTCTTCTGCCGCGGAATCGCCGCCACCGATGACGGCGACCGGCACGTTCTTGTAAAACGCGCCGTCGCACGTCGCGCACGAAGTCAGGCCATGACCGATCAGCTTCTCTTCATTCTCGAGTCCCAGATAGCGTGCCGACGCTCCACTCGCGATGATGAGCGCCTGCGTTTCGAGCCATTCATCGTCCGCCTTGATGCGAACGTGACTGTTGCGCGGCTCGAAATCGGTCAGTTCTGCGTACGAAAAACGCGCTCCGAATTTTTCGGCCTGTTGATGCATGTTCACGATCAATTGCGGTCCATCGATCCCGTCCGGAAACCCCGGAAAATTCTCGACCAGTGTCGTGGTCGAAAGCTGTCCCCCAGGCTGACGGCCTTCCAGCACCAGCGGGCTCAGGTTTGCGCGCGCCGCATAAATCGCTGCGGTCAACCCCGCGCAGCCGCTTCCAACAATGATCACTTTCTCCATGAGTAAATCTAGCACACGTCGCAAGCCGGAACATAGGCTTGTAGCCCGTACGGCCAGCGAACATTCTGTCCCTGCCTCCCTGGGATGCACCTCGCGGGCGATAGGATCGTCGCCGTCTCATCGAACTCAGGCCGTTACATGTCCGACGATCTTATGAAACCCGGTCACGCCGGAAAACGGGCTGCGATCTTCCTCCCATTCCTGCACGTCGCCTTCGCCGTCGGTAGCGCGCACGACGAGTGTATAGTCGCCTGGTTGCTCCGGCATCCAGTCCGTTTTCCAAAGCGACCAGGCGAGATCGCCGCCGGCATAATAAATCGCGGCGTCGTTCCACGTTTTGCCATCATCGAAGCTCAACTCCACGCGCGAAATCCCCCGGTCGCCACCGTAGGCAATGCCTTTCACTTCGATCGGTTCCCGTAATTCGTGAATCGAGAACCGTGATTCGTGATCCGGCACGTCGATACGCGAGCGCGTGGGCACGATGAAGTCAGGACCCCAGCCTTGCGCTTCGTAAAATCCTTTTGCGCTTGTGTCAGCCAGTTCGATGCGGGTGAGCCATTTCACATGTTTCTCGCCGAAGTAACCCGGAACGACCACGCGCAACGGATAGCCATGCCGGTGCGGCAACAGGACGCCGTTCATTTCGTACGAGAGCAGCGTCGTCGGCTCCATAGCTTTCTCCAGTGGAATGGTGTCGGTGTAATTGTCGACGCCGTGGAGGCGCACGCGCGCGGCGCTTGAAAGCGGCACAGCCTGATCAAGCAAATCGTGTAGCGGAATACCTTTCCAGACAGCGTTGCTGATTAAACCCGCGTCCAAGCCGTTGCTGATGCACATCAGCGTCGTTTGCTGTTCCCGCGCAGGGAATCCCAGGAGATCCTCAAATCGCCAAATCGCCCGATTTCGCACCAGCCCCGTAACTTCAAGGTGCCAAAGATCGACATTTACTCGCGGATCAACCACGTTCTTCGTCACGCAGTAAAACAAATCATTCGGCGTGATCGGCTGGACGATGCGGCCTTTGTATTGTGTGCCATCATAACTAAAGGTGGCGGCGCGATAAAGTTTACGCGCCAACGCGACTCCACCCCCGGCCACTGCGACTCCAATCGCGCTCAGCAGAAATGCACGTCTCCCGATTGCCGGAGTGAATTCGCGATCTTCGCTCTTGGTTTTTGGTCGCGTGAGAAATCGGAAGCCGGCAGTGAGAGTTCGCTCGAAAACAAAAACGCTCAGCGCGAAGCCGACAAGGGTTGCCAGACGCGCGACATCAATTGGCAACCCGCGGTAACTAGTACCAAGCACCGGCCAAAGTGCGATCGCGACAGCAATAATCGGCAGCACGACGAAGACGGCGATTGTCGCGAGCGTCGCAGGCTTTCTGGGGTCGCGCCGCATGCAAAATCCGAAAATCGCTCCACCAATCGCGCCAACAACAAGCTGGCCTGCGATTGTCGATCCAACGCCAATCTGTTTCAGGTGATTGTAGCCGCCGACCTTTCCCATGAGCGAAAGAAATGGCCCCGGCGGAATAAAAGCCGAAAGCCGATCACCAATGATTATCAGCGGCGTCGCTACGCCGAAACACGCGAGCAACAACATCATGGCGGTCATGGCGATTGCCGCAACGAAGCCAGCAAGCAAGCCGGTTGAGAGCGTTTTCGTCCAACTCATCGATTGTCAATCTTACTGCCGTGCGAAATGGAACATAGACTTTTAGTCGGCACGCCCAGCCGGAGTTGCACTCCGCTGAACTGTAAACAACGGACAGAATGCCCGTTGGGCGCACAGGCTACAAGCCTATGTTCCGCTCGCGGCCACGCGAACGAGCGTCGCGATGATGCGCGCGCCGGCGGCAAATGTCCCGCGCAACGTGCCGGAAACTTTCGATTCTCCACCGGCACGCCGGCGATGATTCACGGGAATTTCGAGAATCCGGAGTCCGGCGCGCGCGGCTTTCATCTGCATCTCCAGATTCCAGCCGTAGGTCTGCTCGCGCATGCCGAGCCGCTCCAGCGCATCGCGACGAATCGCGCGAAACGGGCACATATCAGTGTAACGAACACCATAAAGCCATCGTAGAACCGCACCGACGATTTGCCCGGATAGAACCTGCTGGAAATTCATGCTGCCTGCTTCGCGTTGCCCGCACGCGCGCGAGCCGATTACGAAATCGTGTGTGCCAGCCGCAATTGGGCCGACAAGTTGAGTTATGAACTCGGGGCAATCGCTGCCGTCGCCGTCGAGAAAAACAACAATGTCGCAGCCTAGCTGCAACGCGGTGACTCCGGCAGCACAGGCGCGTCCGTATCCACGCGGCGCTTTCACGACGCGAGCGCCAGCTTCGCGAGCGCGTTGCGCAGTCCGATCGTTACTGTCGTTATCAACCACGATGATCTCGACGGGGACGTTCGTCGCCGCGACTTCGCGCACAACGCCGACAATCGGTTCCTCCTCGTTAAGCGCCGGAATAACGACTGAAACCGCGCTCATCATCGCAGCACCACCCACGCGCTGGTAAAATAGATAACGAGCGCAAAAATGTCCGCGAGCGCAAGGGTGACTGGGCCGGCCGCGATTTTCGGATCGAGTTTCAATCGGTGCAGGAACGACGGCACGCAGAGACCGATCACACACGCGCTCACTAGCGAGAGCGCGATGCTTCCGCCGATGACAAACGCACTGCGTCTGTCAGCGCGCCAGATCCAAACGATGATGCCCACCAGCGTGCCGCAAGTGAGCCCGAGCAGAAGCGCGGTGGCGATTTCTCGTTGGAATGCAATTTTAAACCACTGCCAGGTGACAGGCACGGACCGCAGCGCCTGGGTCGTAACGCTCATCGATTGTGCGCTCACGCTTTCATTTAAACCGAGCACCATGATGAGAAAAAATGCGATGATAAGACTGCGCGCCAGCGTTGCTTCAAAAAAGCCGGCCAGGAGTGCACAGACGGTTCCGCCGGCCACAGTCACCAGCAACCATGGAAAACGATAACGGAAAATGCGCCACGGAGATGCACCGCGCACCTGGGCAAGATGAAACCCAAGAGCCTCGAAAAAATCATCGCGCACTCCTTCGTTTCTTTCCTCGCTCTCAAGAATGCTCTCCATGAAAATATCCGTGTCGACAATTCCAACGATGCGACGCTCCGCATCCACCAGCGGAAACGCCAGAAATTTGTAGAGCACGAAAAATTCGCAGGCTTCAAAAACGGTCGCTTCCGCCGGCAAGGCGATCACGCGCGGCACCATTATTTCCCGCAATCGAGTCGCCGGGGCCGCCGTGAGCAAACGCCGGGTGGGAACAACGCCAACGAGGCGTTCGCGCTCATCGCCCACGTAAAAATAAATGACCCGCTCACCAATCCCTTCGCGCCGGATTGTCTCTAGTGCTTTCTGAACGCTCGCGTCCGCCTCGAGCAATGGAAAATCCTTGCGGGCGTAATTCAATGCTGGCGCGTTGAAATCGATCGCGCCGGAAATTTTCATCGCGCTGCTTTTTGCACTTTGTGCACAATGCCTTTATTGCGCAGGATCTTCTCCGCTTCGCTGAAATAATCACGGATGTCGGTCTGCGTGCGGATCCAATCGATGTACCGCTGAATTCCTTCGGTAAGATCGACATGCGATTCGTAGCCGGCGCTACCCATTCGCGTCGTGTCGCTGGTGAGATGGCGCATCTCGCCTGGGCGAAATTCGCTGTTCACCTCTGGCTCGATGTCGATCTTGAGCGCATTGGAAACTTCCTTCGCAATCTCTCGAATCGTGACGCCGCATCCGCTGCCGACGTTCACCGGCAATCCATCAAGCTTGTCTGTTTCGGCGGCGAGCAAATTGGCCCGCGCGATATCTTCAACGAAGGAAAAGTCGCGGGTTTGTTCGCCGTCTTCGTAAAGGACCGGTGGCAAATTATTCAGCAAACGCGTGCAAAAAATCGCGATCACGCCGGTGTATGGATTGAAGGTCGATTGGCGCGGTCCATAGGTGCAGGAGTAACGCAACGCCACCGTGGGGGTGCCGACCTGTCTCCCCCAAAGCAGCACTAATCTTTCCTGATCGACCTTCGTCAGGCCGTAAACGGTCTCGCCGGCGACCGGCGCGTTTTCCGGCGTCGGAACACTTTTTGTGATCGCGCCGCAGCTCGGGCAACGCACTTCCCAATCGCCTTTGCGCAGTTGCTCAACGGGACGCACAGACGGGAAAACCAATCCGTGATTTGGGCATTCGCCCGCGCCTTCGCTATAAACAGCCTGCGAGCTCGCAACGACAATTTTTCTAATTGGCAGATGCTTTTCGCGAATAACTTCGAGCATTTGAGCCGTGCCGAGTGAATTCACGTGCACGAATTTGGCGATCTCCGGCATGTAACCGCCATAGGCAGCCTGGTGAAAGACGACGTCGATCTTGTCCAGTGCAGCCGTAATGGTTTCGCGATCGCGCAAATCGCCTTCGATGAATCCCGCGTTCGGGTTAATCCACGCTGGCTTGCCGCGTTTGTGCGTATTCGGCTCAAGATTATCGAGCACGCGCACTTTCCAGCCCTCACCCACCAGCAGATCCGTAACATGCGAGCCGATCAGGCCCGCGCCACCGGTCACAAGGGCGCGTTTTCCATGCTTCGACATGACACGCGCAGCGTAATAGACACGGTTTTGTAGGGCAACCTCTCCGGTTGCTGTTGTTTTGGCAGGCGGAGCGCCTGTTCTACAATTTATTTCCCAACCGGCCAGATGCGGCTGCGGCCCTCCCGCTTGATGATGGCGGCTAGGAATTTTCGGGTATTCGGCGCAATCCCGCGACCACGAGACGAGTTTTCCCCAAGTAATTCACTGCACAATCGCTCTAATGTTGCAAAATCATCGACGTCGTAGCCGGCAGGCAACAATTTCACGTCCACTCCGATCTGGGCTGCGCGTTGCAATGTCTGATCAAGCACACGTTCCGTGCTCCAGTCGATTCGTTCGAACATTCCGCGATGCAGTTTTTTGAGCCCGATCAAATAGTAGCCCCCGTCGTCGGAAGGGCCGAGGACAATGCGATCTCCCGGCAACTGCAGGAGTTCTACCGCCTGCGAAAAATTCCCGGCCGGAACGGTCGGGCTATCTGAGTTAATCAGACAAATGGAAGTGAATCCGACTTTGAACAAATCTTCGGCCGCAAAAATTAGGCGATCGCCAAAATTGTGGCCGCGCTGCGCAATGAGAAAAAACTCTTCCGGCAAGATATTTTCATATGCCGCCTCGGCGCCCCGCGGAGTGTAAACGCCGACGCCGCTGGCCATTCGCTGGATAGCCGCTTGACTGCCTGCCGCGCCATCCACAGGGTGCTGGCTGCAGCTACGCGCGGTTTCTCCAATCGCCGCGGAAATCGCACCCGCTATGTCACGTAGAAATGAACTGTTCAGTTGTGCGGCTTCATCATGCGTAAGCGGCGGGACGAGACGCGTCTTCACCTCTCCCGCTCGCGGGGCTTTGGTCATCACCGCCAGTGCGCAGGAACCGCCATCAATGTCAGCCGGCCTATTTGGGTCAAGAACGCGATCAACCGTTCTCATTCAGTCGCGCGGTGGCCGCGCTATGCTCTTTCGCAAAGAGCGTATTGGTAGCGTCCGTCCTGCCAGATTTTAATCTGTTTCCATGGCTGCGTTGGGAACAAATTCTCGAACGCGCTTGTCGAAAATACCGTTGCTTTGTGCGGTTCCCGATAACCATTCCGGGCCCGGATTAAGCGAACCAGCACCCACATTGCAAACAGCGGAATCGACGCCCAAATGACATGGCGCGGCTCGGCGATGAAACAGCGCCCCCCTGGTTTCAATACGCGGTACATTTCCGCGATAACGCGATTTTGTTCCGGTAGGATAGTGAAGAGCCTCGAAGCAATGACGACGTCGAATTTTGCGTCCGCGCATGAAAGATCAAGGGCATTAATTCG
>VBQC01000008.1 GCA_005887825.1 Verrucomicrobiota bacterium | reverse complement strand
ACTGCTGGTTGGCCTTGTCATGTTGACCGGCGAGTTGCATGTCGAGCACCTCGCGCTGACGATTGTTGATGATCTGATAGGCCGGTTCAATTTGATCCATGAGCGTCTCTACCTCGGCGAGCGTCTGACTGCCGGGTGCGTTCTTCGGATAGCTGCCAATGATGCGTCGGGCCGCGGAAAATTCGTCTGTAAGTTTGCGAGTAAAAAGCGCGTAGTTCTCGGTCGCCTCGGCAACAATTTCGGGATTTGGCTGAGGAGCGTTCAAAGAGCCGAACCAACGTTCAAACGCAAGACGCCGTCGAAGCCCGAACTCATGCATCCGTGCCACGGACTGGGTAAGCGGCAGATCGAAATTTGCTACGACCGTGAGATCCTGCTTCGTACGGGTTACCTCAAGCAGCAAAAAACCGGCAAGCCCAATGGTGAGCAGCAACAAGATTATGGCGAGCCCGAAGATCTTCGCTGCGATGGTTTGCCGAAACGGCATAGGACGGTGGCATCTTAGTTCCCGCAAAGCCGTCCAGGCGAGTTTAAAATGGAGATCCGCACTTTGCCGCCGTCGATCACCACATCATGCGTGTAGCGCTTTCCCTCGACCTCGATCTCGCCAAATTTGACCAGTCGTGCTTTCATATCTCAATGTTCCGCTGGCTCGAGTTCCAAGGCAAGAGACAGGGATTCTAAGACCATGCAGCCTTTTGACCCCTTCTGTGCGGCAAGAAACAGATTGCAAAATGCCGTCTAATTATAGTTCGGAGCTGGGAGGGGACTATGCTTAACTGGTTCAAGTCGATCTTCAGCGCTCCCAAACCTTCGGGGCCTCCCAAGACGATTCGGCTCTTCCAAACCAGTGACGCGACGTTGAGCAAGGACTCGATCACCGTCGAGCAAGATCGCTGGGTTGTTGATGCGAAGGAAGACCAAACGATCCGGCTATTCGAGATTCAAAACCCGGACGCTGAGCAGTGCCTCCTGACTTACAGAGCAACAATGAAGACCGAGGGTCTGGCTGGCCGCGCGTTCCTGGAAATGTGGTGCCGCCTACCGGGTCGCGGGGAGTTCTTCTCAAAGGGTCTGAACCAAGCTATCACTGGGCCCACCGACTGGGCTTCCTATGAGATTCCCTTCTACCTGAAGAAGGGCCAACGACCCGACCTGATCAAGCTAAATCTCGTCATCGAAGGAAGAGGTAAAGTCTTGATGAAGGAGGTTCAACTGCTCAAGACCCCGTTAGGGGCCTGAATGCCAAAAGAGGGCAATCGCCGATCTGCGAAAAAAACTGGCAATCAACGAAGCACCGATCATCACCGTTACCGGCAAAGCGTACTTCGACATTGGCCATGCGCCCAAAGACCAATCAAACCGACGCAAGCGGCTGCCCGACTACGCGGCATGGGAAGTACACCCGGTGATGAAAATAGAGGTTCAGTGATGGGGGATGCAAAAATGCAGGTTTACGAAGTGCGACCGCGCAAAGATCATCGCGGCGTCGATCTAATTTCCGATGCGTTGCCGTTCGCTCGCCTGTGGTATGGCGAGCCGGACGCAATCAGCTACGCGATCGGCTACGAAAAGTTTTTCAGCCGCTTACACGATGCCGTGATTCGCGTTTACGATGAAACCGGCAATGTAATCGAGGTGCACGAGCATACTGGCGATTTCAAAGAATGAACATTGTAAAATGGATACTGATATTGGCAGGCATCTACTACCTGTTTTTTAACTTCAATACCGACCCGATTAAATATTCCTTGGCGCTTACATGGACTTACCCGGCACGGGCAACCGTCGTCGCCATTGGACTCGCAGTAGTGGTAATTTGTTCGTTGAACATCTGTCGTTTTATGCGTTGCGAGACGGAGTCAGTCGAACGCTTTTCGAAGGGAAGGACGGTCGGGATTTCCGATGTGCATGGTTTGTTAAAGGCGCGCAAGTTACTGAGGGAGCCGAATATTTTGGCAAGAAATGACGAAGTGGTTCTTAATGATTTTCTAGCGCGCTAATCGCAGGGTTTACGACGCACTACCCGAACCCGTGAAAGCGAAGCAGGAAATCAACGCCAACCCTCTTGGACTACATCGGAGAAGCCAGTTGTTCCTATTGAGAACAAACCCGCTGAGGGACGGCATTTTATTCGTTTTACATGATGACGGCGCGCCTGATGGATCTGTGAAGATTACAGATTATGCTGCTATACCAACAATCGACGAAGTGAAGCAGATCATCGGAGAACCGATCCCAGACAAGCACATTAATCTTGCGATTAAATCCGTGACAGACTGGGCTGACGGCAAATACAAAATTCACAATCCCGACGGATACGGGGGTGTCGGGAATTGGGAGACCGGTGGGAAAGGGTCGAGTTGGTTCTTGCCTCTCCCCTTGGGCGATCAATATCGAAGTATTATCAGGGATAACCTCGAATTGAACGGTTTGCTTTGAGCGATTGAGCATCGACACGTGATGAGTGAAGAAACGAGTCTAAAGGGATCGGCGATTCCTGAGATTTACTATGACATAATCGCCCGTGTTGTTCCTGGAGCATTAATTCTCGGCACCTATTGCAGATGGAAGGGTTTGGATGATCTTAACAAGCTGGGTATTGGCCTAATCTTTTCGTATATGCTGGGTTTGGTCTTGGACGTGCTCGAAGGCCCGTACTCGCGTTTCTGGTTATGGTTGTGTAGGAAATTGTGGAAACACACACAGCGCAAAACAAACGACCAACTTTGGAAATGGATTCGTGACCGCCCATTAATAGATCGCACTCTTTACACGAAGATGATGGCAGAAAAGATACTGTTTTCTAGCCTCAGTATGGGTACTCTACTGATGTGCATTGTTCCCCCAAGCGAGTGTGCTCGAACACTATTTTCTAGCCTGAGCATTTGCACTGTGTTCACGTGCATTTTCCCGCCAACTGAGTGCGACGTTTACGTCGGGCGCTGGTGGTTTGCTGTACCGTTTGTACTTTTCGCTTGGTGTATGTCCCGTATCAACAAATCGCTTTCATCAAATATATCGCGCCACCAAGAACGCACCTGAGCCAGTGGCTAAAGGAAGCCGATAACTGCATCAAAACGTGTACAGCGCCCCTCTAGCGACGTGGAATGAGGCTTTTAATCTTGAGCTATCGCAGTGGCGGCGCGTGTGGTACGGCAGGCCGGACGCAAATCAGCAACGCAATCGGATACGCAAAGTTTTACAGCCGCTCGCACGATGCTGTGATTCACGTTTACTACGCAGCGGGCAATGTGATCGAAACGCACGAGCATGCAGGCGAGTTCAAAGAGTGGTGAGTTTCCAGTTTCCTCCTTTAGAGTAACTGTTACGTTCTTGGTGACGCTGCGATGCAACAACCTTTTACCCCGCCTACGTTTAGGAGCACCGCCTTTCACTGCCCTCACTGCAACGCTTATGCTAATCAGCTTTGGTTCGAGGCGTACATCAGCCATGGGGGCTGGAAGGGAGTTGAAAATACCTCTTTTTGCCGGTGCGCACACTGCAATGAGTACAGCGTTTGGATAAGTGGCGGGATGATTTACCCTGGTTCAAGTTCTGCGCCGTTGCCTAATCCCGATCTTCCGGAGGAAATCAAAACAGATTACGAAGAGGCGAGGGCAATTATCTCCCGCTCTCCTCGTGGTGCCTGCGCGCTGCTCCGGCTTTGCGTCCAAAAGCTCTGCGGATTTCTTGGAGAGTCCGGGAAAGATGTTAACGCAGATATCGCCGCCCTCGTTAAGAAGGGGCTCAATCCCAAAATTCAAAAAAGTCTGGATATTGTAAGAGTCATTGGAAACGAAGCCGTTCATCCTGGCCAAATTGATCTTCGCGATCAGCCGACTACAGCTACGCAACTCTGCAGCCTACTCAATGTGATCGCTGATGCGATGATCACGCAGCCAAAAGTTATCGAGTCTCTTTACGCCGGGCTTCCGGAAACGAAGCTTCAGCAAATCGAGAAGCGTGACAAACCAAAAGGAACTTAGATGCGAGCTCCCGCGTGGATCGAAATCGCCGATTCGAGTTCGACAAAAGCAGTTAACTTTTCATCCGCACGCACAATGAATCGGTGACCGTCCCCGCGATGCGCCTCGGCAACGAAGAGTCTTTTTCCCTGGCAATCCGCCAGCAAGGCCGACTCCTAGAACACCCCGAGGACTTTGAGGACGATAACGATAACGACAACTACTCCGATTATGTAGAAAATGTTTCTGTTCATGCTGGGACTCATATCA
>VBQC01000143.1 GCA_005887825.1 Verrucomicrobiota bacterium | reverse complement strand
ATCGGATAGGGGAACGTTGCGCCTGCGCCGTTAATCATCATCTGTGCTGAGGCGGTCGCACTTATTCCGATCAAGAGCACGATCGCCAGAATTTTGCGGCTAAATCTGAGAGATTTCATACTTCTCAGCCTCCCGCAGCGCGCGGCGAAGCGTCAAAATCTTTAATGTTACTTTTGTGTGACAGCGGTAGGTGTAGTCGCTTCGCTGTGCGAAGCGCTGCCCCGGAGTGCTACCAGTGACGTGCGTTGCGCCGCCCACAGGGCGGCGGCTACAAACGCGCGGGCAAGATCACGCGGATAGTGGTTCCTTTTCCGAGCTCGCTCTCGGCTTCTACGCGGCCGCCGTGCAATTGGGCGATGTGTTTCACAATCGCGAGCCCGAGACCGGTACCACCAAGCTCGCGGCTGCGCGCTTTGTCAGCACGATAGAAGCGCTCGAAAATCCGTGGCAAATCACCTTTGCTGATCCCAATCCCATTATCGGTCACGCTGAGCACGATCTCAGGACCGCGGTGGACCGCTCGCAAACGAATCTCTCCGTTCTCAAGCGAATATTTCAGGGCGTTATCCAGCAAATTATAGAGAACTTCATGCAGCCGGGTTTCATCCGGCGAAAGATCGACAACTACTTTCAGTTGCTTCTCCGCCAACTTTTTTTCCCAATCGCGAATGACGCTCTGGAACAATTCCGCCAATTGGACATCGCTGAATTGTAAACCCGCGCTACGCGACTCTAAGCGGGCTAGGGTAAGCAAGTCATCGACCAGCAACCCGAGCCGCTTGGAATGCCGTTCCATCACCCGCAGGATGCGCGACAATTCTTTGTCCGACGTTTGGGGATTATCCAGCAACGTCTCGATGTATCCGCGCAAGATCGACAACGGCGTGCGCAACTCGTGCGAAACATTCGCCACAAAATCCCGCCGCACCTTATCGGTTTGTTTGAGCTGCGTTATGTCGTGAAATAGGACTACCGCGCCAGTTGTTAGACCCGCATCGTCCTTCACTGGGACAGCACTGATTTCCACATCGCGTTCGGAATTCGTTTTCGAATCAGCACGAACCAATTCGCTCTGCATCGCCTTGCCAGTCCGCAGTGTTTCCGCGATCAGCCGATCAACCGTGGCCTCGCGAACAACGTCGAGTAGTGGCGCTCCCAATGAGATTTCTGGCAGACCGAACAGTTTCCGAAAAGCTTGGTTGACCAAAGTTACGCGCAGACTCTTATCGACCACGAGCAGACCATCCTGCATCGCGCGGAGGATTGTCTGCGTGCCGGATTCGCGTCCTGCGATCTGGCGACCAAGCTCCTGCTGGCGCGCAAAAATATTCTCCAGCGCCAGGCCAACGCGTTTCGATTCGGGCCCGCCCCCGACCAGGAAGGTGCGCGGATGTTCATTCCCGACAATTTGTCTGACGAGCTGCTCGATTTGTCGCCACGGCGCGACCCATTTTTGCCAGACAACCACCGCCGTCACTGCAAATAGGATGCAGATTACACCCAGAAACAGCCACGACATCACGCGTCAATTTTCCCGCAGTCGATAACCGAAACCGCGCACGCTTTCGATCACATCGGCAGCTTTCCCGAGTTTTTTTCGCAAGCGGCGCACGTGCGTGTCCACGGTGCGCGTATCGATGACACTTTCGTAGCCCCACACATCATTGAGCAAACGGTCGCGCGCCTGGACCCGGCCGCGTCGCTGCACGAGCGTCCGCAAAAGTTTAAATTCAAGACTGGTGAGGTTGACCCGCTTTCCGTTGACCGAGACTTCGTGGCGCGCCGCATCAATCACAATCGGACCGACCGCCAGATGTTCTTCGTCTTCTTTCGTATCGGCTCGGCGCATTATCGCTCCGATACGTAAAACCACTTTCGTCACATAATCGTCGGCGCCAAATTCCAAGCCCACTATCCGGTCGATCTCTTCGGCCTTGGCTGTTAACATCATGATTGGGATTTGGCGCGTTGCAGGATCGCTTTTCAGAATTTTGCAGATCTCCAGCCCAGGCATTCTAAAGCCGGTTTTTCACTGCGCGCTTTATCCAATCCAGCAGCGCCATCGGTTGCCGTCGCGAGCGTGTACCCTGCCTTGCGCAGGTTGAGCGTCAGAAGATCGACGACGTCGCGTTCGTCTTCGATTATCAAAATCCTTTTGCCGGGCGTCGCTTCCATTCGCAGCAACCTTATCGCCGAAACTACTTCAATTTGCCAGCGCCAGGATTTTCAGCGCCGGTTTTTTTTGGTCGAGGCCCGCGAGAATTTCTGTAAATTGGAAATCATCTTGCCCATGCTATGCACAGTTAGCTTAACCGGCCTCGCGTGGGCAATCTGCTCCTGATGATTAATTTGCCGCAGGCATGATCCCCAATGGTAGGCATAGACTACGTAGATATGGCATACCGATGCAATGACTAACGTGGGATCGCACCGCAATAGTGCTTGGGATAGCTTTGCTGTTCTCGCCCTGATTATTACCTTTTTGCTTCGTTACGCGCCATTTCTAGCGTCGAGGCTGCTCTTTGGCCCTTTTATGGACAATGTCTACATCTATGGGCCTATATTTTCCGAGGTCTCGCGCCTGGCGTCGTCTGGCGCAGTTCCGTATTACCTGCCGGATATTGGAACGGGCTTTCCAGTATTCGAGAGTCCACACTTTTCGATTCTCTACCCATTTTATTTTTTTGGGCTGATTAACTATGGGGGACCATTGGCCTCCCTTTACACGCTAACCAATCTAACGCTACTCCACATCTTCGTTTTTTATGTCAGCCTTTATGTGCTGTTACGGTGCGCTACAATCACGCCATGGGCATCATACATTGGCGCATCCGTCGGGATGCTGGCGCGGAATACGGAACTGTACGCAAGCTGGATCACTATTACAGCCAGCTATGCGTGGCTACCGTTAGTGCTTGCCGGAGGAGTGCTGTTACTGCGATTTCCCGGGAAGGCCCGTGGAATACTCGTGTTTTCCATTGCGGCAGGCCTTCTGGCATTGGCGAGTGCCTCACAGTCGGTAATTCACACCGCCATGACATGTCTGATGCTATTTGCGTCGGGTATTGCATGGACGTGTCTACAGCGGCGTTTTGCAGACGTCTGGCGCGTAGCCTGGTCTCTGGCGGTATGCGGTGGTATTGCGTTCGGACTCGCGGGAGCTGCAATCCTCCCAATGTACATCGCTACAGGCGAAATGATTCGGCACATCGGTGCAGGCGCTCCGGTGATTGGGCACGCCCGGATCCCATGGGAAAGTTTCAATTTGAATCAGCTTACATTGAACCAGGCAATTGGCGTCGTAGTCAGACCAGTCTGGATTGCCATTGTCGGCAGTCCTTACGTAGGCCCGCTGGGTCTGATAGGAACGCTGCTTACCGGAATTTACTTCCGCCGGCTCGACCCTATTCTCCGTATGCTGGCGGTGGCATTTGGGGTCATAAGCTTATATGGATTGCTTTCCGGCTTTGGAACCAACCTGGGATTGGCCTATGTGAATTTCCATCTTCCTTTCGTTAACCGGATTCGGGAAGCGGGACGGCATCTCGTTCTCTTTGTGATTGGCGTCTCCTTCCTAAGCGGGCTCGGCTATAGCCTTTTAGCGCGAAGCCTTGAGCAATACAAAGAGCGCCGCAATGCGCGCCCGCTTATTCTGCCAGGAGTGTTGGTGCTGATTTTTGCCGGAATCATTCTCTGGGAGCTTTTTCACAAGGACAACGGCCGAATGCAGACTGGATTCTGGATTCTAGCGTTAGCGCCGATCCTGTTCCTCCTTGGTCGTATCTGTAGATTATCGGGCTACCAAAAAATTGTGTCAGCGGCGGTATTCGTTTCGGCGGCGGCTGTGGTTATCCCAGTAAGAGGAATTTCAGTTTTGCAGTCCGATTTCAGCAAGCCGATGAATTTGCTTAGTCACAAAGTTATCCAGAGCTTCGCGGGTAGAATCGACACCTCCGGTTACCGGGTTGATTTCAGTGGCACAGCGTTTTCGCATCGGCTTTGGGCGATGAACGCGAGTTATTATGGGGTAAAAAGTTTTTACAATCAGCTCACTCCACAGCCGTACGATCAGTTTCGCTTCAGCCTCATGGCAAATGTTCCGCATCTCCGTGCGATGATGGGGGCACGCTACGTGTTATGCGGTCTCAGTAATTCGCCGACTGACAGTGACGCAAGGGAAATACTGGAAACCGAAGGCTACCGGTTGTTCGAAAATCTCAAGCCGATGGGCCGAATCAGTCTGGTGCATCGAGTTGCAGGTTCCGCCAACAACGAAGGTGAATTCATAAATACTATCGGTAAAGGTTTTGATTACTTTTCCGAAGCTTACGTAACCCTTCACGACTTCGACTCGACTCAATACTTCTTGGGTAGCGCCCAGATGTTGCCACATCCTCGGGACCGTATCACAAAGATCGTCGATCAAGCGAATCGTAGCTATTCGGCGGTTGAGTCTGATTCGGCTTCGCTCCTGGTTTTGAACGAATGGTTTACTCCGGCTTGGAAAGTGCGGGTGAACGGCAAAAATCAACCAACGCTGCGTGTAAACCAGTGGCAAACTGGCGTGCTCCTAGGTGCTGGAAAAAATCGTGTGGAATTCGAGTACCGTCCTACACTGTTTCGGGTCCTTATGGCATTGAATCGAATTACGGCTGTGTTGCTCCTGATCTTTGTGATTTTCGCGGTTAGCAGGAAGAGCTGGTGGTTCGCGAGCCATTTCGCGACGATCGCATGATTCTTCTTCAACTTCGGGTCACATGAAGGGCGCGGAGACAGAGCGGGCGTATCGACACACGATGCTTGACGCGATTTGCGTGGCGGTTCTCATCGCCTACTTCCTCCATTTTGCTTTTCCGGCGCTACGCGGGGGTTTTCAAGCAGACGAGATGATGAACATGGGGATCTACTGGCGTGCCGGAGCGCTCAAATCGCTTTTGGCAAACGTACTCTTTTGGACGACATTTTATCGTCCGGGAGGCGCTCTTTACTATCTGCCTCTTTATCACTTTTTTGCCCTAGATCCTCGACCTTATCGAATCGTTCAGATCAGCATTCTCGCTGTGTCAATTCCGATGATCTATTACTTGAGCCGGCGTCTCAGCTCGTCGCGCTCGGTCGCATTTCTCGCTGTTCTTGCTCTCTGTTACCATTCTCAACTTGCCGGCCTCGTGTTCGTGGGCTCGTTCATTTACGACGTATTGTGTGGGTTCTTTTACTTCGCGGCATTGACCTACTATATACATATCCGCGAGAGAGAAGCCTGTCTACGTCCCCTGCAATTGCTGGGATTTCTAGCCCTATATGTATGTGCACTGAACAGCAAGGAGATGGCGGTTACACTTCCAGTGATCGTTTTAATTTATGAGTTTCTAAAACGTCCTCGTTGGGCCGACTGGAAAGCGTTCTTTCGCTGGACAAGGTCCGTTGCAGCACCGTCTTTGATCGCAGGATTGCTCACGGCTATCTACACCTACGGCAAGACGCGGGGCAGTGGCTCTCTGACAAGATACGATTCTTATCGCCCCAAAATTTCATGGCATCATTTCATGACATCCAACGCCAGCTTCGTTGGTGAATTATTATATTCCCAGCATGCGGTCACTCCAAAAATGCTGCTGGCCTCGTGGGCGGTTGTTTTCGTTTATGCCTTCCTTCGCCGGGATCGCACGCTTCAGCTCATAGCGTTCTGGATAGTGATAGTGCCTCTACCCATCGCGTTTATTCTCCCGATTCGCGGCGGTGCATGTCTTTATCTTCTTTTGTTCGGATGGGCAATGATCTTTGCTAAGGTCGCATTTGATTTAATCACGCTAATTTCCAAATCTTTGATATTGGTTGGCCAGGCTGTCGGAGTGGGCGCGCCAAGCGGTGCAATCATGCAGGGCACGACTGCCGGCCCTGCTCGCAGCGCGGCAATCGGAACGGACGTCGGCGCCGCACCGAGTAAAATGTCTCCTCGGATTTTCCGAGTCGTCGCGACGCTTTTGGTGGCGTCTGCTCTCGCAATTTTTACGCAATGGGAAAATCAGCGTTTCGCTACGGTGCGGGCTTTGCTTAACGGAGGGCAGAAGGTATCTCATGTTATCGAAGCGTTGAAATCGCTAAATCTTCAGCCAGCGCCTGGAAGCACAGTTCTCCTGAGGGCGAAGGAAAACCCATTCCAAAACAAATGGCATGCTCTTTTCATCGCTTCTCTGGTCTGGAATGATCGCTCCCTGCGAATTTGGCTCGAAGGCGTATACCCACTCACACCGCAGCAGATCGCTAACATGAATTACGTCATTTCGCTCAGTGAATTTGAGGCGAAGATCCTTCGTTCGCCTGAGGTTCCACAATCCGACTAGATAAGTCGGCGCGCTGACTTTAAGAGGTTGTCGCTCCGTCTTTGGTGCGTGCTCAAGATGATCTTTGCAAATTCGCAGACTACCCGATGAGTAATCGATTGTGGCAATGGATGACGATGCGTTGGCGGCTTATTGTTGTCGGCGCACTGTTGACGGTGTTGCTGCTGATACACATCACTAGTCTGCACCACAAGGAGCTTACTACCGATGAGCCTCTCCATTACCATTACGGCTATCGCGTGTTGCATGGCACGCCGCGGCGAACAGGCGCGATAGATAGTAGCACGATGCCGTTTTCAGGTGTGCATGCCATGACGAGCGGAACTCTGGCTGTAATTGCCCGGACGACCGGCATTCCGGCAGACATGTCGCCGAATGGTCAGGTAAAGCGGGGCCGGTACGCTACCGTTGCTCTTTCGCTATTGCTGGCGTTGTATGTGTTGAAATGGAGTTACGAACTCTACGGCCGTAACGGGGCTCTTCTCTCCCTGGGCCTTTACGTCTTCGATCCCAATCTGCTGGCGCACGGTCAATTGGTGACGGCCGACTTGCCAGCAGCCTTGATGACGACAATGGCGCTCTACCACTTTTGGCATTTTCTCAAATTAGGCGGCAAAGGACGAGCGCTTCTGAGTGCGGTGACGCTTGGTTTAAGCCAATTGGCCAAATACTCGTGCATCTACCTGTATCCAATCTTTTTGATGATTGCAGCGATTTATTGTCGCTCTGCAACAATAGCCGAATCTGCGAGGCCCAGTTGGCAGCACCGCCTCGTGGGGGTACTGCGCCGCTGGACCATCGTCACGGCGTTCTTTGTTGCAGTAAGCATCGTGATAATCAATCTGGGATTCGACTTTAATGGATTCGGAACGCCTTTGTCGGGATATACGCTCAAGGATCCATTTTTCAGAAAGCTCCAGGCGGCGCCGCTCGTCGGCAGTCTCACGCTTCCGTTGCCGGCGCCTTACGTCCAGGGTTTGGATCTAATCAAATTCGAAGAAAGGATGGGCGAGGCATGGGGAAACATTTACATGGCTGGGAACCTTCGAGTCAATCGTCATGACGGAACACTTCACGGATTCCCGGGGTATTACTTTTACGCGGCCTTGTTCAAGGTACCGATTGCGAAGCAGGTTATATTTTTGGTGGCATTGCTCGGATTTTTTTCCCAGCGTGGCCAGCCAGCACGCGCTCGTCGTCGGGAGGAGGTTTTTCTGGTGGTTCCGATTTTGGTTTATTGGGTGTATTTCAATTTTTTCTTTAACGCGCAGATCGGCATTCGTCATGTATTGCCTGTATTCGCTCTCGCTACCATCTTTTGCGGGAGGTTTTTAGCTAGCCCCGAATCTAAGGTTCGACGAAATACCGCAGTGATTCTCGTCGTTTGGGCTGCTGCGTCGGCTCTTTCATATTATCCGCATTTTATATCGTATTTTAATGAATTTGTTCCGGACAGGAGGCTGGCCTATCGACATCTTGCAGATTCGAACCTGGATTGGAGCGGAAACTATTGGTACCTGATAGAATATATCCGCCGTCATCCTGGGGTCATTGTGGACCCTCGTAAACCGCAAGCAGGTCGAATTATCGTGCCTGTTAACGCCTTGGTCGGGGTCAATCGAAATCCTGAGGAGTACAGGTGGTTGAGGGAGCATTTTAGCCCTGTGGACCACATCGCCTACTCGTTGTTGGTCTATGACGTCCCGAAGGAGATGCTTCCGCAGGATGCCAATTCCGGAGCTAAATAGGCCAGCGCCACATCCCAACTCAAGCGCCGTGATCCCGGGCTCTTCTAAACTGTGAGGCAATTAAGGTAATCACCTACCAGGCAAAAGTGGCGGTGCTTTGGGTTGGCTTAATATTTGCCGTGAGTAAGGCGACAGAGGGTATTCGTTATCATAAATGAGGCGGTGCCAGGCACGATTCAAGATGGGATGACGTCGTGATATCCTAGTTGTTCTGACTTTGTCCGTCCCAATCACAAAAAACTGACTATGACATGCAGTGCCGATGGTGGTGCCTTCCGGTAAATCGTTCAGTAAATCCAGCAGCCAGGGAGCGCGCAGTTTTTCAAAATTGCCATCAATACTCCTGCGAAAATCCGATACTGTTACCCAGGGAACGAAGGTGCGCCCAGCATCCGAGATTAAATGAATTTGGTAACCGCCTGGCAAATTCCTGGCTGGACAACCTTCTGGCAGAGGAACACAAAACTGCGGGCTCCACCCACTAATTGTATGATGGTGTGAAAGCATCAAACCAAGTGGCACGACAGTGGACAAGAGCAGCAGTATTCCCAGGCATCCTTGTGTCAGGCGCGTCAACCGGTCACCTGCATTTGTGACAAGATTCTTCTCTACATCACCAGACTTAGTCCGCAGCGGCAGAAAATTGCGCAACTCTTGCCAGCTCCAGGCAATCAACATCACCGGTGACAGGTAGAGAAAGGGAAATGCTACCGCATAGACGCGGTGTCCCCCGTCCCAGGGCGGAGCAAAAGGTAATGAGATTACCACCCCTAATACAATCAGTAAAACGAACCATTCCAATTCCGCTCGCCTTTTCTGCACTACGGACCAACTCCATGGAACGGCGGCTCCCAGAACTGTCAACCACTTCATCCACGAACGAAACGTCTCCGACGTCGGCGGCTGCCAGTAAAACGTGTTGTCCTTCCACACAAATACGCAGGCATTCCAGAATCCTTTCAGAACCAGCCAGGGTTCTGCTCTTAACAGTGTCATTCCTTTGTCCCGAGCAATTAAGTTTACGCGCTCATATGGGGGTCCTATTTCGTTCATCGCGCTTACCCAATTCCCGCCCTTTAACATGCCGTAAAAGCAGAGCCAGAAATTCGAAGTTGGGCGAGGAGGCGCAAAGAAGATCCAATAACAGGCAAGGTTCAAAAACATCCCGACAAAACAAGTCACTCCGGCGGCAAACATGCTGCGCCATCCCCAGCGACCCCGTGGGAAGATCCAGCCGCTATACAAAATCAAGAGAGGAAGGATGAAATAGGCTCCCGCTCGCGTGTTTAGCGCCATAACCAGACCGAACAACCCCGTACACCATAACCCTTCGCGTTTCTCGCGCAGACCTTGCAACATGAGAGCCAGGGCAATCAGCGCGAACCAAAGCCCGAGTTGTTCTGTGCGCAATAATCCAACCACCTCGCAACGGTAGAAGAAAAACACGAGACTCAAAAACAAGGTCGCGCCTAACCAGCCAAACATTACGCGCACCTGACGCCATGCTAGAAACGACATCACCCCTGTGATCAGGGTAAAGAGCGACACGATCGTCTTAAGGTTGCGGTCGCACAGCCAAAGCATAGTACTCAAAAAACAAGGAAAGAGTTGCCTTGTTGTTTGTGGCGTGACCACCCGGATGCCATCACTCCATTGATTTGCCAGCGAGAGATACACGGATGGATCGGCATTCGGCAACAAGCCACCCAGCAGATTGAACCGATTTGCCGGATGCAGAGCCGTATTGAAAATGTAAGCCTGTAAACAAGTGAAACACAGCGTAATCGCTGCGCACTCGATCCATGACACTTTATCCCCGGTCCAGACCAGGCGCAGACCACCAATCAGCCCGAAGACCACTAACGGAACCACGGTGCTCAATGCCATTGCTTCCAATCCAGTTATCCAAGGGAAGGGCTCGGTCAGCAGCCACACCGAAGGCAGAGAACACAGAACGAATAGCGCGACGCCTTGAAGGCATCGAAAAGCCTGCTTTATCGACTCCGTGGTTAAGGCTTGAATGGAAGGCATAGACTGCATCGGCTTCTTAACAACAGTTTCTTAAAGCGTAGAGACGAACGTGCGGACTGTGAACAGATGATACTGAGATGTCGCTAACTGATAGCCGGGAGCAACGATAGTCGTGATTTGCTTAAGGGTTCTCGGTTGCGGGCGTTGGTTTAGCACCCGGTGCAGCAGGCGTCACTCGCAACTGCGGTAGGGAAATGACGCAGTTCGCCCAAAAAACGTTGTAGCGCGGTGGTATCCCAGCGATCCAAAAGTGAATTTCTTTAGTCGCGGGCGGCAAGATTAGATTATAGGACAACCACTTGCGATCGTCGGCGCGCCGTTGAGGGTCTAGTTTCAGTAAGGCGGAAGTGTTGTAACCTGCTCCCTCCGTAGTGACCCTGCACCGCCACGCCATCGAACTTATTTTTGGCTGCGGAATTCGCCTCGATCATCCGCAATGTGTTTTCGTTAATCGTGTATTGGATTTCCAAAACAACCGGTGCTGCGGTCTGCTCAGCAAGCACGACTCGGAGGCTCGGCTGATTGAATTTCGGATTCTCAGAAACGGCAAGCATGAAGCAATATTTGGTACCGGCCCCCCAGGATCGTATTGGTTTGAGCGTAATCAGCTCACTAAAGTTATCAATCTGGCCTTGTATCATCTGGGGGCGTATCGGAGGTGCATCAGCCACTCTTCTGGCAACCGGAGCATTTACTTGCCTTACCTTGCGAGCACCGGCGTCTCCGCCCTTTTTGAGGAGAAGTGTCACACCAGCCGCGGCAGCGAGGATAATGACGGCGTTAATAATAATGCTTTTCACAAATGCGTCTGTGGCGCCTCGTTACGGCAATCCTTATTCTATGGGCTAGGCCTGTCCTCCTGAACTTTCGCCAAGTTGTGCTCCCGAAGATTCAACATTGCAGCACGCCACCATTATGAGACCGTGAACATTCGTCTCGTCGTAGATTGTCGGCAAGCTGCAAATTTTTCGTCAAAAGACCATTCGGTGTGGGTGGCCTCTTGGTGGTGAGTTGTGCCCGCTGATGGTGAGAAATTTCCCTCTTGACTTCCTTTGCCAAACCGCCTGATGTCGGCAGATCCATAATTGGGATGTTACAAAAAACTGGATTGTGCTGGATTCGAAAGTGCCTTCGGATTGCTTATCTTTTGGCAGCACTTCTCCCTGCGGTTTGGGTTCTCAGCCATCCCATGCCAATAGCGTGGCTGCGGCCTATCTGTAAAGATACCTGGGCAATCCTGGCAGTCTGCGCGATGGCAGGGATTCTGTCGCTTTTGTGCCGCCGCACAGGGGGCACCGCGTGGTCATTGTCATTGATAGCGCTAACCCAGGCGAGCTTCCAGGCATGGTGCTACAACACCGGTTCGCATCCTGCGCTTAATCCATTTCAAATGTGGGGTATTTTACCGGCAACTGATTCGCATTTGTATTACAGCGGGGCCTGCGAATTGCTCGATGGGCAACAGATCACTGTCATGGTTGGAGCCAGGCAGCCTTATCCCCTTCTACTGGCGGTCCTCTTAAAAATCTTTAGCCACGACCTCCGGGCACTTACGTTAGTCTTTACGATTGTTCTGGCCCTTGCCACGTGGTCGGCTTTCGAAGTGATCCGCCGTCGCCTGGGCGGCCTCGCGGCAGCAGTATTCTTGGTCTGCGTCACATTCTACGTACGTATCGACAGCGCAGGATTGTTTATGACAGAACAACTAGCCCTGCTTTACTCACTGTGTGCCGTCGGCATGCTGGTCGAAAGCGTCGCCAGGGAGGGAAACTCGAAAGCCTGGCTCTACTGTGGTGGTCTCTTTTTTCTGGCGCAGGCTCTGAATGCCAGGCCAGCTGCGTATATGACCCTGCCGTTTCTGATCCTGGCCTCATGGCAATTATTCCGCGGCAACCTCAAGGCACGAGGCAGAATGGTTATTATCAGTGCGATAGCTGTAACCATATCATTGGTCTTGCACAACATCACATACCACCGGGTCGTGGCATCACGGGCGCCTTCCAATGTATGGTATTGCATTTATGGAGTATTAAATGGCGGAACCTGGGGGGATGGATTGAAACGCTCTAAAGAGCTGTCACAAAACGAACGTGGCCAGGTGCCGCCTGATTGGTGGCAAGCGATGGTATCAGATCGCGTACAAGGATTGCGCCTGCTGAGAGAGGAATGTTTGTCCGAAATTCGATGCCATCCGGGCAAGCTCTTGAGCGGCTGGTGGCGCGCGGCGCAGTTTCTCTGGTCGAAGAACACTCCATTTCGCGCTGCCTATCCACAGATGCCTTCTGTTTGGTTTACAGAATCTGCTCGTTGGTGCACAGTGCTCGGGTTCGCGCTTTCGTTGTTCTTCTTACTCAGAGGCGGGCGCCTCGCTCCGAAGTTCAAGATATATCAAGCATTGAGCTGGCTCAATCTGGCTGCGCTGCTGGGAATGATAGCCTCACTTCCATTCGCGCCGCCATGGGATGGAGAGACGCGTATCTTTGCCGCCACGCTTCCCTTGTTTTTCCTTTTGCCCGCCTCTGGAGTAGGCGGTCTGTATCTGCTGATTGTCAGCAGATTTCATGAGGTAACCTTCGAGTCAAAAGCATACTTTCAGCGGAAGATTGCTATTGGCGCAGCAACGATTATAGGCGGGACGCTTTCTCTGGTGATCGTTTCGGCCTCGTGGTATTTCGTGGGCACCAGATCCGGAACCCAAAATCGCTGGCACCCAGCTACGTCAATGATGCGTGATCTCTTCGCTGGAAGAGCTTCCGTGGGTTCTTTCGATCTGCGCTCGCTCCAAGCTGGCTATCACTTACGTGTGACCGATGATGCTCAACCCACCTGGCTGCCAAACATTTCAAGAAAGGACTTCATCCAGAATGTCCCGCGAGGAGCGTACTCGCCCCTTTCTCCGGCATTCAACCAATTGCCGCCCGGCACCGAAGTAGTTGTGCTGCCTTATTTCGTTTTGTTAGTGCTGGATAGAGAAGATGCTGAGGCGCAAAGATTCACACCGCGGCCAGACCAAACGGGTCATGTAGTCTGGCCGCCTGTGTATTTTAGCAAGGGGCTGAATCTCCAGGGCCGGTAATCCAATGCAGACCACCGGACTGTTGAGAAACCTTGTGGCCCGTTAGTAGATGGTCAGCACACCTGTTGTAGTATCATTTGCCGCGCAAACTCTAGGTCCGCGACGCGAATAAATTTACATACCAGTCCGCTCTCTCGCTTGCAGAGCCCGGGTGGAATGGAGTCAGACCCCGGCTCGACACTTGCCGGATAACCATGCCTTTTTGCTCCAGGACCCCAATCAGATCGACCCATTTCGCGCCAGCCTGTTTTAATCCGTAGGGCCAAAATTCGACAAGAAGCTTTATACCCGGATTGTCCGCCAGAACGCGATTGGCTCCTCGCAAAGCGTGAAGCTCATATCCTTGAATATCCATTTTGATCAGATCCACGCGTTCGCCCGGTTTAAAGTAATCGTCGAGCGCCACCATTTCAATTGGCACGGCATGGCGCGAATCTCCATCAGCGACGTAAGCCCGGTGATCGACGTTTAGGTTATCCGAAAGATAGAGCTGGGAATCCCCGCTATGCTCTCCTACTGCAGTTTGAGAGAGCCGCACATTTGAAAGCTTGCGCGTGGCAGCACGCAATCGCTTGAAATTGTCCGGCGAAGGTTCGAATGAATGGACGACGCCGGCGGGAGCAACACAGCGGGAGAGAAACTGCGAATAAATGCCGATATTCGCACCCGCATCCACAACGACAGCGCCCGGAAATAAGACCTGCCTGAGTAGCTCTCGCTCCGCACGGTCAGCGTATGCTTTGTAACCAGCATAAAGGGGTCGGTAGATTGGGAAAGCGTGTTCGTACAACTTGTTTCCAGCACGACGAAGAAGCGAAACTGCTGACATTAGGAGCCTAGCGCCGTGTCAGAGTTACCGTAAAGAACGACGCACACAACCGCGGGAAACAGCGACTGAGCGCGAGGTCAATTGGAAATAATGCGCGATAAAGAAAACGTGGCACCGGCAGCTTGCGCGATATCCCGCCAGTAGCCATATAGGACAGCGCGCTAAAAGACCGAATGGAGCGGGTCGCGATGTCGAAGTTCTCATTCAAGCGTTGCAACCAATCGCGCCTCCGGAAAAAAATCAGCCAGGGCAATGCTATGTTGGCCGATGCCAGCGACCCCTGCACTTCGCCCAACTCCGGCTCGGAAATCCTGAAATCGACCGGTTCGTGGTGCAGATACTTAAAGATGGCAGTTGATAGCACTGAAAAAAACGGCTCCGTCGCGATCACTTTGCCGCCGGGTTTCAGCTTGCCAACCGCACAGTTAAGGAACGCAATTGGGCTTTTCAGATGATGCAACACATTGGTGAGCGTAATCACATCAAGGCTGTTGTTTTTTATTGCGTCCAATTTGTCGATCTCGTGGCAATCAAACACCAGATCGAGATAGTCAAGATCGAGAATATCACTCGTGACGATGTTCGAGTGAAATTGTTTCAGGGGCGAGGTGCCGCTTCCTATCTCGAGAATCGAGAGCGTCGCGGGATCGGGAAAGTCCTTGAACTGATCACGGTAAAGTTCGCGATACCAGAAAAGGAGATTTCTATTGGCGCCGAGACGAGCCCGATTGCGCAAAGTTGCCGCACGGTCTTTCGCCTTTTCACTCGCCCAGGCGGTCGCACTGCTCATTTGACTGCACGGATGTAAAGCGAGCCGGCAAACTCCGAGATGACCGGCACGTTCTCGATAAAACGGCCGAGCGCGTTTAACCGGTCGATCAGAGGAACAGGCGTTTTCGGATGCAGGAAATCAAACGGATCGATCCGAACATCACGGTAGCCTGTTTGTTCAAGCAGCCGGCGGAGCGGCCAGCGGAAAAATGCTGTCTCATCCGGTGAGTCGCCAAGCCTGCGTTTGATCCAAGGGATGTTCTTCTGCATCGCGATCTGGGGATTCAGCATGTTTGGCTCGGTAAAGTAAATAGTGCCGCCGGGTTTCAGTACCCGATAAATTTCGCGCAACGCCTCTTCGATTTCGAGGTGATGTAGAATCGAGCTGCCGACAACGGAATCAAACATTGCGTCAGCATAAGTCAGCGCGCAGGCGTTTTGGATTTCGTAACGAACGTTTGGCGCAGAATATTTCGCTTTCGCGATTTCCAACAGGTCGGGTGAGACATCAATCGCGACGATGTCTGCCCCGTGCCGTGTCAGTTCGCGAGTGAAGTAGCCAGTGCCACACCCAATCTCGAGAATGGTCATTCCCGGTCTCAGGTGACTGCTGAGCATTTGCACGCGCCGCTTCCAGCGCTGTCTGCCGGCCGGACTCTCCCAATTCCAAATCTCCCCTGCCCCGTGCTTCGCCAGGAAACGCCCATGTTGAATCTCCTTGGTAATCCGGTTTGTCATCGGCGATTTCCCGGACAGTGGTAATCCCAGATGCCTGCGGTCAAATCAATAACCTCCTGCAGCGCGCAGAGCGACATGAGCACCCCAGCGATTGGTTTTTCCGGTGACAGCTCCATTAATTCCCTTTAGCCACAGATGAACACAGATGAAACACAGATTCAGAAAATGAGACGCTTGTACTCGACCTTGTACCGGCCGAAATTGAGCAGGATGCCGATCTTTAATCCGGTAGCTTTCAGCACATTTAGCAGGTGAGCTTCGTCCCGCTTATCATATTGCGGCGCAATCTTGACTTCGATGAGTACCGCATCGTTCACAATCATGTCGCCGTCGTACTCGCCGACGATTACTTCCTTGTAGCGAACCGTTGTTCTCCTTTCCAACTCTCCACTGAAGCCGCGCCGTAGCAGCTCGACTTGAAGCGCCCTCTGATACACGCGGTGCAGAAAACCGTAACCGAGGTGGTTGTAGACCTCGAAGGCGGATCCGATAATTGCTTCCGTGACCTCCTTGTGCGGAAATGGAGTTTCATCTTCCGGTTTGAATTCGAGCATCTTTTATCCGTGTTAATCCGTGTCCATCTGTGGCTCGTCTGGAATTTCTTTTAGCTGGCGGACTATTGCAGGGTGAACCCACCTTAGTAACCGAGTTTCAGCTTCAAGAATCCGTGCCAGCACATTTTTAGCATGATCAATCCATGATGAAACACTTTCGTCATCTTGGTGGAACCGTAAATGCGCTCCTGATAATGCACCGGCAAATCCAAAATCTTGAGGCTTAGCTTTGCGGCGCCAAACAAGAGCTCATAATCGCCCCAACGGTCTTCGGTCCCCCAGCTTCCCAGCATTGGCCTGATCCGCTCCCAGTCGCTTCGCCAGAGCACCTTCGTGCCGCACAAAGTGTCTTTTACTCTTTGACCGAGAAGATAGGTAAAAGCGACGCTGAAAAATTTGTTGCCCAGCATGTTTGCTTCGTTCATCGCTCCTTTTGGCACTGGATAGATTAGCCGGGAACCATTTACAAACTCCGCCTGACCCGAAACCATAACATCCATAAAATAAACCAGCTCCTCGGGCATCGTCGTCAGATCGGCGTCAAGAATCATCACGATGTCACCCCTCGCTGCGTCGAACCCGGTCCAGACGTTTTTGGACTTGCAAATTCCCGGTCCGTGCTCAAGCCGGATTTGCCGTTCCGGATAACAGGACGCCACCCGGCGCACCTCCTCAGCAGTGCCGTCGGTGGATCGATCGTCGCAGAAAATTATTTCTGTCTGGCCACCCAACTGCGGCATGCGCCGTACGGCATCCTCCACGTTTCCTTTCTCGTCTTTGCAGGGAATGATCACGGAGACGGACAGTTCCTCCTTGGGAACTGGTGGAGGCAGCGTCCTGGCGACAACGACCTGCGTCATGCACAACCTTTTGAAAAATGGCAGGCGCGCGCAAAATCGATTTAAGAAAGCCGATAGGAGCGGCACATACTTGGGTAACAGCACAATCCAGTGCGTCTCGAGCGCTTCGAAACCGGCCAGTTTCATCAGGTTTCGGATATCAACCCTGGAAAGCCAGTTTTGCTCGGTGCGCGGGACCTTCATCCCAGTCCACTCCGCAAAGGTGACAAGCGGTTCCCAAAGATGGTTGTAAGTTGTAACCAGCAGACGAGTATGCCGCGAGCAAAGCGGCTTTAAATTGCGCAGCGCTTGAAGCACATCCACGGTGTCGCCGATATCGTTGAAGAGGATGTAATCGAATTTCTCGTCCCGACTGAAAACCTTCCGGAACTCATCTTTGTCCGGGAACGCGACTGCAAAATTGAAGGATGGATTCCGTTGCTGCGCGATTTCGACTATCGGCGGCTAAAAGATTACCGATGTCGCAGCGAACTGATAGCACCCTTTTCTGTGGCTCGACCAGAAATCGAAGGAGCCGGCCTAGCAGTTCGTAATAGTATCTGTTGCGCTTAATCCAGCCCTCGCGACGGGAAGCGATGCTTGCCAAATGGTTCCGTGTGCGCTCGCGCCTTCGCTCGAGGGCGGCAGGTCCCCAGACCTCTCTGTTCGCCTGGGGCTCGTTTAGAACAGCTTCCATACTGCCGTAGTCGATACCATCTTGGTTGCAGATCTCCTTTTGGCGACCCACTGCAGAGCCGCCGCAGCTTCCTTCAATTCGGGGCGCGGTTCAAGGTTGTACTTCATTACTGCCTGGCGCGGCTTGCGCGACAGCCAGAACATCGAACTAAAGACGGCGGCGCTCACTCCATTCGACGTTCGATGCTCGACGGTTTCTTGCTAGCCTATTTCTCGAGATACGCCTTGCCACTGAAGAGCCGATGAGGCACGTTCCCACTTTCACGAAGCGGCGCCTTGGTTCATTCATGAGTGCGAACAAAGCTCAGGAGATTATTGAACGGGCGATGGCTGACCGGGACGGACGATGATGTCCGTCATGGCCGGCTAAATTCGCTGGAGAAAAGCAGCCGTTGTGCTTGAGTAGCTTCTCGCGATTCCTCGCCAGAATACCCGCGCAGCTTGAAAAATGCGCGCAGGATAACCGGCTGCGCGAGCTGGCGAAAAGGAGGAGCGAGATTTGATCGATTCTTCGGAAATGGAAAAACAGATTCTAATGCTGCAAACCTCTCTTACCCCTGAGCAGTTACGAGATCGGTTAACACAGTGGGAACCATGGAGCATTCGAGTTGATTTTAGTAACGGAGTGTCGACAAAGGACTTTAAACGCCGCAGCCCGTTCGACGCGGATCCGTTGAACAAGTTCGGTGTTGTCGAAGCCGCCATTCCTTTTGCAGAACTCTCCGGGGGAAGAATGCTCGATATCGGCTGTAACGCCGGATACAATTCGATCAATGCAGCGGCGAAATACGGCGCTCGCTGCACAGGCATCGATATCGTCCCACGACATATCGAAATCTCGCGTTTCTTTTCAAAGCTTGCTGGCGTTAATGCAGAATTTCTTATTGCGAGCGCAGAGACCTTTAGCCGTCCAAAGGAGTTCGATGTCGTGCTTCACTTCGGGACGCTTTATCATCTTCCGAATCCAGTCCTCTCATTGCGGGCGACTTTCGATAACCTGCGGCCTGGCGGTTATCTCGCTTTGGAAACCCAAGTATACGATCATCCGGAAGACCCGAATATCTGTTACTTTCTGCACATGCAGAACAACGATCGAACCAACTTTTGGGCTTTGAGCACCAGTGTGCTGACGAAGTGTTTGGAATTGGTAGGATTCCGGGACATTCGAGAGCTAGTGAAGGGCGTGCCCACAGAAGGGCTGGCCCAACACATGGCGCGGATCATCCTGGTCGCGCAAAGACCCGAAGGACCATTTGCTCGGCCTTACGTTTTACAGCATATAAATGAGAGGCGGCTTGATGGAGAGCGCGAGCTCCACCACTGACCTGCTACGCGTGATAATATGGATTATTTTCCTAGTTAGAGATCGTGCTGAATTCCGATTGGGGCGTTGTGCGGGAGCCCGATCGAAGACACGTAAAGGGCGCGCACCATATCGTGGAGCTGTCTCTCCAATCTTACCTTGCATAGAATTCTCTCGAACGGAACGTTGAAAGAATCGACACTAACCAACTATTCGACCCGATATTGGTTGACGCGTGCAAACCTGGGGTTTGTTCATGAGTGCCGATAAGGCTCAGGAGATTATTAAACGGGCAATGGCCGACCGGGACGTGTACGACGCGATGGCAGCGCGCGAAAAAGAGGTGTGGGGAAAAATTTTGCCCGATTTGGAGCGTTCCGAAGCAGGAATTGAGGACGCAAGAGCGAGCGCAATGCTTGGCATCGATCGTCACACTTTATCCTTAATCGGGGTCGCGATGGGAAAAAAACTAAGGTTTGAGCACGGCCTGGTACTGGGATGCGGCGCCGGCAGGCTCGATCGCGAACTCTTACGCTGGGGGATTTGCGGGAGTTTTCATGGAATCGATATTTCGGAAAAGGCCATTGCCGCCGCGCGCGAGTTTGCGGAAGAGGAGAAGCTTCCGCTCACTTATGAAGTGGCCGACCTGAATTCCGTAGAGCTACCCGAGAAAACGTTCGATCTGGTCGCTGCGCAGACCACGCTCCATCACATCCTTTTTCTCGAGCATGTCGCCGAACAGGCATGGCGTTCGCTGAAAAGCGATGGTTATCTCTGGATTCATGATCTCGTCGGAGAAACGCAGGCACAATATGACCCCAAGCGTCTCTCCATAATGGATCGGATTCTGGCGATCCTTCCCGAGAAATTCCGCAGAAATAAAATTAATGGCCAATTAACTGAGATTAAATGTCGCGAGCCAGGGCAACTTTGTTCGCCATTTGAACAGATTCGTTCCGGCGAGATCGTCCCGGTGTTTGAACGCTGGTTTACGATCGAGTGGAAGAGAGAGTTTGATGCATTCCTGTGTCTTGTTGTACCGCGCGGCACTCGCGCGGCGTATCTGGAAAACGAAGATACCAAAGCTCTATTTGAAATTTTGATGCTGTTCGATCGTTTGTGTCTTGAAGAAAAGATTGTGCGACCAAGGGGCGGGCAATACCTTATGCGCCCAAAATCTGTCCATGATCTTCCCGCAAAAAACACGACCAGTGGATAACTCGCCTGGCTCGCCCGCGCACGACATTGCACCGTATGTTGTACCAAAACGGGGCATCGCTCCGCAAGATACTGCAACCTATCACCGGATCGATCTTCCCGGACTGGAGGACAAGAAATGGGTGTGGGATCTCCGAGGCCAGGAGGATTCATATTTTGGCAATTACGGCTTCAACGATAAACGCGTCCTTGAATTTGGCGCCGCAAATGGCGGCCTAACCTTTTGGATGGAACAGCAAGCCGCCGACGTGATCGCGGTAGATCTATCTCCGGACATTGCGAGAACTTCATGGGACGTATTATTCGGGCCCGAGGACAATGTGGCGGAGATAAAGCGCGTTATGTCCAGAGGGATCCAGCGTCTCAACAACGGCTTTTGGTACGCTCATGAACAGCTGGGTTCTAAGACCAGATTAGTCCATGGGACAGCTTACCACGTGCCGAATGAGATCGGTAGATTCGACGTCGTCACGCTCGGCTCAATCCTGCTTCATCTGCGCGATCCGCTCGGAGCGCTTGAGAATGCAATTAGCTTTACCGGTAAATCCATTATTATCACCGATGCTGTTCCTTGGTTAATTAATGAGGAATTACAGTGCCTGCCATTGGCCTATTTCATTCCAAACAAGAGCCGGCGCACACCCCACGGCGGGTGGACATGGTGGCAAATGACGGCGGAAGTTTATCTGCGGTTTCTGGCGCTGAAAGGGTTCAGGATTATCAGCAATACATCTGCCTTTTACAAACACATGGCGGGACTGCGGAAGTTATATACGCTTGTCGCCGAACGCGTATAACGCGCGTCGGCATCGATGACTGAGGGCCGAAAGGCCTCGCGGCGCAACATGCCGTTAAAGATGCACGCACCTCGACACCGAGGAGTGGCTGTGCTTAACTTGTAGGTTCGACTGTTGTCGTCAGAATGCCTGGGCAAGTAATTAAAATCAGTGGTGCACGCCAGCACAACCTGAAGAATCTCCACCTGGAGATTCCCCGCGAGAAGTTGGTCGTCATCACCGGCTTGAGCGGCTCGGGCAAATCGTCACTTGCCTTCGATACTCTTTACGCAGAAGGGCAACGCCGTTACGTCGAAAGTCTCTCCGCTTACGCGAGGCAATTCCTCGATCAGATGGAAAAGCCCGACGTCGATTTCATCGAGGGGCTTTCTCCTGCCATCGCCATCGAGCAGCGCAGCGCCGGGGCGAATCCAAGGTCGACAATCGCGACCACGACTGAAGTTTACGATTACTTGCGAGTGCTTTTTTCGGCAGTCGGGCAACCGCACGATCCAGAAACGGGGCGACCGCTTAACCGGCAGACGCCTCAACAGATTGTCGATCAAATTCTCGCTAACGAGCCGCAGACTAAAATCGTTGTGCTCGCGCCGCTGATCGAAAACCAACCGGGGCAATTCCGGGATGTTATCGAAAAGATCAAGCGCGAAGGATTTGTTCGCGTGCGAATTGATGGCCAAATCATCGAGCTGAATAGCCCGCAGCCCGTCCGGTTAAGGAAAAACGAGCGACACACGATTGAGACGGTGGTCGACCGGCTGGTCGTGCGCGATGGAATCCGCGCTCGACTCACCGATTCAATCGAGACCGCGCTCAAATGGGGCGGGAACCGTGTCGTGGTCTTGCGCGAAAGTTCAAAAACATCCAACGCTCAACAGCCTGCCCTGAGCGCAAGCCGAATGGGCCCAACGCTCAACGCTCAATCCGAAGCGATTTGGGAAGAAGTCCGTTACTCGACCAATTACGGAAACGCGGAAACTGGATTCACGCTCAGCGAGCTCACTCCAAGACATTTTTCGTTCAACAGTCACCTGGGTGCCTGTCCGGCCTGTCACGGTCTGGGCACACAACAAATTGTTGATCCTGACTTGATGATTTCGGACCCGAGCAAAACGATTGCCGAAGGGGCAATCACGCCGTGGCGCCGCGGAACGAAGCGAATGAAGGCGTATTATCGCCACCTGCAACTGGCGCTGGTGAAACATTTCCATGTTAATGAAGACGTACCGTTTGCCGATTTGCCGGATGAATTTAAAAATGCGCTTTACTTCGGCACGAATGGCGAACCGGTGGGGATAAGCTTGAGCGTTAATGGCCAGAAGAAAGTCGCGAAGCCATTTGAAGGTCTGGTTCCGCAAATGCAACGACTTTATGAGGAGACCCAAAGCGAGTTCACGCGCAACCGCATTCGCGCATTCATGACACGCGAGCCGTGCAAAGTGTGCGGCGGCGCAAGACTTAAACCGGAGATTCTCGCGGTTACGATCAAAGATCGACATCACCGCGAATTGAACATCCATGAGTTCAGCGAACAAACGATTGAAGCAGCCGCACGTTTTATGGGCGCTCTCGACTTGACTGCGCAACAACAGACGATTGTGACTGACGTCGTGCGCGAAATTCGATCGCGCCTGGAATTTCTCCTCGAGGTCGGGCTCGGTTATCTCACGCTCAACCGCGAGAGCGGCACGCTTTCCGGCGGTGAAGCGCAACGAATCCGGCTGGCGACCCAGATCGGCTCCGGTCTTGCGGGCGTTCTTTACATTTTGGACGAGCCGAGCATCGGCTTACACCAACGGGACAATGCGCGATTGCTCGGAACCCTGCGGCGACTGCGCGATCTCGGCAATACGGTCATCGTGGTTGAACACGACGAAGAAACGATTCGGGCCGCCGACCACATTGTCGATCTCGGCCCGGGCGCAGGTCCGCGCGGCGGTGAAATTGTTGCTCAAGGCGGCATCGAGGATGTTCTTCGCGCCAAAAATTCTCTCACAGCAGATTATCTCACTGGACGCGCGCGCATTGCGATTCCGAAACAGCGCATGTGTCCCCACACAATTAAACATCAAACTTCAAACGTCGAACATCTCGACGGGTGGCTAACGGTAGTGGGCGCGAGTGAAAACAACCTTAAGCAAATCGATGTCGCTTTCCCTCTTGGCTGTCTCACCTGTGTGACTGGTGTCTCCGGCAGCGGTAAATCCACCTTGGTGGACGACATTTTGCGGCGCGCTCTGTTTCGACATTTTTACAATTCAAAAGAGAAACCTGGAGCTTATAGGGCGATTCGTGGAGTGGAACAGATTGATAAAGCCATCGTCATCGACCAAAGCGCGATTGGCCGGACGCCCCGCTCCAATCCAGTCACCTACACCGGCGCGTTTGCGCCGATCCGCGAATTGTTCAGTCAGTTGCCCGCTGCGCGGGTGCGCGGTTATGACGCGGGACGGTTCAGCTTCAATGTCAAAGGCGGCCGCTGCGAAAATTGCGAAGGCGGCGGATTGATTAAAATCGAAATGCACTTTTTGCCGGACGTTTACGTGGAATGCGAAGTGTGCCACGGAAAACGCTATAACCGCGAAACCCTCGAGATCACTTACAAAGGGAAGAATATCGCCGACGTTCTCGATCTGACGGTGGATGAAGCGGCGCGGTTTTTCCGCAACGTGCCGAGCGTTTCCGACAAGTTAAATTCGCTCCTGGACGTGGGTCTCGGTTATCTGCGACTCGGTCAGGCTGGAACGACCCTTTCTGGCGGAGAGGCGCAACGCGTCAAACTGGCGACAGAGCTTGGGAAAAAGGCGACTGGCCGCACTGTTTATATTCTGGATGAGCCAACAACGGGATTGCACTTCGCCGATATCGAGAAATTGTTGCAAGTGCTGATGAAACTGCGCAACGCGGGAAACACGCTGGTTGTGATCGAACACAATCTCGAGATGATTAAGTGCGCAGATTGGATCGTTGATCTTGGGCCTGAGGGTGGCGAACAGGGAGGCGAGATAATCGGCGCGGGTCCGCCGGAGGGGATTGTCCATCTTCCGAACAGTTTCACGGGCAAATATCTGCGACCACTTTTGGAGAAGGTATGAGTCGCATAGGACACATAGGTCTCATTGGACTGTCGATTTTCCTTTTGGAACCAATGCGCGCTGACAGCTCGGCCGAGCTTGCCGAAGCGAGCGCGCCGCTTGCGGAGGGCGTGCCGGAGGT
>VBQC01000242.1 GCA_005887825.1 Verrucomicrobiota bacterium | reverse complement strand
TTTCTCCTTTTTTATTGGTTTTGTTGGATATACGGGCTCTGCTTCTACGAGCGCCGCTTACTGGCGCTCGAGTGCTTTGGCCGCACCGCTGCACGGTCGGCGCGGCGAGCCACCAGGCCGGGTCGATCGGTATCCGTCCGGTTCGGTTCGTCGTGCCAAATCCACCACTCGTACGGCGGGGTTTGGGGGTAGCCCTCCGGCGAGTCCTCCCACTCCTCTTGGCGCCCGAGCGCAGTCAGGTCGAGATAGCTCCAGGTGCTCCCCATCGCCTCGTCGCCGCGGTTGTTGATGAAGTAGGTGCGGAACACGCTGTCGCCGTCGCGGATGAACGCGTTCGTGCCGTGCCACTCGTCCACGCCGAAGTCGGTGTCGAAGTCGTCCGTGATGGTGTACCACGGCATCTCCCAACCCATCCGCGCCTTCACGCGCTCGATGTCCGTCTGCGGCGCCCGCGAGACGAACACGAGAGTGGTGTCACGGGCGTTCAGATGGGCGACGTGGGCGACCTGGTCGGCCACCATGGAGCAGCCGATGCAGGCATGCTCGGGCCAGCCGGACACGCCGGGCTCGAAGAAGGCGCGGTAGACGATCAGCTGACGGCGGCCGTCGAACAGGTCGAGCAGGCTCGCCTTGCCCTTGGGCCCGTCGAACTCGTACTCCTTCTCCACGGCCAGCCACGGCATCCGACGACGCTCGGCGGCCAGCGCGTCACGGGCGCGGGTCAACTCCTTCTCCTTCACGAGCAGTTGCTGGCGCGCAGCCTCCCACTCCTGCGGTGACACGATTCTGGAGCGATTCATTTCGCTCGCTTCCGTTTCGCGTTCCATCTCTTTTAGTTTCATTTTGTTTTCCTCTGGTTTGGTTTGTTTTTTTCTTTCTGCAAAACTTGCTCATCATAAAAGCGGTCAGTCCGCCGCTCGACGTCGCGCCGGCAGCGATCAAAGCCGCATTCGTCAGGCAGACCGGACACATCGCGCTAGTTCTTTCCTTTCTTGCCGGTTCGCTTGTGCGTCTTTTCCAAATACTCGGCCAGGCGATCGAGCGATCCTTCCCAAAACTTGCGATATTCTTCCACCCACTGCGCGGCCTGTTTCAGCGGCTTGGCTTCCAACTTCATTTCGTGCACGCGCCCATAGCGGCGACGCCGGAGCAGCCCTGCTTTTTCCAGCACGCGCAAATGTTTTGAGACAGCCGGCAACGACATCGCATGTGGCCGCGCCAGGTGGGTCACGCATTTATCGCCGCGTGCAAGATGCGCCAGGATGCGTCGGCGCGTCGGATCGGCCAGGGCGGCGAACGTGCGATTGAGCATCCTGGAAGAATATTTAACCATCTGGTTAACTATTTGCACGGCGGAATTGGGAATGCAACAAATATTTTCAGCCGAATTAACTGATCTGC
The DNA here is from genome assembly GCA_005887825.1 of Verrucomicrobiota bacterium. Classification (GTDB taxonomy): domain Bacteria; phylum Verrucomicrobiota; class Verrucomicrobiia; order Chthoniobacterales; family UBA10450; genus Udaeobacter. The sequence goes on along the minus strand of VBQC01000242.1, from coordinate 3,176 downwards.
CGATCGGTAGTTAAAAACGCGATTGCGTAACCCGCAAGAATCGACAATCCGTCGGCGATTCTGTCGATAATCACCATTGGACGTTGGATCTCGAGCGTTCAACAATCCTGCCGTGATCACCTCGCGAGCTGCGGTGAAGCCTGCACGAATTTTCATTCTCACGCTGTTGGCGATGATCGCGTTCGCAGGCAACTCGTTGCTCTGCCGGGCGGCGCTGAAGCAAACCAGCATTGACGCGGCCAGTTTTACGTTCGTTCGGATCTTCTCGGGCGCTGCCGCGCTTTGGCTCATCATGAAGATGCGCGGCAACGCATGGAAGGACGCCGGCAACTGGTCTTCCGCGCTGGCGCTCTTCGCTTATGTGGCTGCCTTTTCGTTTGCCTACAACAGTCTTGCCGCCGGAACGGGAGCACTGCTCCTTTTTGGCGCGGTCCAGGCCACGATGATTCTGTGGGGGTTTCGCAGAGGCGAACGGTTACACACAATCCAAATCGTCGGGCTTGTCGTGGCCGCAACAGGACTTGTCGTGCTCCTGCTTCCGGGCCTTTCTGCTCCGCCGCTGAGTGGTTCGATTTTGATGCTGGGAGCTGGCGCGGCCTGGGGCATTTATTCGCTGCGCGGGAAAGTGGAGAAAAATCCGGTCAGCTCCACGGCCGGTAACTTTCTCCGCGCCGTCCCGCTGGCTGCCATTGTCAGCATCATGCTTTTCCCGTCGGCGCGTCTCGATCGCGCAGGAATTGGCTATGCCGTAATCTCTGGAGCGATTGCTTCCGGACTCGGTTACGTCATCTGGTACACGGCGTTGTCCGGTTTGAAAGCAGCCAGCGCCGCAACCGTTCAACTGAGCGTGCCGGTCCTCGCCGCCACCGGCGGAATTCTCCTGCTCGGCGAACCGATTACTTTCCGTTACCTCATCGCCTCAATCGCCGTGTTAGGTGGCATCGCGCTCGTCATAATCGAAAAGAATAGCGCATGATGATTTCAAAATGCCTGCCCGGACCGCTATCTCTTCACGTCCATCGCAGGCTTAGGCGGAATTGCGCTGGTCGTGATCGAAAAGTATCACGCCACCTGATTCGCCGACCAGCCTCTCGGCATCTTGGACGCTTGCCACGACGAAGCCTTTGCGCAAACAGGTTCGGCGTTTGCTCGGCCTGCTCCTTTCGTTCAAAGAAACTTAACGATCGCCTCAGTCGTTTCCTTCGGCCGTTCTTCCAGAATCCAATGGCCAGTGTCTTTCAAGACCACAACCGTGACATCGCTGGCTACCAGCTTCATCTGTTCGGCAAGTTCATTGCCTAACGATTTATCGCCGCCAATCGACAATACCGGCATCGTCAACTTCGTCTGGGAGATTTGCGCAAAATCTTTGGCGAGTTGAGGCCACGAAGCGAAGTAAGCCCATGCCGCGCGCATGCGCCCCGGTTTGGAATAGGCTTCAGTGTAAGCTTTCCGGTCCGCCTCCGGAATCGACCGCGTCTTGTCGGCAGCAAGCACATTCCAGAAATATTCGAAGTAGGTGCGCTCGCGTCCCTTCACGAGGGCTTCCGGGTATTCGCCGTTGAAACGAAAATGCCAGACATTCGGGGCGTTGTAGATCGCCTCCCATCCTGGCACGCCGGGAAGGAATGCGTCCATCACCACCAGCTTCTCCGTTTCCGCCGGGAACTGCGTGGCATACGCGTACGCAACCATCAGACCGATATCGTGTCCGACCACTCTCGCCTTCTCCACGCCTAACGATCGGGCGAGCGCGTGAACGCGACTCGCGGAAGTCTTCATGTCGATCTTGTCCGCCGGAATTCCGGAACCGCCGATGCCCGGCAGGTCCGGTGCAATCACGGTGAATTTCTCCGCCAGCAACGGGATGATCGGTCGCCACATCCGGGAAGTTTCCGCGAAGCCGTGCAACAAAATCACTGTCGGACCGTGCCCCGCAGTCAGGTAATGCAACTTTACGCCATCGATGTCGGCCGTGCGTGACGCAATGTTTTTGTCGGACGGCTCGCCATGAATCGGGGCCGCGACTAAGCCAAGCATCAGGACAGGCAGGATTGGATTGAGCAAGCCTTTCATACGATCATCTTTTACTTCTTAATTCCTCCTGCCTTCTTAATTCTCGAGTCATACGGACTCAACCTGTCGCGCCGAAGCTCGCGAAGGAGGATCACCTTGCCGATCTTGTCTCGAACTCATGAGCACAGCGATTGATGGCTTGGTAGAGAAACCGTTACGGCGTAAGGAAAATCTCATCTGTGTAAGGATCCTTCACTTCGGTTCCGGGCGGAAAACTGCGGACATCGATATAACCGCTGTCGGGAGAGAACGGACTGGTAACCAAGCTTTGTTTGCCGGGAACCGGGGTTCCGTAAAGCAAACCGCTCTTTCCTTTTTTCGCGGCCCGGGGGGTCTTCGCTGCGCGTACGTTGCGTCCATTTGGGGGCGCAGCGACTGTGCTGCCCGAAGCCTGGCTACTTGAAACATCGCTCGGAGGAGCCTCATTATTTTGCTTGCGACTGCTCCGGTGCGACCGCGGTTTCGGTTGCGCGTGCGCGGTCGCACAGCGTAGCGCCCTAAAAAAGTCCGTGAATGGTCCCGCTTCCGCTACATCAGTCGCGGTGAATAAAGCGAACATCGACAACCAGACGACAATTATTCGGAGCGCTCCTTTCACAACAATCGCGAATCCGCATCCGCTGAAGAATACCAGTCCGGCTCCGACTTCGATCTTAATGCCAGTCCGTCTTTGGGACGTTCGACGCTGCACTCGGGCCGGTTGCTGACAGCCGGCATCCAATGCGCCCATCCGGCAGTATCGTCCACCAGCGACCAGGATAATCAGATTGCGTCAGCGTTCGCACTATTTGACTTCCACGACGCCTTCGGTGGCGGCAGCGAAAGCATAGGCCAGTGCTTTTTGCCAACCCATCGCACACCCTTCCTGCTCAGCTTTATCGGCTGCGACAGCTCCGATCCGTTCGCGCCCGGGAGGTAAATATCGCTCGCGAAATTTCACCCAAAACGCGACCTCATCGACCATCATCGTGTGCAATTCTCCAAAGCGCGCACAGGATGCACCGTAAAGGCGAAATCCTTCTTTTTCGCGCTCAGAACCCATCAAACCCATTGCCATACCTTGCATTTCGGTTGCAGCTTCCATCTCGTTTCCGTAATCA
>VBQC01000142.1 GCA_005887825.1 Verrucomicrobiota bacterium | reverse complement strand
TTCCGCGGTGCCGCGCTTCTCGATCCAGCGCGCCGCCGGGCTCTACGTAAGCGGCAACATCGGCAATGTGCACGCCAAGATGCCAGCCGCCGTTGGCGATCTTCTCGACATGAATAGCGTCGTCGAAATCACGCGCATCATCGGGATCGATGGTGACGACGAATTCATTGCGCAAATCCTCGCGCCCATCGACCTGGCGGGCGTCGATTTTTTCGGAAATCCCGTTCGCTTGTTGCAAAACATCTCTCGGAAATTCCGTTGGCAGATGATATTTCCGGATGATCGACAGCATGTCGACGCCCGGCGCCGACGCGGGCCCGAGCACTTCAATGATTTCGCCCTCTGGATTGACGTGGCGCGATTCCCAGGTCTCGAGACGAACCACAACTTTATCGCCGACTTTGGCGGCGGTCTGCTTGACCCGCCGATCCCCAGCAGGTTGGACGTACACGTCATGCACAAGACGTGGATCATCGGGAACAACATAATAAAAATTGCGCGAATGTTGCAGCGTTCCGACGATCGTATCGTGTGCGCGCTCTAAAATTCGAATCACGCGTCCCTCGCGTCGTCCTTTGGTGCGTCCGTAGGGCGCATCCGGCGAGATGCGAGCAACCACGCGGTCGCCGTGCATGGCTGTTCCCGTGTTTTCCGCCGCGATGAAAATGTCCGGCTCGCCCGATTTTTCGCTGATCAAAAATCCGTATCCGGCCTGATGAATGTGGAGCTTGCCAGTGACCAGATCGGCTGCAGGCGGCAGAACGTAACGATTTTTCCGGATCCGAGCGATCTCGCCCGCGCGCTCGAGGTCATGCAGCGCCTGGTTCAAACCCATGCGCACGCCGCTCTTCCGGCCGAGCGCTTTCGCCAGTTCGTTCTTGTCCAGCGGCCGATAATCGGCCGACCCAAGAAGCGCGAGAATTTGTTCTTGAATCTTACGTCCGTTTGGGGTCATCGCAGCGAAACAATGTCGTTGAGTTATGCTCGATGTAACGCGGTTTCAACCGGAGGTCGAATAGTGCCAAAAGCGATTACGGCCGGCGCATTTGCGATTGCACTGGCAGCAATCGCTTCATTTGCTGCAGGAGGAGCCAAGATGAAGATCACAAGTTCTGCTTTTCAAGAAGGTGCAAATATTCCATCAAAATTTACATGTGACGGCTCGGATACCAGCCCGCCTTTGCAGATCGCGGACGTTCCTTCGGGAGCGAAAAGCCTTGCCCTGATCGTCGATGATCCGGATGCGCCGAGCGGGTTGTTTACGCATTGGACCGCTTGGAATATCTCTCCGCAAACCAGCAGCGTTCAGGAAGGAAGTGTGCCAAAAGGTGTTCATGGTACGAATGACTTCGGAAAATCGGGTTATGGCGGACCGTGTCCGCCCTCGGGCACGCATCGTTATTACTTCAAGATTTTCGCGCTCGACCGCGAGCTGGATTTACCGATCGGCGCAAAACGGGGCCAGCTCGACGCGGCGATGAAGGGTCACGTCGTCGCTCAGGGCGAATTAATGGGGCGTTATTCAAAGCAGAAATGACAGCTGTAGCCGCCGCTCTGTAGACGGCGCGACATGGGCTGCTTCATTCTGCTTAGCGCCGCGCTTCGCAGAGCGAAGCAACTACATTTCGAATAATCCACATGCGATGATAGTCTCACCCATGATGGGCGGGAGGCTCTGGAAAATCGGCGACCGCATTTTCGATCTCTCCCGGCAGGGACTAATCATGGGCATCTTGAACGTCACTCCGGATTCATTCTCCGACCGTGGGGAATTTTTCACAGTGGAGAAGGCGGTTGAGCACGGTCTGAGAATGGCCGCAGAAGGCGCACAAATCATTGATGTTGGCGGCGAATCAACGCGGCCCGGCGCCGAACCTGTCGCCGCAGGGGAAGAATTGGGTCGCGTGATTCCCGTGATCGAACAATTACGCATGAAGATCAACACCGTCATTTCGATCGACACTTCAAAGGCACAGGTTGCGCGCGAAGCGATTCATGCAGGAGCCGTGGTCGTAAACGACGTCACCGGAGGGCGACTCGATAAAAAAATGATGCCACTGGTCGCCAAAACCAAATCGGCTTTCATCATCATGCATATGCAAGGAAATCCGCGGACGATGCAGGTGGAACCGCGATATACCGACGCTGTCTCGGAAGTGGCTGATTTTTTTCGACAACAGTATGCGCGCGCCATAGAGTGCGGTATTGACCCCATGGCGATCGCGTTTGATCCGGGAATAGGTTTCGGGAAAACGCTTGAGCATAATCTCGACGTGCTTGCGCATCTTGAGCGACTTCGCGTACACGATCGGCCCCTCGTGGTTGGTGTTTCCCGTAAATCTTTTCTGGCAAAACTGATCGGCTCATCGGAGATCAGCGATCGGCTCGCGCCTGCGGTGGCATTGACTTCGCTTCTACGCGCGCGGGGTGCGGACGTGTTCCGCGTGCATGACGTCAAAGAAAATGTAAACGCGTTACGGATAACGGAAGCAATGCTTCAAAGGACGAAATGATCGATCAACTCATTCATCTCTGGATCAGAGGATGGCGCAGCGCTTTTGAAATCATTTTGCTCAGCGTGGCGATCTATTACGGCTACCTTTATTTCCGCGGGACGCGCGGCGCGAAAGTGTTGACCGGGCTCGCGATCGTTTTCTTAACGCTGACGTTGGTTTCGCAGTTGCTCAATCTGGTTGTGATCGGTTGGATCGTGCGAAGTTTTTCGGTCTTCCTTGCAGTCGCGTTGGTAGTGATTTTTCAACCGGAGCTGCGGCGCGGATTGGCCGCGCTCGGTGGGCATCCGATTTTTTCCCTTACCAGCGAAAAGCGCGAGACTGTTCACGATTTGGCGGAGGCCGTCGCGCAACTGGCGAACAAACAGTTTGGTGCTCTCATCGCAATCGAGCGCGACACGTCGATTCGCGTTTACGAAGAAACCGGAGTGACGATCGATGGCGATTTTTCGGTTGAACTCATCCTGGCAATCTTTCATCCAAAGGCCGCTCTTCACGATGGCGGCGTCATCATCCGCAATGGACGGATTGCTGCCGCGGCCTGCATTTTTCCCGTTAGCCAACGGGAGACACTCGATCGCAGCCTGGGGTTACGTCATCGCGCTGGCCTTGGAATCACGGAGGAATCGGATGCCGTGGCAATCATCGTGTCCGAAGAGACTGGCAGCATTTCCATTTGTCACCGGCGGCGAATTGAGCGCAATTTCACTCCGGAAACATTTCGCCAGCGCATCGCGGAAATTTTATTGCACAGCAATTATGAAGAGACTGATCCTGACAAACTGGCGCGCGAAGTTGATCTCCCTCCTGCTCGCGACAATGCTCTGGTACCTGATCAAAAAGAACGTAGCGACGACGCCCTCGCCGTCTGAGCCGCTGAGTGGGCCGACCGCGACCGAAAGGCCCTGAAGGCGGCTTAGTCCAGCGGGAAACCGCGAGTGTCCCCTTTCAGGACAAGCGGCTTTGCGCTTTTCCACGCTTTTGGATTTTGTCGGCTGACCTTCTGTGCCCCGCCTGTCTCCGCGTTAACTTAGGCCTGGCGGACCATTTGTAGCTTACTGCTCACGATGCAGCCAGTCTCAACACCAGCGCGGCCACGGCCAGCAGGAGGAAGGCGACCGCCAGACCGAACGAGTAGTCCTGTGCGCGCAGGTGGGTAATGATGGCGCCGACAAAGAACAGGATGAGGCCGATTGCGGCAGCCGTCCCGATAAGTGGCACGCCGATGCCGACGAGCAGTCCGATCGCGCCAGCTGCTTTAAGGATGCCAAGCGGGGTTATCCAAGATTCCGACACGCCTGCCTTGGCCATGTTGATGAGGACTTGCTTATAGCGGATGAAGTCGAGTGTGGCCGAGAAGATGTTAGCCGCAGCAGCCAGGAGAGTGACAACGACGTAGGCGATGAACATGGCGAGCTCCGATGATTATTTCGCGATACCGACGATTTTGTGAAAGTGTTTCTCTTGCTCGATTGCGTCGAGCATGAATGCTGCAACCGCTTTGCGGGCCAGAGTAAAACCCATCTTAGGAGCGGCGCCTTCCCGGCTTCGATAGGTCGTGTATTCTTCCTGAGTGAGACGCGGAGGACGGGCGATCGTCCAGTCGAGGCCGCTGCCTTGCACGATTTCTTCCATGGCAAGCGAATCGCGCATGTGGTTGCGCATGATAAAACTCGCGATCCGATTGGGAATACCGGGGAAATGCGCTGCCGCCGAGAGAACGACAAGCCGTTTCGCTCCGGAACGGTTCATTGCGCGAGTCGTCGCAAGTGCACTGTCGTGGAGCATTGAGCTTGGTTTGAAAACCTCGTGCGGTCCTAGTGTCGAAAGGACCGCGTCGTGATTTTGCATTGCGTTAAAGAGTTCGTTTTCGTCCATCGCATTCCCTTTGATGACTGTAAGCGGCTCATTTTTTGAGGCGATGCTTTCCGGCGAACGAACAAACGCGGTTACGTGATGACCTCTTGCGAGAGCTTGCTGAACAATCTCCCGCCCGGTCCGGCCAGTCGCTCCGATGACAAATAGTTTCATAATCGGTTCCTTTCTGTTGCAATCATTACTCTTAATCCAACGTTTGCCGGTAACGTTTCATGGCGATGAACATCGCAACGGCGGCGAATAGCGCGATGGGCCAAAGTTCCGGCGCAATGTTGCCAATTCCGTTGCCTTTCAAAAGAATGCCGCGGACGACGCGCACGAAATGAGTCAGTGGCAATACTTCCCCAATTGCCTGCGCCCAGTGTGGCATTCCGCGAAACGGAAAGGCAAATCCGGAAAGCAGCAGCGAAGGTAAAAAGAAAAAGAAAGTCATCTGCATGGCTTGAAGTTGGTTCTGGGCAATCGTGGAAAACGTGATGCCCACGGCCAGATTTGCGACGATGAAAAGAGCGGCGGCTAGGAGTAACAACAGCAGGCTGCCGAACATCGGCACGTTAAAAAGGAACCGAGCGGCGAGAAGAATTAGCGTGACCTGGACGTAACCGACCAAAATGTAGGGAACGAGCTTGCCGACGAGCACTTCAATCGGACGCGTCGGCATGGAGAGGAGATTCTCCATCGTGCCGCGCTCCCGCTCGCGCGTAATCGCCAGTCCGGTCACTAAAATCATGGTCAGAGTGAGAACCACTCCCATGAGTCCCGGCACAATGTTGTAGTGGGTGATGGCTTCGGGATTGTAGAGCGCGTGCACACGCAAATCGATCGGCCCATCATTTGCCGCAAGCGATTCGAGGGGACCTTTCAGATCATTTTGCAGCGCGGTATTCAGCGCCGTCGATAACGACCCGATCGCGTTGCCGGTTGTTCCCGGATCGGTCGCATCTGCTTCCACGAGAAGTGCCGGTCGATCGCCGCGGATGAAATCGCGGCTGAAATTTTCCGGAATGTTGATGACGAATTGTACTTTGCCGCGGGCCAACAGATCGCGACCTTCAGCTTCGCTTTGCACCCGGCGAACCAGATCGTAATAGCCGCTGTTCTGAAGCGCCGAAAACAAGGTGCGGCCTTCGGGGCCCTGATCGGCCACGAGGATGGCCGCGGGCAAATGTTTCGGATCGGCATTGATGGCGTAGCCGAACAGAATCAGCTGGAGCAGCGGAATGCCGATCATCATCGCGAACGTCAGACGATCCCGGCGCATCTGGATGAATTCCTTTGCCAGCATCGCGCGGAATCGCGCCATCGAAAATATGCGCAATCTTTTCACGACAAAGAATTGTCCTTCGATTTGTCCATAAGATGGATGAAGACGTCCTCGAGTCCGGACTCGACCTGACGCCATTCGTATTGGTCGGTGCGAAATGGCGCGATTCCCTGCTCGAGCGCGGCAGCGTCGCCTCCGCTTACGTGCAACATGTTGCCGAATGCCACCGTCTGCTCCACGCCGGGACGTGCGCGCAATTGTTCGGTCAGCTTAGCCAAATCCTGACCGCTCACGGACCAAGTCGTGAGGCGCTCGTTTCCGATCACTTCATCTACCGCACCGTGAGTCAGCAGTTTGCCGTAAGCAATGTAGGCGAGCCGATGGCAGCGCTCCGCCTCATCCATGTAATGAGTCGTAATTAAAACGGTCAGGCCCTCGCCGGCGAGATGATGAATTTCATCCCAAAAATCGCGACGCGCTTTTGGATCGACACCGGCTGTCGGTTCGTCGAGCAACAGCAGCTTCGGTTTGTGAATGAGACACGCGGCCAGCGCAAGCCGTTGTTTCCATCCGCCAGAGAGTTGGCCTGCGAGTTGATCTTTGCGTCCAGCAAGGCCGAGCTGCTCAAGGCTCTTGCGTACAGTTTGGCGCCGGTTTTTTACGTCATACATGCGCGCGACAAAATCGAGATTCTCCGCGATGCTTAGGTCCTCCCAAAAACTAAATCGCTGCGTCATGTAGCCGACTTCGCGCTTAATTGCTTCGCTCTCTGTAATGACGTCATGACCGAGACACGTGCCGCTTCCATCATCCGCTCGCAGCAATCCGCACAGCATGCGCAAGAACGTCGTCTTGCCGCTGCCGTTGGGACCGAGGAATCCAAAAATCTCACCGGCGCGCACCGTTAAATCGACATGATCGACCACCGTGCGATCGCCAAAACGTTTCGTCATTCCGCGCACGTCGATGATTGGTTCGCCATTCATGACTCGGATTGAAATTGCACATCCACCGGCTGTCCCGGATGGAGCTTGGCCGCAGTTGCAGGGTCGAACACGGCTTCGACCATGAAGACGAGCTTGTTCCGGCTTTCCTTGCTGTAGATAACCGGTGGCGTGTATTCGGCGTGGGGCGAGATATAGCTCACCTTGCCGATGAAAGGATCGCGCACGCCATCGACCGCGACCCGTACCTCGTCGCCGTAATGAATTGAACCGACCCGCGTTTCTGGAACAAAAGCGCGCACCTTGATATTTTGCGGCGGCAACAGCACTACCACTGGTTTACCGGCTGCGACCCATTCACCCTGACGGTAGAGCGTGTCGTAAACCAAACCCGCTTGCGGTGCCGACCGCCTTTTTTGCAGGAAACTCCAGTCTGTTTGAGTGAGTCGTCGCTTATCCTGATCTCGCGTTGAACGGGCGCGATCCAAATCCTGGGTCGCAGCCACACCAGTGTGGAAAAGCTTGTCCTGGCGCGCATATTCCGCTTCGGAAAGCACGAGCGCCGCCTCGATTTGCTCGCGCGCAGCCTTCTCCGGAGTTTCATCCAGAGCGAAGAGCGGGTCACCGGCTTTTACCTGATCGCCTCGGCGCACCTGCAACGATTCCAACGTCCCGGCGAGCGGCGACGCGACATAAACGAATTCACCTTCGACATAACCTTGGAAACGGTTTTTCGGTGGGTCACTGCAACTGCCGAGCAGGAGAAGCAGTATCAACGCTCCAGCGGCGCGTACCAACCGCCGATGTTGCACAAAGGAAAACGCATTCATGTCCTTTTCCTTCCTTTCCGGTTGATCACGCCTTCGAGAACAACTTTAACGACTGACGCGAAGCCGGTTTTTGGCGTAAGGCCAAGTTCTTCTACCTTAGCGGGATTCACGATCGCCTGAACCGAGGCCAGCAGAATCTCGATCATTAGTTTGGCCGGGAGATCTTTGCGCACCATTCTCGTGCGCTGACCTTCCACGAAAAGTTTTCCAAAAAAGCGCTGGATCAGTTCGGCTCGCCGACGCTCGACGATCTTGAAGACCTGCGGCGCCTTCTGGCGCATGTCGCGAACAAACGGCGGTTTGATCTCATCTAATTCGCGTTGCGTGTTGGCGAGCAGTTCATGCAGTGCTGCTGAAAAATCGTGTGGGTAAGCACGCGTGATTTCCTCCAACTTCGCTTCGACGCTGGCGAACTTATCGGCCAGCACGGCCTCGAGCAGCGCAGTTTTGCTCGGGAAATGGGCATAGAGCGTTTTCTTGCTGATCGCGAGCTCCTCCGCCAGGTCGTCCATGGTCACGCTGCGGAAGCCGTGGCTGAAGAAGTGCGCCCGCGCCGCCTCCACGATTCGTTGAGAATCAGCATCGGCTGGTAGCGCTTTTTTTGAGGGCTTTTCAATGCGGCTGGTTGACATAGCGTAATTTGATATACTGTGGAAACTAAAATAGTATATATAGTTTCCACGTCAACCAAGAATTTCGCTTCGCAATCGCTGTCAGCTTTTCACTGCAGTCGTTTGATCATCGGCGCCTGCCATTCGGGCGCAGTGTTCGCCGAAGAAACGAAAAATGCGGCTCAGCGCAAAAAGCGCGACAGATTTTCTTCTTCCCAGCGTCGCGCACGGCGGTAGCTTGGATATTCGCGCTCTCGCCGGTTGAATTCTTCTGTATGAACTCGGCGGCGGCCTTCCGGCAGCGCCTCCTCTGGCACCACAGAATGCAGCATCTCGTGGTAAACCACGTACCGAAGGAACCACGGCGGCACAAATGCCTGATCCAGTGCCGGATTAATTCGGATGACGCGATCTTCTTCCTGGATCGTGCCAAAGATGAAATATTCTCTCGGACGGTGTTTTCGACGGCGCCCCCACATGACTTTGTAACCGCGGAGACGCCCGCGAAAATATCGTTGGTTTAAATCGTCAAAGATCAGCCGCAGATTGAAATGCGTTCCCTCGTCTCGCAAATTCAACTGCCCCTGCATCGGCAGTTTCGGGTGCGCGAGTTTTCGTTTTGTTTTTGTCTTTTTCCTCTTGGCCATCGCCTCAATGCCCTCCCGAATGAACCAGTGAAGACTACTTTAATGGCCTTTAAATCAGGTGACAAGCAAAGCGCTAATTTTGGCAGCGAATGAATATAAGTTATTTAACTCTAGGCAATTAGATCTATCAGGAATTGCTTCCCGCCTTCGGTTGTCGCGACGGAAGTGGAGAAATTTCTTGCAGTTCAGGAGCAAAACAGATGCCTTGACCATCTGGCCCCGCTTAGGCAGGTCCTCTTGCTCGACCTAATCGAAGCGGAACGGCGCCGCAGGAAGTCCGTAAGGACCGACCACTGCGAACTTTGCCAGAATCGCAACTTGCGTATAATCCTTCTGAGTTCCCGGACAGTCCGCCAGAAAGCAGCATGACACCTTTTCTTAGAAAATTGTTTGGCCAAAACTGGCTCTTGCTGATCGCCATGCTCGCGCTTGCGATCTTTGGAGTGGTGGCCATCTACAGTGCGACTTCCACGCGGACAGATTCCTACGCTACAGATTTCTGGCGAAAGCAGGCAAACTGGGTCGCGGTGGGCACTTTGGCATTCGTGATTACGAGTCTGATTGATTATCGCTGGGTCCGCTGGGGCGCCTTGCCGATGTATCTGGCGGGCATCGTGTTTTTGATCCTGACCAAGTTTATTGGCACTAAAGTTTATGGCGCGCGTAGCTGGCTGCATTTAGGGCCGATCAATTTTCAACCTGCGCAACTTGCGGTTGTCGCGGGAATCATGGTTTTGGCATTGTTCTTAACTCAATTTCGCGACATGCATCCCATGTTGCGGCTATTGCTCTGCGGAGCAATTGCCTCCGCGCCCTGCCTTTTGATCTTACTGCAACCAGATATCGGTGAAGTGATCATTTGGATACCGGTGCTCCTGGCGCTGCTGTTCGTAAGTGGCCTTCCATTGCGCTATTTGGTTTGCATCATTCTCATCGGGATCGCTTTTATCCCAATCGCGATCCATTTCGGTCTCAAGCCGTATCAGCAGCAACGAATCACCGCCTTCACCCATCCCGATATCGACAAACAGGGATCCGCGTGGGCAATAAATCAATCGCTCATTGCTATTGGCTCGGGCGGTTGGTCGGGGAAAGGATTTAAAGCGCCAAACACGCAAATCGAGCTCGGCTTTCTGCCCGCAACCGCCGTGCATAACGATTACATTTTCTCCGCAATCGGCGAGCAATGGGGATTTATCGGGGGAATGTTTCTCATCGGTGCCTTCGCCCTGCTCCTTCTGACGTGTCTCTTCGTTGCTTTTTTTGCAGGCGATCAATTAGGTCTCCTTCTGGTTGTTGGAATCACTACGCTCGTCTTCACACATATTTTCCAAAACATGGGGATGACGATAGCAATGTTGCCAATCACCGGCGTGCCACTGCCATTGATCAGTTACAGCGGCTCCTTTGTGCTAATGATTATGTTTGGGCTCGGGCTCGTGAACAGCGTCTGGGTCCACCGAAAAGTTCCCGCTTAGGAAGCTTGTAGCTTGTGGGGAAAGCAGCTTCCCCTACAGATTATCTAAACTGGCCGGCACCGCATGGAAACCGATTACAAGGTCAAGCTCGAGGTTTTCGAGGGACCGCTCGATCTCCTGCTTTACCTGATCAAGCAGGATGAGATCGACATCTACGATATTTCACTCGAGCGCATTACTAGCCAATACCTCGAATACCTTCAGGCTTTCAAGGAACTGAATATCGAACTTGCCGGCGAATTTATCGTGATGGCGGCCAATCTCATTTATCTGAAAAGCCGCAGCCTGCTGCCGGTTGATCAACAACCGCCTGCGGAAGACGCAGAAGAAGACGATCCCCGCTGGGATTTGATCCGCCAACTGATCGAGTACAAAAAGTTTAAGGAGGCCGCTGTAGAATTGCATCAGCGCGAACTGGAACAAGAGCGCATTTTCTCGCGGGAAGGAGCTTTAGCTCCGCTTTTGCAGGAACCGTTGCGCTTGGGAGATGTTGGAATTTTTCAGCTGATTAACGCGTTTCAAACAGTCATCAAACGGGTCGAGGCGCGACAGGACGTGCAGGAGATTTTTAGTGAGGTTTATAGCGTTTCGGAAAAGATCGACACAATTTTGCAACGGGTTGCAGCTGGTACTCCCATTCGTTTCTCTGATTTGTTCGGCTCGGTCGTATCACGCGTCGAAGTGGTTGTAACTTTTCTCGCCCTTTTGGAATTGATTCGCCTGAAACAAGTCCGCGCGATTCAGAAAAACATCTTTGAAGAAATTGAAATCGCGGCCCCAACGGCGTGAAGATCCACAATCATGCCGCGAATCTTGATCGCCGGATGTGGTTACGTCGGACAGGCAACCGGGGATTTGTTTCATGCCGAGGGCTGGGCCGTAGAAGGCTGGACGCATTCCGCAAAATCCGCAGCGAGACTATCGGCTAAACCTTATCCTGTTTACGGGATCGATATCGCCGACCAAGCTCAGATTCGGGCGCGTGCTCCGGCAGCTGCCGGATTCGACGCGGTAATCCACTGCGCCAGCTCGGGCGGCGGCGGGGTCGAGGCTTATCGCCAAATCTATTTGAACGGCGCACGCAATCTTCTTATTCGATTTAGTGGGTCCCAGATGCTGTTTACGGGCAGCACAAGCGTTTACGCGCAATGTGATGGTTCGTGGGTTACCGAAGAAAGCGAGACTAAACCGGCGCGTGAGGAGGGTCGAATATTACTTGAGACGGAAGACCTCGTGCTTGGCGATGGCGGCATCGTCGCGCGACTTGGTGGAATTTACGGGCCGGGACGCTCGGCATTACTGACCAAATTTCTTTCCGGCACAGCGATGATTGATCCAGAAAACGATCGCTTTATTAACCAGGTGCATCGGGATGATATCGCAGGCGCACTTTTTCTCTTGCTGAATCGAACATCCCTGGCGCGTGAGATTTACAACGTGGTTGACGATCAACCCATTCTGCAAAGCGAGTGTTGCCGATGGCTGGCGGAGAGAATGAATCGTCCAGGCCCGCCGATCGGAAAAGCGAAAGGACAACCCAAACGTGGCGCCAGTAACAAGCGTGTAAGCAATGCGAAACTGCGTCGTCTTGGCTGGGTCCCGCAATATCGCACGTTTGCCGCAGCCATGGAAAAAAGCATCCTGCCAGGCTTCGTAGAGTTTGTTGAGTAAAGGCTGACGGCCGCGGCCATCACAAATTCCTGACGAGCGAGACTGGAGCGGGCTCGCTGAGTCAATCCATTGCCAATGGGCTGCGAAAGCGTTCTCGAGTCGACCAACACGACGGAATTTTTAACAAATTTCAATTTTGTTCTTGACCAATTCGCGGAATTTTTGCACAACCGCGTTCAATAAATCTGAAATCGGGCCAGAGGATGCTTCCCCCGCCAGCGTCCTTCCCTCTTTCAGAGATGTGGTCATAGAAATAACTCGTCGGGGAACACAAAAGGAAAAAAATATAGAAAAAGCACATGAAAACAACGTTTGCATCCATTAGAAAATCAAGGAATCCCGCCATCGGGGGATTTCTCCTCCTGCTCCCACTTGTCTGTTTTGGGCTTGCACCGATGGCGAAAGCTGTGGGTCCCGACACGGACGGCGCCATAGCCGGCTCCAACAATGGCGAAGGCATTGGGGTGCTCGTCAGCCGCACCTCTGGGATCTGGAACACCGGCACTGGTTTCGAGGCGCTTAACCACCTCACTGCCGGCCAACAAAATACAGCGACGGGTCTTCGAGCCTTGAATAACGATATCAATGGCGGCTACAACACCGCTACTGGCGTTTTATCGCTCTTTAGCAACACCAGCGGGTTTTTCAATAGTGCCACTGGCGCTTATTCGCTGGCGAACAACACCACCGGCCTCCGCAACACGGCCCTTGGTTACGCAGCGCTCTATCGCAACGCCGGCGGCGAGGACAACACCGCCGTTGGTTTTGCAGCGCTCTATCACAACAGCGTTTTCGCATCATCCAACTGCGCCTTCGGTAAGTCTGCGCTCTTTAACAATTTGAAAGCCGAGACCAACAACGCCTTCGGTGTGGAAGCGCTCTATAACAACCTCACCGGCGAGCCGAACAATGCCTTTGGAACGGGTGCGCTGTTCGCCAACACCGAGGGCAGTTCGAACAATGCCTTCGGCCATGACGCGCTCCGAAACAACGTCGACGGAGAATGGAACAACGCCTTCGGTTTTGAAGCGCTCAAAACCAACGTCAGCGGCAGCTTCAACACGGCTATCGGTGATTCAGCCGGGTTCGACATCACGGGCGATGGCAACGTCTGTATCGGCGAAGGCGTCTTAGGTCAGACCGGCGTCAATGACAGCACGTATATCCGCAACATTAACACTACGGCGCAGCCTATAGTTGCTGGCGTGGATGGCGTTACCGTAGATCTTACTACCGGCAGACTTGGCCATGGCGTCTCTTCGCGGCGCTATAAGGAGCAGATCAAACCCATGGACAAAGCGAGCGAAATGCTCTTCGCGCTCAAGCCGGTCACCTATCGCTATAAGAAAGAGATCGATCCCAAACAGACGCTCGATTTCGGCCTGATCGCCGAGGAAGTGGCTAAGGTGAGTCCAGAGCTGGCCATACGTGACGCAAAGGGGCAAGTGGCCAACGTGCGATACAACGCGATCAATGCGATGTTGCTCAACGAGTTCCTCAAAGAGCATCAGCAAGTCGTGGAACAGCAAGCGACCATTGCCGAGTTGAAATCTACCGTCGCCCAGCAACAGAAAGGAATGGACGTTCTCACTGCACAGCTCAATGAGCAGGCCACGCAAATTCAAAAAGTGAGCGCGCAGATTGAAATGAGCAGACCCGTACCGAAAGTAGTGCTCAACAATCAGTAAAAAGAATGGTAGGGGCAGTTCATCTTCGCTACGCTACGGCGTAGTAGGCCTGAACCGCCCGGGCGATTGGAGTCAATCGCCTCGACCAAAGCAATTAGCCGCCACGCTTGACCGCGTGGCGGCTTTTGTTTTTTTTGCCCAACCGTTGTAGCCGGGATCGGTGATCCCGGCCGGCTTGCTACTTCAAGAAGTAGCTACCCTTCGGGTGCATTTTCGCCGGGGAAACGAAAAATGCGGGTTAGCTTGCTTGCGCCGCATCTGCGGTGGCGAGACTAGCAGCGCGATGATCCTCGCGTCGTTCGCCGAAAAGTTGGCGGATCACTTCTTCGACCGGCACTTCCTGGACATTGATGTCGCTGACGTCGCAGGCTTCGAGCAGTTGCCGGCAGGTTTCGGTCACTTTCGCGCGTGGAACCTTCAGTTGTACCGAAACCGGCGTCTGTTCGGTCACTTCGCCAAACTCGGACAGGTCGCGGGTCGCTTCCTTCTCGAAGGTGAGACTGAGAATCTTGTGCCCCGAAAATCGATCAATGATCTGCGCGAGCGGACCGTCGAAGAAGATTTTGCCGTGGTCGATCACCAGGACGCGATGACAAAGTTCTTGGATATCCTGCATATAATGGCTGGTCAGCAGCGTGACGATACGATGTTCCTCGTTGTAGATACGCAGAAACTCGCGGACACGTTTTTGACTCACGACATCCAACCCAATGGTCGGCTCGTCGAGAAACAGCACGCGCGGCTGATGAATGAGGGCGGCGATCAGCTCCATCTTCATTCGTTCGCCCAACGATAATTCGCGCACCATCACGTTCATTTTATCCTGCACTTCCAATAGGTCCGACAACCCATCGACCACGTTTTTGAACCGGTTGCGATCGATCCCGTAAATGGCCCGATTCAGTTCGAGCGATTCCTGCGCGGGCAGGTCCCACCAGAGCGCATTCTTTTGTCCCATGAGCAAACTAAACTGTCGTTTCATTTCGTTGCGCCTCTCCCAGGGGACGAACCCGAGCACGCGGGCATCACCCGAGGTGGGGTTCAGCAAGCCGGAAAGCATTTTGAGCACGGTGGTTTTACCCGCGCCGTTCGGGCCGAGAAAGCCGACAAACTCGCCTTCCTCGATCTGGAAGGAGACGTGGTCGGCCGCCCGCGTTTCATCATAGCGTCGCTTGATCAGGCCCTTGATCGAACCCCAGAGACCATGCTCCTTGCGGTAGGTACGATAAACTTTGGTCAATCCAGAAGCTTCGATCGCTGGCATAAAACGGCATCAATGACGCGAACCGGTATGAAGTTACCCTGCGACGATGCGTGAGCAAAATAATCGCGTGTTAACCGGCGCGCATTCTCTGCTTTGACGGTCATAGACCGCCGCTATAGGACGTCGTCAAGACACGTGAGCAAATGCGAGACGGTTTCTTCGGTTTCGTCGCCCATATTGGAGAGGCGAAAGGTTTTGCCCTGAATCTTGCCGTAACCGGGGTCGATGACCAGATGATGTCTGGACCGCAAATCGCGGGCGAGTTTTAGCACGTCGATACCTCGATTGTTCTTTACGCAGGTGAGCGTTTTTGATCGGAATCCTCCCTCGGCGAAGAAATCGAATCCAGCGCGTCGAACCCAATCGTGCACAAGCGCATTCGTGCGCACGTGCCGATCAAAGCGCGCATCGAGGCCTTCCTCCAAAATTTCGTCGAGCTTTGAT
>VBQC01000241.1 GCA_005887825.1 Verrucomicrobiota bacterium | reverse complement strand
CCGGACACTGGGAAAACCGGAGAAGGACGCTCAGGGCAAAACGACAAATGCAATTCTGATCATGCATGGGACCACCGGCAGCGGCGCGCAATTTATTCGCCCGGAATTTGCTGGCGAACTATTTGGGAAAGATCAGCCGCTCGATGCGACGAGGTTTTTCATCGTGTTGCCGGACGGGATCGGCCACGGCAAGTCAAGTAAGCCAAGCGATGGCATGCACGCGAAATTCCCGCGCTACGGTTACATCGACATGGTAGAAGCGCAGTATCGATTGCTCACAGAGGGGCTTGGAGTGGATCACGCGCGGCTGGTGATGGGCACCTCCATGGGTGGGATGCACACCTGGCTCTGGGGCGAGTTGTATCCCGATTTCATGGATGCGCTGATGCCGCTGGCGAGTTTGCCAACACAAATTTCCGGACGCAACCGGGCCTGGCGTCGCATCGTGATCGACGCGATCCGCAACGATCCTGATTGGCACAGCGGCGATTACGAGAAGCAACCACCGAGCCTGCGCACCGCCGCGGAGATGCTCTGGTTCATGAGCAGCAATCCGGTTCTGCGCCAAAAAGAGGCGCCGACACTCGCGAAAACGGACGAGGTTCTTGACAAGTTTGTCGATGGAATCGTGAAAGCCGATGATGCGAATGATGTGCTCTACGCGCTCCAAGCATCGCACGATTACGATCCCGGCCCAAACCTGGAAAAAATTCGTGCGCCACTTCTCGCCATCAATTCCGCTGACGATTTGATTAATCCACCCGAGCTTGGAATTCTCGAGCGCGAAATCAAACGCGTGGCGAGCGGCCGCGCCGTCGTGATACCATTGAGCGACCAAACGCGCGGCCACGGCAGCCACACGATGGCGGCGTTGTGGAAAGATCAGCTACTGCGCCTGCTTAAGGAAACCGAAGATAATCGGTCGGCTCAATCTCCGTAGTAGTACGCTCCGCCATAATAACTGTAATACGGATAGTACGGATAATAATCCGGGCCGTAATAAGTGTTGTAGCGGGACTCAGGTGAAGGAGTCTCAGCGTAATACCCTTCAGCGCATCCACCGAGTGAAAGGGCAAAGATGCCCGCGCATAGCAGCGAGAGCGTGGCTGCGGCCACATCGTGACGTGTGTTCGTAATTGCTCTCACCAAAGGCTCCCTTCGTTCATTTAATGCAATTGCTCAAAGAAACAAAGCCAAAAACAAAAATCGCCCCGCCTAAGCTTCGAAATGGAGAGATTTTCGGCGGATCGCGAATCCGCCCTGGAGGCAGCTTGAGCGCATCGGCGCACAGTTGTGTGCACCAATGCGCCCATTAAGCGCGCGTCGCAAACTAATACCCGTCGCTGCTGTAATAACGCGGGCCGTAACTGTCGGAGTAACGGACGCCCGAGCGCACAATCGTGCGGCTATAGGTCGGCCCGTAATAGTCATAGTCGGGCGTGTAATACGAGGTCGGGTAATAATAACCGCTATCATACGCGGTTACGTATGGACCCTCCGCACATCCGCCCAGAAAAGTTGCGGCGACGCCTGCGCAGAGCAGCGAGAGCAAAAGCCTTCGTTTGCGGGGCCTTGCTTCAGAGTTTGTTATTGTTTTCATCAGATGATTCCCTTTCCTTGAGTTCTGAATTTCCCTTTTTCTTTCGAGACCGACGCTTCGCTTCGGCTGAGAGCGAGTTGCGGAGAATACGGACCATACTGATCCAGTCAGTTTCCGCTTTCACAACCACCCCAGTCGGAACATCACGTTGCCCCGACGCAACCTGTTCGTCTAACAAGTCTCATTATAGGAATCGTGCCGTGTCCCTTATTCGGTCGTGGGCGCGCGCAGTGGGGCATGGGTTTCCCAGCTTGTGGGACTGGCAAGCATCTGTTGCTTGTCGGCGTACATCTCGTTGCCTGAGACCACCTGCAAAGCGCGCATGTTGCGCGGCTTAGCTGAGGTTTGAGATCGACATCGTTGTCTGACGCTTCTTGCATTGGCTTAATGAATCGAAATTTCTTTTGGCTCGGCGCGTTCTTGACAATTGTGTTTCGTCCGGCAGTTGCCGGATTCGCACAGGACCGGTCTTCATCGCCAGGACCGGCAGATTTTGACGTCATCATTAAAAACGGGACCATTTACGATGGCACCGGTGCCGAACCGAAACATGCTGATGTTGCGATCCGTGGCGACCGAATCGCGGGTGTCGGCGATTTTAAAACGGCCAAAGCGAAGACAATTATCGACGCAAACGGACTCGCCGTCGCCCCCGGGTTCATCAACATGCTCTCCTGGTCGGTCGCGTCATTGATTCAGGATGGGCGCTCGCAGAGCGAAATCCGGCAGGGCGTTACGACCGAGGTCATGGGCGAAGGCGAGTCGATGGGTCCGGTGAACGATCGCGTGCGCGAGCACATGCTGCGCCAGCAAGGAGACATCAAATACGAGATCAAATGGAACACGCTCGCGGAGTATCTGCGTTATCTCGAAAGCCGCGGGGTTTCCTGCAACGTCGCCTCATTCATTGGCGCAACCACGATCCGTGAGAACGTGGTCGGCTTCGAAGATAAACCGCCGACGTCGGAACAACTCGAGCAAATGCGCCGGCTCGTACGCAAAGAAATGGAAGCGGGCGCGCTGGGGATTGGCACTTCTCTGATTTATCCGCCGGCCTTTTACGCGAAGACTGAGGAATTAATCGAGCTCTGCAAAGTCGCGGCGAAATACCAAGGCAAATACATCTCGCACATGCGCAGCGAGGGAAACCGACTGCTCGAAGCGCTGGGTGAATTGATCCGGATCAGCCGCGAAGCAGGTATTCCCGCAGAGGTTTATCACATCAAAGCCGCCGGCAAACAAAACTGGGGCAAGCTCGACGATCTGCTTTCGCGAATTGAAGCTGCGCAAAAAGAAGGGCTGAAGATCACGGCCAATATGTACGCGTACACAGCAGCCGGCACGGGTCTGGACGCTTGTTTGCCGCCGTGGACCGAAGACGGCGGTTATCCCGCGTTGTTCAAGCGGCTGCGCGATCCCGCCACACGCGAAAAAATTGCCGCAGAAGTCGGCAAAGACAGTGATGAGTGGGAAAATAATTATGTTGGCGCAGGTTCGCCCGACAGAATTTTACTTGTCGGATTCAAATCCGAAAAACTGAAACCGCTCACGGGAAAATCGCTTGCTGAGATAGCGAAGATGCGCGGGAAAGATCCGATCACGACGATTATGGATTTAATCTTGGAGGATCAGTCGCGCATCGAAAGTATTTATTTTCTGATGTCGGAAGAGAACGTGAAGAAAGAACTGGCGAAGCCATGGATTTCGTTCGGCTCAGATGAAGCGTCGCAAGCGCCGGAGGGCGTCTTCCTGAAATCGAACCCGCATCCACGCGCCTACGGAAATTTCGCGCGCGTCCTCGGCAAATATGTGCGGGATGAGAAAGTGATCCCAATGGCTGAAGCGGTGCGACGGCTAAGTGGGTTGCCCGCCACGAATCTTGGTCTCGATCATCGCGGTTTCATTAAAGAGGGAATGTTCGGGGATGTGGTCGTATTCGATCCTGCGGCGATCTCCGATCTGGCGAC
>VBQC01000367.1:2324-2796 GCA_005887825.1 Verrucomicrobiota bacterium | reverse complement strand
CTGGAGCAATTGCGCGAGTTGCAACGTGAGGAGCCTCTGATTTCCGCCGCGCGTGGCCGTGGATTGTTTCTCGCCTTCGATCTGCCCGACGCGAAAACGCGAGAAGAATTTTGGCACGGCTTCTTCGATCTCGGCGTGTTGACTCTTCGTTCGGGTGAGAACTCGATCCGTTTCCGCCCCGCGCTTGATATTACGGCGGAAGTTATTGATGAAGCGGTCGGAGTGATGCGCAAATTCTGTCGGCAGAGGCGGCGGTAGCGCTGTAGCCGGGATCGCCGATCCCGGCCACAGTCATTATGGAAACAGTTTTGGAAAAGCTCGGCATTAGCGATGTAAACGACGGCGTCTTCGATGGCGAGTGGCGTGGTAGCGGCGCGAAGATCGACAAAATTTCGCCGATCGACGGGCGACGACTCGCCAGCGTGCGCACCGCGTCAGACGACGATTACAACAAGGCGATCGCCCGCGCGCA
>VBQC01000367.1:0-2309 GCA_005887825.1 Verrucomicrobiota bacterium | reverse complement strand
GCCGTCTCGGCGACGCGCTGCGTGAATTGAAACACGAGCTTGGTCAGCTCGTCACGCTCGAGACTGGAAAAATTATTGCCGAAGGCGAAGGCGAGGTGCAGGAAATGATCGACATCTGCGACCTTGCCGTTGGCCAGGCCCGTATGCTCTACGGCCTAACGATTCAATCGGAGCGCCCGAGTCATCGGCTGATGGAACAATGGCACCCGCTCGGCGTCGTTGCAGTAATTACCGCATTTAACTTTCCGGTCGCGGTCTGGTCATGGAATGCTGCGCTCGCTGCTGTTTGCGGTGATGCAACGGTTTGGAAACCTTCGGAGAAAACGCCGCTCACCGCAATTGCTGTGACAAAAATTTGCGAGCGCGTTTGCCGGGAAACCGGAGCCGATCCCGCGATCTTCACGCTGCTCATGGGTGACCGTAAGACAGTTGGCCAAAAACTAGCGGATGATGCGCGGATTCCGTTGGTCTCAGCCACCGGCTCGGTGAACATGGGCCTGATCGGCGGCAACAACGCGCTCATCGTCGCGCCCAGCGCGGATCTCGATATGGCCACGCAATCGATCTTCTTCGGCGCGGTCGGGACAGCCGGGCAGCGTTGCACCTCCACGCGACGCGTGATCGTGCACGAATCGGTCGCACCCAAGGTTCGACGCAAACTTTTGGCTGCATACAAATCTTTGGCGATTGGGAATCCGCTCGATCGGAAAACAGTGATGGGCCCACTGATCGACAAGAATGCCGTCGACATGGTGCAGCATTCGATCCAGCGATTGAAAGATGAAGGCGGTGAAGTTCTTTACGGCGGGGAACGCCTCACTGTTCCCGGCGACTGTTATATGAAGCCATGCCTGGCGACCGGAAAACCAGATTTCGACATCGTGAAGCATGAAACATTTGGTCCGCTGCTTTACCTCATGACCTATCGTGATTTCGACGAAGCGGTCGCGATCCACAACAACGTCCCGCAAGGACTAACCTCGTCGATTTTCACCAACGACGTGCGCGAAGCGGAAAAATTTGTGAGCGCGGTCGGGAGCGATTGCGGAATTGCAAACGTGAACACCGGCACAAGCGGGGCGGAGATCGGCGGCGCGTTCGGCGGCGAGAAAAATACCGGCGGCGGCCGCGAGAGCGGAAGCGATTGCTGGAAGAGCTACATGCGCCGTCAGACGAACACGATTAATTTCTCGAGCGAGCTTCCGCTCGCGCAGGGAATTCAGTTCGGCGCAGGCGAGGGTAGCGGGACGGCTTAATTCGTTGCGCGAATTCGCCGCGTTCATCTGTCCCAACCGGCCACAGGCCGATGGCTACAGCTGCATGTAGACGGGTTAACGCGCTGTGGTCAGCGCAAAGAGTTCGTCCGGCGACATCACGATCTACAAATCACAAGCTGTCGACAAAATTCAATGGATCGAAGCTTGGTGCGAGTGAGCCGGTAGAAAAACCTTTCGCTGAGCCCTAGCCCTTCTAATCTTTTTTCGATGGCGAGTTGGCGCCGGATTGGCGCAGGAATTGCGACGGCTATCGCTTTGTCGCTGTGCCTCGTTGCGCAACGGGCGCAGTAAGTGCGAGTTTTAGTAATACAGGGCGCCCACCAACAGTTGGAGCAACATCTTGAAGGCGCCGCTTTTAGGATCCGGATCCGACGTATTCCGCTGAATATCTGTCGAACTTTGCGGTCTGACCGACTGGGGGTGATTTTTGGACGTCGTAAACGTTGTCACTAGCGACCTCCTGTTTGTCGGTATCCCACACCATCACGCTTTTCTTCGCGCGCGGAGAGGTCTTGGCGTTCTTCTCAGTATCCACGGCAATGTAGCGCACCTTCTTCGCTTTCAGCTGCGCTTTACGTTTGGCCGACATATTAGAGTAAGCGCGGCGCGCGCGCTCTTGGGCGATCTGTTTTTGCCGCTCGCTAGCCTCGTGCTTCTCGATGATGTACACAACGATCCCCGCCACTGCCGCTGCTGCCGCGGCATTAGCAGCTCCGGAGCCCCAACCAGGAACCGGAAGCTGCGGTAAGCCTGGAAATTGCGCAAAACAGCTGCTTGACCAGACTGCTGCAGCAAGAATGACCGAAACGATGTGGGGTGATCGTGCTTTCATTGGGGGTAGTCGCACACTACCAAGACCGTGGTTCGGCTGGCAAGATTATTTTTTGCGTCGTCGGTAAAATGTTTGCGGTTCCATTAACCTTGAAAATCATGTCTTTCAGCTTGCGCGAGTCTTCGGATTTGCTACCAAGGCTACGGGGTGAGTCCGAAGCCTCTCATCTTCATTTCAGCTGTTAGTCGAGAGCTAAGAAG
>VBQC01000240.1 GCA_005887825.1 Verrucomicrobiota bacterium | reverse complement strand
TCAGGACTTGATCGATGTTCGGGTCGGTTGCGACGTCGAAATTGACGATCAATCGAATGTCGCCGCTATTGGCGTTGATCGAGTACATGTAGTTCATGTTGTCCACGCCACTCATCTGCTGCTCGATCGGCGCCGCGACCGATTGCTCGATGGTCAACGCATCCGCCCCGGTGAAGTGCGTTTGCACTTGAATCTCCGGCGGTGCGATTTGCGGATATTGCGCGATTGGCAACGCCAGAATGCACACGCCGCCGATGAGCGTCATCAGAATCGCGATGACGATCGCGACAATGGGCCGCCGGACGAAAAACTCGGACATTTCTTAGGGCTTCTTTTGCTGGTCCGCCTTTGAAACCAACGCGTCGGCGGGAGGGGTCCAGTCTTTTGCGGTGACTGTCGATCCTTCACGCGCTTTTTGGAGTCCTTGCACAACAACTTTATCGCCTGGCTTCAAACCTTCCGTGACTTCCCACATCGCGCCGATGCGCTCGCCCATTTTCACCGGACGAATGCTGACCCTGTTGTTCTGATCGACAACCGCGACTTGAAAGTTGCCCTGCAACTCGTTCACCGCTTCCTGCGGAATCACCATCGCGCCTTTTTTCATGTCGGCGACGAAACGCACTTTTCCGAATTGGCCGGGCCGCAAAATATTTCCCGGATTTGGAAAGGTCACTTCGTAGCGGATCGAGCCAGTCTTCGGATCCAGGCTGCGATCGAGCGCATAAAACTTACCTTTATGCGGATACAGCTCCCCGTTGCCGAGGATCAAGTCGAAGTCGAGGCTTTTTATGTAAGCGTTGCGCTCAGTCGCGTCAGGATGGCGCGAAACGAAATCGGTAAATGGGCCTTCGCCGGCAGTCACGACAGCTTTGATCGGATCAATCTGCGAAACGGTTGTGAGTGGTCCCGTACTTGGCCCGACCAGATCGCCCACCTGATTGTTCGTGAACCCAGCAACACCGTCGATCGGCGCGGTGATCTTTGTATAACCAAGATTGAGCTCCGCCTGTTTCACCGCGGCTTCGTCGGCTTCGATGTTTGCTCTGCCCGCCTGGGCGGCGGCGG
The DNA here is from genome assembly GCA_005887825.1 of Verrucomicrobiota bacterium. Taxonomy (GTDB): domain Bacteria; phylum Verrucomicrobiota; class Verrucomicrobiia; order Chthoniobacterales; family UBA10450; genus Udaeobacter. Next base: position 3,183 of record VBQC01000240.1, on the reverse strand, counting down.
TGGCAGTATCGCGCTCCTGGTCGCTGATCACTTTTTTGTTGAACAAGTCCATCGCGCGTTTTTCGTCCGCGTCTGCTTTTACCTGGTTAGCTTTGTCTTTTGCCAGAGTTCCCTTGGCCTGCGCCAATGCCGCTTCGAACGGGCGCGGGTCAATCTGAAAAAGCGGGTTGCCCTTCTTTACCACGCTGCCCTCCTGGTAGTCGCGCGAAACGATGTACCCCTGGACCTGCGCATTGATGTTAGCGTTGATGAAGCCGTCAAGTGTGGCCACACGTTCAAGCACACGCGGTACATCCCGCGGCGTTACCGTTGTCACAAGAACTTCTGGCGCGTTCGGAGCGGCCGGAGCCATTTTCCGCGAACAACTCAAACAAAATAGCACCAGGATCAGGAGCGCGGCGCGAACGGAAAGCCATTTCATCGATTTACTATCGCTGATCGCGAGCTGGATTGTCGAACACAGAACCGGCTGGACTGGTTTTTTGCGTTGCGCGCGCGCGAATTCGACTGGCCAAGTCACTTAGTGCTTCGACATCGCGCAACGTGACCATCTGCTCGATGTCTTTGGCGAACAAAAGATCGAGCGTCCAACCTACCATCACCCGCAGCTTCTTAGGCAACCGCGGCAGTTTCATCAGATAGACCATCCGCCAAAGCCCCCACGCGACAAAGCCCGAAAATTTTATCCCGAATACCATGGCTACTCCCGTCCGCCGCCCGATGGTCGCGAGTTGTCCCAACGTTGTAAAGATGAAAGGCTTTAGCGGGCGACCTCGAATCGCGGCTTCGATGTTCTTGGCCGCGATCAGGCCTTCGCGCAAACCATGCTGCGCCGTTGGCGGATGAAATCTTCCCGTCTTTGAATCCAGCACAGCAGCGCAATCACCCGCGGCCCACAATCCGGCAACTCCGGGGACACCCAGGAATTCATTTACCAGGAGACGGCCTCGTTCTTTTTGGCCAGGTAAAGGCGCGATGACCGCACTCGGTTTTACACCGGCCGTCCAGATAAGCGTCGAAGCAGGAATCGATTTGCCGTCGGTCAAAGTGACGAGCGAACCATCGTAGCTCGCCACGCGCACCCCTTTGATCACTTCCACCTTCCGTTCACGCAATTTGCGCTCGGCGTAATTGCCCAGCTCCTCGCCCAGTTCCGGCAGCAGAAAATCGCCCGGATGCACGATGACGACGCGAACAAGTTCTTCGCTTAAGTCCGGATAGTAGCGCACAATTTCCCGCACAAAGTCGTTGATTGCGCCGGTGGTTTCGGCTCCGGCAAAACCACCGCCGGCCGTTACAAAAGTGAGCAACCCTCGGCGCACTGCGGAATCGCTCTGCAGAGTTGCCTCTTCTAACAAGGCCAGCACCCGATTACGCAGCATCGCTGCGTCAAACATGCTTTTCATCGTCACGGCCCATTCGCTGACGCCCGGAAGATCAAAGAAGTTGGTTTCGGAGCCGAGCGTGAGAAGTAGATGATCGAACTCGAACTCAAGATCGAGCCCCGCTACTCCACCCAGGCAACGAACGCGCCGCGCAGACAGGTCAATTGCCTGCACCTCGGCTTGGACAAACTTCACATGATGAACGATGCGACGGATCGGATTGACAATGTCGCCGGGATAAAGATCTCCCGCGGCGACTTCGTGCAGCATTGGCGTGAACAAAATGAAGTTCTCGCGATTGATTAGCGTCACTTCGGCATCGGCACGGCGAGCCAGCGTTTTGTCCAGGTACATAGCCGCGCTTAGTCCGGCAAATCCGCCTCCCAAAATGATTACCTTGGTCTTCTTCATTTTGCCTGCGGCAGAGAATGCCTGAGCCCGCCCATCCCGCCCTGGCTCTCAGCGCGGAAACGGGGTCGAGTCATGACGTGAGTTCGAATCGAAGCCGAATAGTAAAATGGTAAGAGCGTAGATCATCAGAATCGTGGTCATTTTCTTGCACGAAACGTTATCTACCGGTCAGGGGCGCGGCCATCGTACGAAGGTGGGATTCTTTTCTCGTGCGTACGAAGGAGGTGGTTTCCCCTCTTTTGAGGCATTGGATGCGGGACGTCGCCAAACGGTAAATCTGTTCACAAGGCGACAGCTAGTTAGGTAAACAGTAACCGTCAGCACGCTGCGTGCGCAGGCAGATATCGTTCAATGCCTGCGACGAACTCTGGAATGCTGATCGGCTTGGCGAGAAATGGATGTCCTTGGATCTCCAGGCCCGATCTTGCCTCAGCTTTCGTCACCAGAGCTGTCAGAAAGACAACCGGTGTTCTGTGCAATATTGGATCGGATTCAATCCGTGCGGCGACCTCACCGCCATCCGTTTCCGGCATCGCAATATCAAGAAGAATAAGGTCGGCCTTAACGCGTTGCGCTGTTTGGTGAGCCCTGGCTGGTTCGTTCTCTTCCCAAACGGAGTAGCGCCCAGTCCTCTCCAGCGCGAGTTTGGCAGAGTGAGTAAAATCGCGGCTGTTATCGATGATTAAGATGCGCGGTTTCTCTTTGGCCTCTTCAACAGGCGCAGGGAGAAAATTCGCTTCTATAATTCTATTCATAATATTTCGATTTCGTTAGGGCCGCGACTGGCTGATGATGCGGCGCTGTCGGTCACATCCGCAATCGCTTTGGCAAAGCCTGCCGCCGACAACGGTTTTTTAAGACAGGTTCGAGCGCCATTCGCATAGGCGAGAAAGCATGCATGCTCTGCCTTCTCCGAAGTCGTCACAACAATGGGCAGCCGTTCATAACAATTATGGACCGCGCTGAGCAGGATCCTGCCGCGACAACCGTCATCGAAATCCATCCAAGCGGAATCGAGCTCACGGCCGCATTGACAAACAATTTGCAATCCGTCGCGGACGTCTCGCGCGATGAGCACGGTTGCGCCTGTTCCAAAGAGCGCGTCGCGGACGGATTGAGCGAAGTCACCGTTGCGCGTGACGAGAAGAATCAGTGGCGATTTCATCGAATTCCTCGTCATTCAACTTGCGCTCCTGTCCGGACTAACGAGCTGGAAGTGAGCGCCGCTATGGGCGCCCACCTCCATTGCTCCCCCGTCTCTCCAACCCAACCGTCCAATGTGGGATTCTCATCGAGTAATAGCGGATCTTGTTAGTGGTTTGTACTCGGCGGCACTCCGAGTGACTGCAGCGTGTCCGGCGAAAGACTCCCGGTTACATCTAGCTGC
>VBQC01000239.1 GCA_005887825.1 Verrucomicrobiota bacterium | reverse complement strand
TTAACGCTGTAAAGAGGATGGGCAACCGCATGCGCGATTTGCGCCATTTGGAGATAGCGCTGCAGCTCAAAAATATTATCGCGGACACGTTCGACCTCGCGGTGTTGCTCTTGTGAAATTCCCCAAATGAGGATGTGGAGCTTGCATGGATCGTGCGGAAAATACGTCGTAACCTGTTCGCTAATGAACGTCGCAGGCAAATCTGCAATTTGCAGGCAGCCCTCGATTGCATCGTGATCGGTGATCGTCACATAATCCATGCCGCGCTCCAGCAACTGCCGGTGCAGCTCTTTCGGACCCGAGTAGCTGTCGGGAAAATCGAAACGCCGGAACAGCCACTCTTCCGAGCGCGCACTGTAGCGCGAGTGAACGTGAAGGTCGCACTTACTCATGTCTAGCTTCCGCGTCTTGATCTTTGTTCGGCGATCCAGTCCTGGTAGGTTGTCGCTGTCCTTGACACGATCGTCGCGTCGATAAGATTCACAATCTGCCGCCAAATGGCCGGATGAGAACAGTCGGGCGGATGAATGCTTATGCGCAAGAGCGAATTACTCTTCAAGGCCCGGAACAGCGCAGCGTTCCAAACACGGCTAACCGCGCATCGCCAGCTATTTCGGCTGCTGTAAACAATTGATCGCGCAGCAAACTCTCTGCCCGACCGCAGGTCGCACACCGTACGCAGCCGTGTGGTGTATTCCATTCCCGCATCACGCGCGGCGCGCTCCGCTTCCATGCTAAGCAACCAGGCTGGCGCGACAAAACCGCGCGGCTTCAAACCATGTGCGCGAAATTCATCCCGCGCGGTCGTGATTCGCCGCAGAGCTTCGTCATAATCAAGATCGTAAAATTCACCTTCGTGCTGCGTGTAAAACCTCGTCAGGAATTTATCGCGCAAGCTTTCCTTCGGGCGGCGGGGACGTTCATGAAAATAGCCGTGGATGACAACCTCATGACCGTCCAATTCCAAATCCCGCAGCCACGACACGAACTCTCGGTCTTTTGTGAACAATCCCTGATGATGATAATCGGGCACAACGAGAAGAGAACAGATGCGCACGCCGCGATGCCCCAGCGTGGTGATCGTTTTATCGACGAGCGCGCGACTGGAAGGGGCCACGTCGTGGATCGACACCACCAGAAAATCCCGAGATACGCCTGGCGCCGCCAATACTGGCAAAAATTCCATTGTCGCCGCCGATTCCATTCAATCAAATTTTCGGCCTCGGTATGGCTTTGAACAAGGCGAAAAGGTGGAACGCGTTGTCCTCAACGCGTTGTCAAATAAACTGCGGCTTGGTCGCCTAATATTTGCGCCTTCGGCGATTGGTTTGGCATCGTCTTCGGAGAAGCCGATCCATCTATCTCGTGCCCATCGTCACAATTTCCCGAAATTCCGATTCGGTCAGGGGCATGACGGAGAGACGCGATTGCCAGATGAGTGGAGTCTGTTTAAGGCGCGGGTCGCTTTTGATTTGGCGTAGCGTTACTGGCCGGCGCAAAGACTTGATTGGCGCAAGATCGACAGCACTCGCCGACTACCGCTTTGTCCTTGCCGCTGTGATAAAAAAGAACTTCATCGTCCTTTTGCATTTTGCGCAGATTATTTCGCGCGGTGTAGTTGCGGACACCTGTCCATGCAGTCTTGCCTTCGCCGACAAAGTCCGACCACGAATAAGAGTCTGGTTCTTGTTTCACCAACCAGTAGTTCTTCATGCGCTAAGGTAGCACAGGCTTCTGGCATGTGGGGAAAGCGCGCGTCTCGCCCTGTCGGCCCCCCACGGGCAAGATGTCCATGTCACGCTCCTTATTCGACAACCGGGCTGCTTTATTTCACAATCGACCTGATGCCGAGGCTGCCATTCATCACGTTTGAAGGATCGGAAGGATGCGGGAAATCGACGCACGTAAAAAGACTGGCGGCGCGTTTGGAGCGCTCTCGTATTCCCTTCCTGGTAACGCGCGAGCCGGGCGGTACGCCCATCGGAGAAACCATTCGCGAGCTTCTCCAATTTGCGCCACACAACGCCGGCATGACGCCAGAAACCGAGCTGCTCTTATTCGCGGCCAGTCGCAGTCAGCTCGTGCGCGAAACGATCAAACCGGCGCTCGAACGCGGCGTTTGCGTGATCGCCGATCGTTTCTTTGATTCCACAACTGTTTACCAAGGCGCGGCGCGAAAATTAGATCGGCAAATTGTCGAACAGCTGAACGCATTCGCAGTTGGCGACTGCATCCCCGATATTACTTTCGTGCTCGATATCGATGCAGCAACCGCGCGCTCCAGAATGCAAGCACCGCGTAGAGCGGATCGGATGGAACAACAACCAGCCGAGTTTTATGAGCGCGTTCGTGGCGCATATCGAGAACTGGCTGAGCGCGAACCAAATCGCATTGTGCTCATCGACGGCTCGGGTGACCCAGACAAGGTCGAGAACGAAATTTGGGAAGTAATTTCTTCGCGTTTCTCAACGCTTGCTTCGGTGGCAAAATCGAAGATCGAAGATCGAAAATCGAAAATGTGACATGGCCTTCTCGCGTGATACAGCATTCAATCTCCTCCGCCGAGCCCATGAACAGAACAGGCTCGCGCACGCATATTTGTTTTCGGGGCCGCCGGGCAGCGGAAAGCAGCGGCTCGCGGCGGAGCTGGCCAGTCTCGTGAACGGAACACCGTCGAGCGACGTTTTCTCCGCCAGGGCTCGGGACATTTTCGTTGCCCAACCCGAATCGAAATCCCGCCGTATTGTTATTGAGCAGATTCGCGATCTTGAGCATGCGCTGCAAATGCGCGCGTCAAATGGCCGGCGCAAAGTGGCGATTGTTTCCGATGCCGATCGACTGCAACCGCAGGCTGCGAACGCGTTTCTCAAGACACTGGAAGAACCGCCAAAGGATTCCTTGCTGCTTCTTCTGAGCGCCTTACCTGAAGCCCTGCCGGAGACAATTCTTTCACGGTGCATCGCAATTCCGCTTGCTCCAGAGGGCCATCCCAAAAACAAAGCGGAAGAAAAACAACTAGTGAAATTACTTCAACAGACTGTTTGTGAGCAGAGCTGGAACATCCAGTATGCATATCGATTGGCTCAGGAATTTCAGCGCCTGCTTCGAGCCGTTCGGGAACAAATTAAAAGTGAAACGGATCAGGCATTAAGACAGGAGGAAACGCGCTATAAGGATTCCACCGATGGCGCCTGGCTGGAAGAACGGGAAGAATACTATAAGGCGCTCACGGAAAGTTTTTACCTGCAACGGCGCGCTGGACTGATCGAAACATTATTCGCGTGGTGGTCTGATGTGCTTCGATCGAGCAACCGCGTCGAGCGTCGCAATCTGCCAAATGCAGGAAAAGAAACCGGCGAACTCGCAAGCCGATTCACGACTGTCGAAATTTTGCGGCGCATCCAGCGCCTCGAAGAATTGCGCGATCATCTGAGTCGCAATATTCAGGAAGCGCTTGCCATTGAAGTCGCTTTCCTGGCCATCTTCACTGCATAATCGAAGCAACCGCCGGGCAGACAGCCGGTACTAGCAGTTCGCAGAATCACCTCAGGATTCGGCTTGGTTCACCACCGCGTCTGCGTAATCTGCGGAGATCCAATGAGATTCGAAAACCAAAATACAATTGTGACCGGAGCGGGGCGAGGGATTGGGCGCGCGATCGCAATGCGCTTTGCGAACGAAGGCGCGCGCGTGGCGTGTGTGAGCCTGACAGAAGCAAATGCGAAAAATACCGCCGATGAAATCAATTCGATGCGCCCGGATGCAGCGAAGGCCTACGCGGTGAATGTCGCTGATCATGCGGCGGTGCAAAAAGTTGGTGCGCAAATTCTCGAAGACTTCGGCAAGGTCGACATCCTGGTGAACAACGCGGGTCTAACACGCGATGCACTGGCGATGCGCATGTCGGTGGAAGATTGGGACACGGTTATCAATACGAACTTGCGCGGGGCGTTTAGTTTTACCCAATCGATTCTTCGCTCGATGATCAAACAGCGCGGCGGCCACATCATTAACATTAGTTCGGTGATCGGGCTGATTGGAAATGCGGGGCAAACAAATTACGCGGCGAGCAAGGCGGGCCTGATCGGTTTCACCAAATCGCTCGCCCGGGAATTGGCCAGCCGCAATATCACGGTGAATGCGGTGGCGCCGGGATTCATCACGACGGACATGACTGCGGATTTATCGGATGAAATCAAAAACACCATTCAATCGAAAATTCCCCTTGGCAGAACCGGCACGTCCGAAGACATCGCCAGCGCTGTGGCGTTTCTTGCATCCGCAGAGGCGAATTACATCACCGGCCAGGTGTTATGTGTCGATGGCGGGATTGTGATGTGATTTTCCAGATTGCAGGGGAAGCTGTCAGCTTCCCCCTACAGCGCGCCTACACCTTCACACGCGCAGCATGATCGTAATGCGCCCGTCGACCAAAAGAATATCACCGGCTGAAACCCGACATTCGTAAACTGTGTTGGCGGTCTCTCCAAACAAACGGTACGCGCAAATCTGAAGCGGCGAAGCGACGTCATCCAGACGCATCACGTGCAAACGTGCATCCCGTAGCGCGGCCAGATAGCCTGGTGACGCCGTCACGCCCGCCGCGCGCGCACGCAATCCGCCGTGCACGGCAGCGGCTTGGGCAGCGTATTCAAGAGCATGCACAGCCGATAGCCGTCCATCGTGACGCAAAGGATTAGCCGGATCACGATGCGTATTGCTGATGCAGACAATCGATCGATCGTCCCATTCGTTGACGCGATCCAGCAGGCACATTAGACCGGAGTGTGGAATGAGCGTGCGGATTTCCGCTTTGTTAATCGGTATGTCGTTGACCGTTTTTAAACCTTTCACGCGAGTTCCGAAGGCGTTCGAAATCGATCCCAAATCGGGTAGAAGTTAAACCAGTTGTAAGGCGCAAAGCGCGCGTAATACTCCAACCGCTCGGCGTAACGTTGCACCCAACGCTGAACGTCGTCCATGCGGCGATCGCGATGCAACGTGATCTCGTCTGCAAAATTCTCGAAATAAATTTCGTAGCGGTTCCCGCCGCGGTAGAGGCCGAAAAACAGGATAACAGGGCAATGCATTATGGCAGCAAGCAGAATCGGACCAGCCGGAAACATAGCCGGCGCGCCTAACAACTGACATTCCGTTGTCTTGTCCCCGCTGGTGACGCGATCGCCTAACATGCCAATGAAGAAGCCCGCATCCAGGCTCTCCTTGACCTTCAGCAGGGTATCCGGCCGATCCGGCGCGATCACCGTGCTGGCGACTCTCGGGTTCAGCGCATCGAGAAAGCGAGTAATATTTTGGTTGTGCTCGGTGTCCATCAACACCTTGAGCGGGAAGTCTTGTTGCGTTACTCCGAGCGTGCGCAACACTTCAAAGCTGCCAAGATGCGAGCCCAAAAGGATGCAGCCTTTGCCGCGCTCGATCTGCTCGTGCAGAATTTCCCTGTCGTGAAGCGTCACGTCAAAGTAGTCGAACTCTCCCCTTAACAGATACACGCGATCCAAAATCGTAGCCGCGAAACAATAAAAATGTTGGAAGACATGCCACAAATGAGGCGGACGGCCGCGCACGCGTTTTAGGTATGTGTACGATTCTCGCCGGGCTGCGTGTGCGCTGATTAAAAAATAAAGCGTGATTGGATAAAGCAGGAGCCTTGCCAGCCACCGGCCGATGTGCACCGCAATCCAGGCAATCACCCTCAGCGACGCAGGTGTGCCGCGTTCCGGCAAGTCCCCCCAACGGTGCGCGAACAAGTCTTTAGCCGCGAAAGCTTTCGGGGTCATTTGTATGTAGCAGTGTTCTCTCCGCAAATGGCGCCGGCGAAAAAATGCGGATAGATTTCGCGAATACCATCGATGTCTGGCACGACTTCGGCGTGGTCGAAGCCTGCGCGCGTAAATGCGCGACGCCACTGATCCGCAGTCAGAAAGCCCGGGTTGGGGCGGATTTCGGGATCTGTCTGGACATCGGTAAAACTTTCCAGAATTTGAAACATCAGCTCGGGGTAGATCG
>VBQC01000208.1 GCA_005887825.1 Verrucomicrobiota bacterium | reverse complement strand
CGGCGCGGCGCCAAGCTCGGAAAGTTATTTGAAAATCGATCGCATCATGAGCGCAGCCGAGATTGGCGACGTCGACGCGATTCATCCCGGCTACGGATTTCTCGCGGAGAACCCGCATTTCGCAGAAGTCTGTGAAAGCTGCAACATCAAGTTCATCGGGCCCTCTTCACGCGCCATGCAGGCGATGGGCGATAAAAACGCTGCTCGCGCTTTCGCAAGGAAGGCCGGCGTGCCAGTGACGCCGGGAAGCGATGGAATCGTCGAGGCAGAGGACGACGCGATCAAAACCGCAAAGAGAATCGGTTACCCGGTGATGATTAAAGCGGCTGCCGGCGGCGGCGGCCGCGGTATGCGCACAGCGCATAACGAACCCAGTCTCCAATCGGCTTTTCACAGCGCGCGACATGAGGCGGAGAAAGCTTTCGGAAATGATCAGGTTTACATCGAGAAGCTCATCATCAATCCGCATCACATCGAATTTCAGATTGTCGCCGATAGCCACGGCCATATCGTTCATCTCGGCGAACGCGATTGTTCCATTCAGCGGCGCAATCAGAAGGTGATCGAAGAATGCCCATCGCCGCTGATGACGTCGGGGCTTCGCAAGAAAATGGGAAATGCGGCCGTGAAGCTGGCCAAATCTGTCGGATATCAAAATGCAGGCACGATCGAGTTCCTCGTTGATCAAGATCGGCATTTTTATTTCATCGAGATGAACACGCGTATCCAAGTGGAACACACGATCACGGAAGAGGTTTACGGATGCGACCTGGTGAAAGAACAAATCCGCATCGCTGCCGGGGAGCCGCTTTCGCCGCACGTCGCGCATGCAACTCCGCGGCTGCATGCCATCCAATGCCGCATCAATGCCGAGGACCCGGAGAAAGATTTTCAACCGTCGCCGGGTCGGATAGCTTTCTATTACGCGCCGGGCGGCCGGGGCGTTCGAATCGACTCGCACGTTTATACCGGCTACACCGTACCGTCACATTACGACTCGCTGATCGCGAAAATAATCACCGTCGGTGCGACGCGGATCAATGCCATCGATCGCATGCGCAGGGCGCTCGGCGAATATTATATCACCGGCATCAAAACCACAGTGCCATTTCACGCTGCGATGATGCGAAATGGTGAGTTCCGCGACGGAAACTACGACACCGGCTTTATCGAGCGCGTGATGTCGTCGGGCAAACTAGATCTAACGTCGCGACCGATTCGTTTGCATGAGTAAACTGTAGCCCAGATTATGCCCACGGCTCTGCCTGCCCTCCGCAGCCGTTCTATAAACAAATAATCGGCGAATGGCTGGGCTTATTGAAATGACTTCTGATACGTCGCTAAACTTAAGCGAATGCCGCCTCTACGGCATTCTAGACCTTGGTTACGTTCGCAAATCAGACGCAACTTATGCCGCCGAAGCAATGATCAAAGGCGGTGTGGATCTGATCCAGTTGCGCGGAAAGGACCAATCCATCGAGGAGCTTGTCGAGCTAGCAGCCGAGCTGCACGAATTGACGGCCCCGTCTTTCACCCCGCTGATCGTGAATGATCACGCCGAAGTTGCGAGCAAAGTGCCGGTCGAAGGTGTGCATGTGGGGCAGGATGACGACTCGATTGAGGTTGTGCGGCGCAAAGCAGGTCGCACCGTTGTGGTCGGAAAATCAACGCACAGCCTCGGCCAGGCTCGCGCAGCGCAGCGCGAAGGCGCCGATTATATTGGATTCGGTCCGATTTTCGCGACGCCGACCAAACCCGATTATCGACCGATCGGACTCAAAGAAATTAACCGCGTGCATCTCGATGTAAGTCTTCCGATCTTCTGCATCGGCGGAATTAAGATCGATAACCTCGAGCAAGTGATCGCCGCTGGCGCACACCGCATTGCAATTGTCTCTGGGTTGCTTAAGGCCCCAGACATCGTTGAATACGCTCGCGCTTGCAAAAAGCTTCTGACTTTAGAATCCGAAATCCGAAATCCGAAATCTGAAATCTGATCATGTCTGTCCTCGTCGTTGGTTCCATCGCGCTCGACACCGTCAAAACTCCCGTCGAGGAGCATTCCAATTTGTTAGGCGGCTCGGCGTGCTACGCGGCGCTCGGCGCAAGTTTTTTCTCGCCGGTCCGGCTCGTCGGCATCGTGGGCGACGATTTTCCCGAATCCGAATTTCAGTTTTGGAAATCCCACAAGATCGACAGCGAAGGCGTGCAACGTGTGAACGGCAAAACATTTCGCTGGTCGGGCGAATATTCGTGGGACCTGAACACGCGCGAGACGCGCTCAATCGCACTCAACGTATTTGAGCATTTCAAACCGATCTTGCCGGAATCGTATCGCCAGACCGATTTCGTGTTGCTGGCCAACATCGCGCCGTCCTTGCAATCGCACGTGCTGGATCAAATGGAGCGCCCGCGTTTCGTCGTCGCTGACACGATGGATCTTTGGATCGAGACAGCGAGATCGGATTTGGATGCGCTACTTGGGCGGGTCGATCTTCTGATCCTGAACGATAGCGAAGCGCGCGAAATGACTAAGGAAACAAGCCTCATCAAAGCGGGGCGTCGCATTCGAAAGATGGGGCCGCGTTATGTCGCGATTAAGAAAGGCGAGCACGGCGCGCTGCTCTTTGGCGAAGAAGACCAATTCTTCAGCTGCGGTGCGTATCCACTGGAAGACATCCACGATCCAACCGGTGCAGGGGACACGTTTGCGGGTGGCATGGCCGGTTACCTGGCCGGGACGGTGAAAAAGGTGCATTTCAACGATCTGCGCAAAGCCATGATCTACAGCAGCGTGCTCGCCAGCTTCTGCGTAGAGAAATTCAGTCTCGAACGCTTGCGCAGCTTGTCGATGGAAGACATCGCGCAGCGCTACGAGACGTTTAAATTGATGAGCCAGTTTGAGGTGCCAGTTTGATTGCCTGCTCTTCGCTTTTTCCGCGCTTGGCCAGAAGTGCGGCACTTGCCGTTGCCCTTGTTTGGGTCCCGGTTGTTGATCTTGGCGCGCGCGACGGAAGCAAGGATTGGATTGTCCTGGAGAATTGCAAACTCATTGTGAATCCAGCGAATGACGGCGACAGTTTTCACGCGAGCGTCGGCGAGAAGGAATACTTGTTTCGTCTTTATTTAGTTGACGCGCCCGAAACGGATGCAATGACTCCGGGGCGCCTGGTTGAACAGGCGAAATACTTTGCGATCACTGTGCCCCAGGCCATCGAAGTAGGCCAGGCAGCGAAAGAGTTTACGCGGGAGAAATTGTCCGCGCCATTTACGGTGTTTACGCGCATGTCGGACGCGATGGGCCGCAGCAAGATGGAGCGGTTTTACGCGTTTGTGCAGACTAAAGATGGTGATCTGGGCGAGCAGTTGGTTCGCAACGGGCTCGCGCGGAACTACGGATTCAAAGCGGCGCCGCCGGCATTACAAAATTCGCGACTAGAGATAGAAAAACTTCAACAATTCGAGGACGAAGCCAGGCAGGAGAAAATCGGAGGGTGGGGCGTTAATGCGGGGCGACTAAATGTGCGTGCGCAAAAGCCAGCGCCTTTTAGTGTTTTCGTTACCAAAAAAAAGCCTCGGCTACGCGCGACGCCTCTGGCAAATTCGTCACCGTGGATTTCTCCAATCCCGACCCCGAGCTCGTCCATTGCCGCTTCCAGCCCAGCCGAGGCTAAGAAGCCGCATGCGAAAGAAAAAATCGCGCTCGGGAGGATCGACATCAATACGGCGACGGAAAAAGAACTGAAAATGATCCCCGGCATCGGGCCGGTCGTGGCAGGTCGAATTATCGCAGCGCGACCGTTCAGGACCGCTGATGATTTGAAGAAGGTGAGCGGAATCGGAGACAAAAAATACGCACAGATCCGACCGTATTTTCAATGACTGCCGATCGCTTGGCGCACGTTTGAATCTTACGCTGGTGATTTCGGCGCTCACAGAGCGCCGCTATAGAAGAGCGACGGGAAAAAAGCACGCGCCCGTGGGGATTCGAACCTCAAACCTTCTGATCCGTAGTCAGATGCTCTATCCAGTTGAGCTACGGGCGCCCGAGAGTCAGCTAATTTGCGGAGGAAGGTTGGAACCGTCAAATAAAGCGCAGATAATGAAAAAATCTTAAGACCGCTTTCGGGTTCAGAATCGATTAGCTGACGCAGGGCTATGGAGTTGACATCGCGAATACCACCCACCCTACGACTCGAACCGAC
>VBQC01000207.1 GCA_005887825.1 Verrucomicrobiota bacterium | reverse complement strand
GAAACGAGCAATCCGCCGTCGCGCAGCCGCGGCCAAAATTGGCGAAACTCCCACAGCATGTGCCGGTAGCTGTGGGAGCTGTCGTGCAGAAACATGTCGATGGATGAGGGGAGTTCATCGCTCCGCACAAGATCCTCTACTTTCCCGCGCATCGGCACGAACTGCGATCGCAATTCGTCAGGAATCAAAGCGCCCTGCTCGCAATCTTCGCTCCACTCGATGCTGTACAGCTTGGCTGTTGTGAGCCCTTCATCGACAAGCGATTTCAGAATAAAGGCCGAAGACATCCCGACAAACCCGCCCGACTCGACAACTACCGCCGGCCGCCGCCAGCGCGTTAACGCGTAAAGCGTTGCGCAATCAAGCGCGCCCATCACCCCCTGACTGCCGTATGCGTCACGGCGCCGGATCATTTCCGCCATGAAATCGCTGGTACGAATTTCTGCGGCGAAACGCGCTACGGCGTCCCAAATGCCGTAAAAAGGCGTCGAACCTCCCTCGTTCTTATTCGCTTTCTTCGCCCGACGCCACCAAGGCCGCCGGATTACACGCATTGTTTCCATCGATCCGAGAGGCGAAAACATTCGCTGACCTTTCAGCTGACGCGAATGTTTATTTCCTGTGTTCATGGGGAACGGAAATCAGATCGAGAGCGATGACCCGCCAATTCCTTGAAATCTCGACGCAGGGGCGGCGCTGTGCTTAATTCTTGGTTTGCCAAATGAGCAGCAAACCGAAACAGCGTGAGACCGAGCTCAACTTTGAGGGTGCGATGGATCGGCTCGAAGCGATCGTTGAGCAGATGGAATCCGGCAAACTGCCCTTGGAAGAGCTGATTGTGCGCTACGAAGAAGGAATGAATCTGGTGAAGATTTGCCAGGAACGACTTGCCAACGCCGAGCAAAAGATCGAAATCATTGCCCGCAACAGCGCTGGCAAAACCGTAGTGAAAGATTTCGAACCAATGCAAGAAGCGGCAGCAGCAGCCAAAGCCGTCGATGAATCCGAAAGCACAAATGATGAAATCAAACTCTTCTGAATCTTCCGCGCCTGCGCGCTTGCTCGACGGAATCCGTTCGCCCGCTGATATCAAAGCGCTCCGCGAACAAGATCTCCCGCAGCTCGCACACGAAGTCCGTGATGAGCTCATTAAAATTCTGTCGCAAACCGGAGGTCATCTGGGGCCAAATCTTGGCGTAGTTGAATTGACGATCGCCTTGCATCGCGTCTTCGACACCCCCCGTGACCGATTTGTCATGGACGTGAGCCACCAGGGTTACGTCCATAAAATGTTTACCGGTCGGCTCGATCGTTTTTCTACAATGCGACAGTTCGGCGGCCTCAACGGGTTCCTCTTACGGACGGAAAGCGAGCACGATTGCTATGGCGCTGGCCACGCTGGGACGGCGCTTTCCGCAGGCCTCGGCATGGCGGTGGGACGCGATTTGAAGGGAGGCAACGAGAATATTGTGGTGGTGGCGGGTGACGCCGCCTTCACGTGCGGCATCAGCTACGAAGCACTCAACAACGTGAAAGCGCATACGAAGCGCTTCATCGTTGTGCTCAACGACAATGAGTGGTCGATCGCGAAAAACGTGGGCGCAATCGCAAACTACCTAAACAGCATTGCGACGAGTCCAACCTTTACGCATTTGCATGAGAAGGCACGCCATTTCGTGCGCGCGATCGCCGGAAAATCCGTAGCTGAGTTTGCGCATAAAGTGGAGGAAAGCGTAAAGGGTCTGATCGTACCGAGCGTCATTTTCGAAGAACTCGGTTTGCGTTACTACGGGCCGATCGATGGACACGATATTCCGTTGTTGATCCGGACATTCGAGTTTTTGAAAACACAGGAAGAGCCGGTCCTGCTGCACATTCTCACCAAGAAAGGCAAAGGATACGAGCCGGCCATTAAACAACCGGATAAATTTCACGGTCTCGGCAAATACAAAATGGAGACCGGCGAGACCGCGCCGACACCGACGCCGACTTACTCGGAAATTATCGGCAAGACGCTTGCAAGATTCGCGGAGACGAATCAGAAGCTCGTCGCGATCACGGCAGCAATGCCGAGCGGAACCGGCCTCTCGCATTTTGCAAAGGCGCATCCAGCCCGTTACTTCGACGTGGGAATCGCGGAAGAGCACGCGGCACTTTTTGCCTGCGGCTTGGCGACACAAGGGTTGACGCCGTTTCTCACGATTTATTCTACGTTCTTCCAGCGCGCCTACGATATGGCGATCCACGACATGGCGATTCAAAAGCTAAACGTCAAGCTCTGTATGGACCGCGCCGGATTAAGCGGTGACGACGGCCCGACACATCACGGTCTGTTCGACATCGGCTACCTGCGGCACATCCCGAACTGGGTACACATGCAGCCGAAAAACGAAGACGAATTCGTGGACATGCTTTGGACGATGGCTCACTACAACTCGGGTCCCATCGCCGTTCGCTATCCACGAGGTTCAGGGACGGGCGCTCAAATCAAAGCGGAACCGAAACTTCTCGAGATCGGCAAGGCGGAAGTCGTGCAACATGGGCGCGACGTGGCGATCTTTGGATTGGGCAACATGTTTGAGGTTGCCGAAGAAGCCGCGCGGAAGCTTGAAGAGAAAGGAATTTCCGTCGCGCTGATCAATCCGCGCTGGATCAAGCCGATGGACACTGGGACGCTCGAATTTTTCGCTCGCAGTGTGGAAGTCGTCTGCACGATCGAGGATCATGTTTTGCACAACGGGTTTGGCTGCGCGGTGATGGAACATTTGCACTCGCAAATGATCAACACGCCCGTAGTGCGCATCGGATGGCCCGATCAATTCATCGAGCATGGCGCCGTTCCAATTCTACGCAAGAAGCACGGCATCACAGCCGATGCACTAGTTGAAAAGGTGCTCCCGCTGTTGCGCAAAAAATCCAGCCTCCAACCGACCGCCGCCTGATTCAGGCTCACGAGCGTGGCGACCTAGCCGAGAACGGTTGCGCTGCGGTTTGCGGTTTGCGGTCATCGCCATAGCACATGCGCCTCACAGGTGACGTTAACATCTCTTCGTCCCGGTCTTGATTGAGTCCGCCTGCGCATTTCTGCTGGCTGTCCGCGGAAAGAATGGGCAATCATTCGCGAACATGAACATCCGGCTCCTCCCTCTCGCCGTGTCTTTCGCCATGTTTGGGGTTGTTGCCACACGGTTCGCCATGGCAGACGATGCGATCTCGCAGGACGAACTTGTCCGCCGCACCCAGGAGCTGTTCGATGCCGTTGTCAAAGGCAACGCAGAGCCATGGAAAAAATATTTCGCTGATGACTGCATCTTTTCCGATGAAAAAGGACGCACCCTGGGCAAGGCCGCGCCGGTCGCCGACATCACACCACTGCCACGCGGTTATTCTGGCACGATCAAGATCGCTAAGGCGCAAAGCATCATCCACGGAGACACCGCGATCCTGAGTTACGATCTCGATGAGACCGAAACGGTTTTCGGCCAAAATCTCACTGCTCGCTATCACAGCACTGACACCTGGCTGCGACGTAACGGCACGTGGCAGATCGTGGCCACCAAAAAAGTTTGCGGACTTTGTTGGCACCTACGAGCTGGCACCCGGACAAACCAGAACCGTTTCCACCGAGGGCGAAAAGTTGTACGTCGAGCGAAAAGGCAAACGCGAGCAACTCCTGCCCGAGACTCCGGATATCTTTTTCCGTAAGGGCGTAGAGGGCCGCGTTCTGTTTCGCCACGCCGATGACGGAAAGGTCGATGCTCTCATCGATCGCCGGAACAACGAAGACATCCTCTGGCGCAAAACAAAGTAAATCCCCCACGCGGACACGCCGCTAAAAAGGGGCCGACCAGAGCCATCTGCCGCCTGAATTGGGCTCCGACTCAGGCGACGAGACCGGAAGAAAGGTCCCGATTGCTTGCCCCCCCTTGGCACCCTTGTCTGCAGCTAGCAAACTAGTGAAGATGACGTTCTAATTGTGGCAATCCAGCCTAAATTTCACGGTTCGCGGCAATACGACTGACTCATCGTAGTCGGGATTTGCACTGCTGCGCCATCGTCTCTCCCGTACTTGTGCCGCATGCTCGCTTTCGAAAACCGCAGCATCAGTTATAAAGCCACGCTGGGATCGAATCGCAAGCCATACCATATTTGTTTTTGGTTTCATAGCTATCCCTTTCCAAATAAACGCTTGTGCCATTCGAAGACGTTCGCGTAATCCAAGAATGAGCAGAGCTCGCTCAATTGGCTTGCCCGGAACGTGGGACGGTTCACCTGGCTCGTGAAACGTAATCGTCGTGAATCATTCGCAACAACCGTGAAGCGTGTCTGTAAAGTCGGCATCAGAACCCGGACATCATTAAACCGAAGGAGCCCCGAATAGATCGGTGTTGAATGCTCAATCTCGAAAAACTCGAACCGTCTAGCAAGATTCCAGTCCATTTTATTTCTGTCATTTCTGGGAAGCCAAATATTGTGACCTTTCCTTGCACCAATTGATCCGAGAAGAGTTTGAACCTGCGAATGCGTCAACTCTTTGTTCCAACGTTCGGCTGACGCTGGAGAAATGCTGTTTGTCTCATTCCAGCCAAAGTAGCTTTCTACGTTAAAGCGACCTGCATTTGCGATGTAGAGTTCTGTCCCCTCTTCCTGAGGATAAACTTGAGCTTTGAATTGCCCGTCACTCGCAGGAATTAAAGTTGCGAAGACTTCTTCGAAATCACGATAAGGAATTAGAAGCGGTTCCTTTTGAGAATCCCACAAAAAGCAGATCAGCGATTGGTGTCCTTCCAACTGCTGAAGGTCCGTCTGCCGCAATCCGTAAAATGTACGGTTATTTGGATGAAGTTTGGAATACCGGACGTAGATGCGCGCTTGATTACCAATCTCGAACAGAGACTGGCTGTTTGGTAACTTTTTGATTGATCCGAACCGTTCCCGAAGCTCATTCAGCAGCAGTTGCTTAACGTCTTTGGGCATCGGTTCGCCAGATTGCGCGAGCCGATTTGTCAAAAACGTCGACCACCCGAATCGGTTTCACGTATTATCATTTAAAGTTTGCGACGCGTTGTTGCAAGTCGGCGAACCACAGAAAAGCGAAGGGCGCCTTCGTTTCCGAAAGCGCCCTTCATATTTGATGGCGGTAAGCCGAATTCTGTCGGCGTGATTGCTCACGCGGATGATCATTTATCTCACCCGAATTTCTCCGAGCGTCCAACAGGCTTACGTCTGTCGTGATGCGACGATACCCGAGGGTTAACGGGCCGGCTGCCCTCCCTCTGTTTTGTCTTGCACCGCATGGGGTTTTTCCTGCCTCGCGAATTGCTCCGCGAGCGGTGAGCTCTTACCTCGCCTTTTCACCCTTGCCTGTCCCAGACGCGGGAAGCTGACAGCTTCCCCTACAGTTGCCCATAGTTGCCAAAGAACCGGCGGTGTCTTTTCTGTGACACTCTCCGTCACCGCAATCTTGCAACTGCGGTGCCCGCGTGTTTTACGCGGCATGTCGCCGTATGGTGTTCGGACTTTCCTCCAGCAAGCCGTAAGCGGCTCACCAGCGATCATCTGCCATCGGCGGTAATTTAGCATGATTACTATCGAAGAAAAGAGAACCGCGGCTTGCGGAGCTGGTTTGAGACAGAATGAACAAAATGATTTGAAGAAAATTCCGATCATTCTGTCAATTTTGTCCAAAAATTAGAATGGCGGTGGCACGGTCATAAAAAAAATCGTGATCATTACGAGTGCGATCACCAATTTGCCGATCATTCCGCCGAGATTTCCCAACAAACTCCCCCAGCCCGCCCGGCCGGCGTCCACCATTCTTCTGCCGGCAATGAATTCTCCCAGGATCGCGCCAATCACCGGTGCAACAAACAATCCGATGATTCCGAAAAAGATGCCGATGAGTGCGCCAAGAACAGCGCCGAACATCCCCCATTTTGTCGCTCCGAAATACCTGGCGCCAAAGTAACCGCTCAGAAAATCGAGCGCATACGTCGCGAGAGTCAGGAGTACAAGAACGACGATGGTCCGCCAACCGATACTTTTCTCTGGGCCAAGCATGATCCGATGAATGATCGCCGCGGCCAGAATGATCGTCGTTCCTGGAAACACCGGCAGGACCGTGCCGATAAGACCGGCGGCGAATAGCACGATTGTGATCAGCCACCAGAGAAGTTCCATGAACCGTGGATCGTAACGCGTGAATCGAGAATCGCGAAGAGACCTCCGCTAACGAATCACGATTTCGCGAATCGCCATCTTCTTTTTGACCGGCTACCTGTCGATCTTATACTGAAAGTTCACACTTAACTCAAAACCGGAGAATTTTATTATGCCACTTGCAGTTGGAACCAAAGCGCCAGATTTCGCGTTATCGACCAAGACCGCTGACGGACCGAGGCAGATCAAGTTGAGCGATAATTTCGGAAAACGAAATGCGCTGCTCCTTTTTTTCCCAATGGCTTTCACCGGCACGTGCACGACAGAAATGTGCGATGTCAGCAGCGGTCTCTCTGGTTACAGCAATATGAATGCTGCTGTTTACGGAATCAGCGGCGACAATCCTTTCGCGCAAGAGGCGTGGGCGCAAAAAGAGAAGATCACGGTCCCACTGCTCAGTGACTACGAACATAAGGTCGCAAAGGCGTATGATGTAATGTACGACTCCTTTCTGCCGCAACTGAATCTCGGAATGGCGGGCGTAGCGAAACGTTCGGCGTTCATCATCGACAAGAACGGCGTTATTCAATACGCGGAGAGCAACGACGATGCGAAACAGTTGCCCAACTTCGACAAGATCAAAGCGAAGCTGGCGGAGTTAAAATGATCAGCACGCGTCACAGTTGAAGATGCACGACGAATTTAAGACGCTGACGAAATTCGACGCGGGCGAAGGCCGTGAAGGTTTTCTTTATTCGCTGCCTGCTCTGGAAGAGCAAGGTATCGGAAAAATTTCGCGCTTGCCCGTGAGCATTCGCATCGTGCTGGAATCCGTCCTGCGAAATTGCGACGGAAAAAAAGTCCGGCGCAAAGATGTCGAGACACTCGCGAACTGGAACGCAAAATCGCCTGCCAATGCCGAAATTCCTTTCGTCGTCGCGCGCATTGTGCTTCAGGATTTCACCGGCGTGCCACTGGTGGTGGATCTCGCGGCGATGCGCAGCGCCGTGAAAAAGCTCGGCGGCGATCCGAAAATCATCGAGCCGCTCGTGCCTGTCGATCTGGTGGTTGATCACTCGGTGCAGGTCGATTTCTTCGGTTCGGCGCGAGCGCTCCAACTGAACTTGGAAATGGAGTTCAAGCGCAATCGCGAGCGCTACCAATTTTTGAAATGGGGACAGCAAGCGTTCAAGACTTTCCAGCTCATCCCGCCGGGCATCGGTATCGTTCACCAGGTTAACCTGGAATATCTCGCGAAAGGCGTCCTCTCCTCTCAACCCTCAACTCTCAACTCTCAACTCTTCTTCCCTGACACGCTGGTCGGCACCGATTCGCACACGACGATGATCAATGGACTCGGCGTGGTTGGCTGGGGCGTTGGCGGAATCGAAGCGGAAGCCGGCATGCTCGGGCAGCCGGTTTATTTTTTAACGCCGCAAGTCGTCGGCGTGCATTTGAGCGGGCAGTTGCGCGAAGGCGTGACGGCGACCGATCTGGTGCTGCACATCACGCAATTGCTGCGCGCGCAAAAAGTCGTCGGGAAATTTGTCGAATTTTATGGCGACGGCGCGGAATCGCTGCCGGTACCTGATCGCGCGACGATTGGAAACATGTCGCCCGAGTACGGCGCAACGATGGGATATTTCCCGGTCGATCAAGAATCGGTGGATTACTTGCGGGCCACCGGACGCACCGATGGGCAATGCCTTGCATTCGAACATTATTTTCAGGCGCAAAAAATGTTCGGCATGCCACGTAAAGGAGAAATCGATTACAGCGCCGATGTCGATGTGGACTTGGCGGACGTGCAGCCGAGCGTCGCTGGACCAAAGCGGCCGCAGGACCGGATCAATTTGCCGGAACTCGGGAAGACATTTCGCGCATTGCTCGAG
>VBQC01000141.1 GCA_005887825.1 Verrucomicrobiota bacterium | reverse complement strand
GCGATCAGTCGAAACTTGGCGAGGTTCTCAGCTTTTTGCGAACACAATTGGAAGCGGGCCGGCAACTCTATGTAATTTATCCGCTGATCGATGAGAGTGAGAAATTGGACGTGAAAGCAGCATCGGCAGAGTACGAGTTGTGGCGAGAACGGTTGCATCCGTATCCTTGTGAATTACTGCATGGCCGTATTCCGGCGCCGGAGAAACAGGAGATCATGGAACGATTTCGCCGCGGGGCGACCAAGGCATTGATCAGCACTATCGTGATTGAAGTGGGTGTCGATATTCCGAATGCGACCGTGATGCTGATCGAAAACGCCGAACGTTTTGGGCTGGCGCAGCTCCATCAGCTTCGTGGGCGAATCGGCCGTGGGGAACACAAATCATATTGCATTTTGCTAACATCCGACCAGTCCAAGGAGACTTCGGCAAAACTCGCCGTGTTGGAGAAAACAATTAGCGGCTTTGAGGTAGCCGAGGCAGACTGGGAGTTGCGCGGTCCGGGCGATTTGCTTGGCACGGCGCAAAGCGGCCTACCAGTGCTTAAGATCGGCAATTTGAAGACGGACGCGCATTTGATGCGGCGTGCACGAGCCGCGGCCATCTCGATCTTCGAGGCTGATCCACGGCTGGAATTGCCTGAGAATCAACGTTTCCGGCGTTTAATTGTCGAACAACAGGGACGCACTTTTTCTAACGTCAGCTGATGAAGAATTTCGCAAAGTTTCTGCTTTTCGTGCTGCTCGTAAGCGCGGGAATTTCCCTGCTCTACAACTACCGCCTCAAACACGGAGGGTTGAATCTGCCTTCGATCCGAACGCCGGAAAAGTACACGCTTGCTTCAACGCCAAGCGTGGATTCAAAGCAAGTCGCGTCGCTCGAGGCGTTAAACCGGGAGCGGCGCACGCTCGTTAGCAGCGTGATCCCGTCCGTTGTCGCAGTAAAAACGTCGAAAAAAATCGGTATCCAACGGGAATCCGGGGTCGATCCATTCGAGTTCTTCTTTCCGAATCAGCGACGGTTTCGGAACCCAAACGACGAAGCCCTGGTGCAAAATGCGCTTGGGTCCGGCGTAATCGTGACCAATGAAGGCCATATCATCACAAACAATCATGTGGTCGATCAAGTGGACGAAATTGAAGTGCAATTGAGCGATGGCCGGACGAAAAAAGCGCGGTTAGTGGGCGCGGATTCGCAGGTCGATCTGGCCGTGCTCAAGATCGACGATCCCGGCGTCAAGCCGCTAAAATTGGCCGACTCGGACACGGTGCAGGCTGGGGATTTTGTTCTGGCCATTGGTAATCCATTTGGATTTGAGGAAACGGTCACCGATGGAATCATCAGTTCGAAGGGGCGACCGAATCGCACCGATTTTTTCGGTGATCTGCTGCAGACTAATGCGGCGATCAATCCGGGGAATAGCGGCGGGCCATTGATCAATTTGCGCGGGGAAGTCATCGGTATTAATACAGCCATCATCTCGCGGACAGGCGGTTCGCAGGGAATTGGTTTCGCCATTCCATCAAACACCGTGCGGACCGCGGCTATCTTGGAATTCTGTCGCGCGCGCTCCAGGCCGATCAGAGCGGGACAGAGAGCGAAGGCGTCGCCGTCGACGAAGTTGTCCCAGGGTCGCCTGCAGCGCAGGCGAAAATGCAAAAAGGCGATGTGATCCGCAAGTTTGATGGCCACGACGTAAAAAATATTAACGCGCTGAGAAGCCTGGTGGCGCAGATCGAATTGAATAAAAACGTCGAGCTGGAAGTCGTTCGCAATGGCAAACCGCTCAAGGTTACGGCGCAGATCAAAGAGCAGCCAATTGACCGTCAAACCAGCGGGCGCTCACCTCAGCCAGGCCAGCCGCAGACACCAACTCAGCCGCAGATACCAGGCGGGCCGAGCGGTCAAGGTGAATCAAATAGTGCGTTAGGGTCAATTCATGTCGGCGAGCTAACGTCCGCGTTGGCGCAGCAACTCAATCTGCCAAGTAACGTTCAAGGAGTCGTAGTCACCAGTGTTGATCCTGATAGCGGCGCGGCCGAACTGCAAAAAGGCGACGTGATCGAGGAAATCAATCAGCAACCGGTCACATCGGTCTCGGATTACAACAAAATCGCCGCCTCGCTCGATCCCAGCCAGCCGCAAGTCCTGTCGGTTTGCCGGCATCGGATGCGTTCATTTCTCGTCTTGCGACCGCGTTAGCGCGATCCTCCGCGAGGCGGAAAAAATCACGCGATCGCGTGACGACGGCAAACGCCGGAGAGCATCTCCCACAGTGCGTTGAGAACACGATTTACTGAAGCCCTTACGGACTCGAAGCTGTGATTGTCGACGTACGCTCCGAGCATGCTGCGCTCGGCCGCAGAATGTTCACGATCGGCTACGATGTGGACGGTGAAATAGCGGTAATGCTCGGGATTAGTAAAGCCGTAATATTTCTTCAGTCCGTCGATCTTGGATTCGCAAATTGCCGGAAATTGACTCTCGTAGGCGTAAAGAGCAGCGAGGCCTTCCGCTACAGATCCGTCGCCACAAACTGATCGGAAGGTATCGATCAGGTTTTTCGTCTCCGGCGTTTTCTCTGTGCTCCGTGTATCGACATTGGAAACGCCAAGGCCTTCAGCGAATTTCAGCCAAAGCTCGGGATGATTCGGCGAACCGGCTTCCTCATCAATTAAATTGGAAAGCAATTGTTTCCGAGTTGTTTGATTATCGCAGTTCGCGTGCACGGCCGAAAGATAGGTCGGAAACGCCGCGACATGGTAATAGTACTGCCGCGCGTAATCAGCCAGTGCCTCCCTGCTCAGCCCTCCGTGCGTCCACGCAAGATAAAACGGATGCTTTAAAAGATGCTTCTCTGCGATGTCATTGTCGATTTTGTCGAGATACTTGTTCATCATGATTCTCCAATACTGTTTTTCTTGTAGCCAAAGATTGACACAGATTTTCACAGATTAAAGGAGCAGAATTCTTATCCGTGTTTCATTCGTGTTAATCTGTGGCGGAGATGT
This sequence comes from Verrucomicrobiota bacterium, assembly GCA_005887825.1. GTDB lineage: Bacteria > Verrucomicrobiota > Verrucomicrobiia > Chthoniobacterales > UBA10450 > Udaeobacter. The sequence goes on along the minus strand of VBQC01000141.1, from coordinate 17,394 downwards.
CAGGCCGCTCTCAAAATGTGTTTGATGCCGCGGACGGGAATGACGACCCAGTCGGGACGGTTGTTTAGCTCGTAGCCGATTTCGTAAACGGCTTTGTCGAGCAAGTAAGCTTCGAGCATGATCTGAAGGTCGTCACTGTTCTTCGGGATGAAGATCGCGCCGGTGGTCGTCTTTAAATAGCTTTGCAGAAAAACGCTGCTCATCTGGCGATACCAGAGATCGGCCCAGCGCTCCAGAAAAGGCACATCTTCGCTGCGCATGGCCGGCTGCCAGAGGGCGCTATAAGCGGCGTATTGAAACGAACGCATCATGCCGGCAACGTCGCGCAGCACGGAGCGTTTCAGTTTGCGTTCGCTCAGCGCTCGCGCCGGTTCGCCTTCAAAGTCGAGAATGACAAAATCTTTTCCGGTATAGAGCAACTGCCCGAGATGATAGTCGCCGTGAATTCGGATCTTAGCGGCATTGGTTCGGCGATCGAGCAGCCGTTTTTCGCGCGCGAGTATTTCTTGTTCTGCATCGAGCACTTCCTTCGCTTCGTTTCGAAATGCTGCTGAGAGATCCGGCAATTTCTTTTCGAGAAGGGTAAACCCGCGCCGCAACGATGCGCGCATTGTTTGGTAAACGGAGCGCTGTGCCATAGCGTTGAACGGCTCTGGCGCGAAGGCGGGATTTTCCATGCTCGAGGCGAGTGCAAGATGCAGTTCGCCCGTGCGTTGCCCGAGCAGCTTCGCTTTGTCAGGGTAAACCCCGCCGATCAATTCATCGAGAAGTACACCGGGCGGCGCTGTTTCATCCTGGAGATCAGCTTTACGGCCAAGCACCCGTTCGTAATAGCGGCCTACCGCGTCGAGAGTCAGCGTCCAGCCATCGCGCTCGTTTGTGGCAGCGCGTTGCAACAGACAAACAACAGCGGGTTCAGCCTTTGGCCGGCGATATTCGAGTGCTCCGACGAAAGCCGGCACGTTTGGAAAATCGGTATGCTCCGTGAGGAACCGGTTTATTTCGACATCCGGGTTCACCCCGTTCTCGAGTTTGCGATAGAGCTTAAGGAAGAAATTGTTATCGAAGAGCATTGAAGAGTTGCTCTGTTCCGCGCCCAAAACCTGCGATTTACCAGAGACAACAGGATGATCTGCTTCCAGTGTCTCGCAGGCGAGGCCGACAAGATCGCTCGCCCGGCCTTTGATGGTTTGGCGTTGCACAATCGCCTCGAACAGTTGCGATCGAAATGTTGCATCCCAAATTGCATCAAACAGGACGGCTCCCTCCCTGCCTGCGAAATGCGCGATGATCGCGTGCGGCGCGCCTTGGGAAACGGAGCGTGCAGCTTCACCGGAGGCAATCTTTACCGGAATGGCATACGTTTCCGCAGGAGCATCCAGATAGTTTATCTCAACGAACCAGAGTCGCGCGCCGTCGGCTTCCGGTGAGATGGCAAGCTGTTCGACCACCTTGAGATCGCGGAACGTCCGCGCCTTGGAACCAAACCACCGGCAGTTGCGGACGAAATTTGGCAAAATTTCGCGCTCGAGCTGTTCCCGCTGGCTATTGCTAAGCAAAATATCCAACTCGGCTATCGCTTTGATCGTCGGCACCACGTGTTTCTTCATCGCGCGGCGAGCGTCAACTGGCGCTTGCAGGGCGAACCAGTAATAGGCATGCGGACCCAGAGTGATGACATAGCGCGATTTCTTGATCGGCCGAAATAGATTGCGGCTAAAAACTTCCATCGGCACGCAGCCAGCGAAGCGCGAGAGATCCAACTCCGCCGACTGCGCGAACCGCGAAAGATTTACCACAACCACGATAGTCTCGTTTTCCAAGCGGCGAAGGAACGCCAGAACTTTCGCATTGTCCGGATAGAGAAATTCAAGAGAGCCGCGAGAGAACGCCTTGAAATTTCTCCGCATGGCGATGACCCGGCGCATCCACCAGAGCAACGACGAAAGATTTTTCTGCTGGTTTTCAACGTTGACAGCTTCGTAGTGATATTCCGGGTCAATCGTAATCGGCAGATAAAGCTGTTGCGGATTGGCCCTTGAAAATCCAGCATTGCGGTCTGGACTCCACTGCATCGGCGTGCGGCAGCCGTTGCGATCGCCAAGATAGAAATTGTCCCCCATGCCGATCTCATCTCCGTAGTAGATGATGGGTGTGCCGGGCATCGAGAACAGCAGCGTGTTCAGCAGCTCGATTTTGCGGCGACTGTTTGCAAGCAACGGCGCAAGCCGCCGCCGGATGCCAAGATTAATGCGCGCGTGCGGATCGGTAGCATAAACTCGATACATGTAATCGCGCTCCTCGTCAGTCACCATTTCGAGCGTGAGCTCGTCATGATTGCGCAGGAACATCGCCCACTGACAATTATCGGGAATCGGCGGAGTCTGCTCGAGGATATCGATGATCGGAAATCGATCCTCCATCTGCAGCGCCATGAACATGCGCGGCATGAGTGGGAAGTGAAAGTTCATGTGCGATTCGTCGCCTTTGCCAAAGTAAGCCGCCGCATCCTCCGGCCATTGATTGGCCTCCGCGAGCAGCATTCGATTTGGAAATTTTGCATCGACATGAGCGCGCAGCGTACGGAGATAGTCATGCGTCTCCGGCAGATTCTCGCAGCTGGTGTCCTCCCGTTCGTAAAGGTATGGGACGGCGTCGAGACGTAATCCGTCGACGCCGAGCGCCAACCAAAAATCGCACACCTTCTCGACCGCCTCGTGAACGGCCGGGTTAGCGAAATTCAAGTCCGGCTGATGCGAATAAAAGCGATGCCAATAGTAAGCTTTTGCGACCGGGTCCCACGCCCAGTTCGATGTCTCGAAATCTTTAAAGATGATCCGCGCATCCTTGAATTTTTCTGGCGTGTCGCTCCATACATAAAAGTCTTTGTAGCCGGGATCGATGACCCCGGCGGCCCCAGCTTCCGCAGCTACGGCTCGGCGCGACTTTTGGAACCACGGATTTTGATCGGATGTGTGATTGATCACGAGTTCGGTGATGACGCGCAGATTCCGCTGATGCGCCGCATCAAGAAATGCGCGAAAATCATCGAGCGTGCCGAAGTTCGGATTGACGTCGAAATAATCCGCGATGTCGTACCCGTCGTCGCGGAGCGGCGACGGATAAAACGGCAGAAGCCAGATGGCGGTAACGCCGAGCTCCTGCAGATAATCCAGCTTCTGGATCAGGCCGCGGAAGTCGCCCATCCCGTCGCCGTCGCTGTCGCAGAAGGTCTTGACGTGCAGCTCGTAGATGACCGCGTCCTTGTACCATAGCGGATCGATAGTTGTTTCGCCCCCATTTGTCGCCATGCGGCTAACCTTTGCCGCACAATTCGCACCGCGCAATCATCCGATTTCGCCAAGGTGACCGAGCTCGCTTGCAATTCAGTCTGAATGGCCCGCCACGTTGAACACAAACCGCAGCGTCGGCGCCGGGAGTGCGCGCTGCCTGAACAGCAAACTACGGTGTCCCGGTGATAGTGCCGAGGGCAGCCTCAATTTTTTGGGGCTGCGGTTGCAGCACCGATTTGTCATCGTTGGCTGAGCAGCATCCCCTGGCTGGCGATGCATTGCCATTGGCCATTACGTTCCATCCAGGTGTCAGTGAAAGCGTAAGTCCTATCGAATGCCTTTCCATCTTTGGCCGTTCCCTTTTCTCGCGCGTTGCCGGTAACGACTGCGACGTTCGGTTTAAATACGCGCACACTAAGTTTCTCGTTCTTGGTGGACGCATAAGTATTCGTGTCGCTCTTAATTTCCGCAGAGATTAAGCCGGACTTATTGATGAATTTGCCGTTCGAATAAATGCCGACAAAATCGGACGCCACTGCAGATTGCAGAAAAGAAGCATCATGCGCAGCAATCGCAGCCTCCCACTTGTTCTCCAGCTCTTTCAACGTCGCTTCCACACTGGTTTTTTTTGCGGGTGCCGCAGCGGCGGTCGAGGCAGGTTTCCCGGGCGCAGGCACTGCTGGCTTTTCTTTTTTCTGAGTGGCTGGTTGCTCTGCGGGTGTTGCAGTGGTCTTCGCCTCGGGCGTAGCCGCCGGAGTTTCTTCGATGGTAGTGGATGGTTTTTCCTCCGATGCAGGGGATGCTGTTTGCTGGGCGAACGTCGATGTGATGAGGTTTAAAGCAGCGATGCCGATTAATGATCTAATTAGTTTCATATGATTTTCCTTCGTGCTGTTCGTGAAAACGCGGGGCCGCGCAGTCTCTGGTTTCCTATTCTGACGGCCAGCGACCCCGAAAGCTTTCGGGAACAATCCGCGTTCTTTTGCCTGAGTGTATTATGATTGCGGTAGGCGGGTCAAGATTCAGGCGAGGCGGAATCGAATGCTTCGGGCTCTTCATTCGCGGTCCGCAGGATGCGTTTGGAAACCGGTGGACGAAATCGCCTGCGCACATTAAGAGACCAATGGTGAGTCCGCGCCTGGTCCTTTCTTTACTCCTCGCCCCTTCGTGATTTTCCCTTGGACGATCCATCCTGATTTGTCGCATGCACCTCAAAACAAAGAAACGATTGCGCGCTGTAAAACCGAAACCAGAGAAGCGAGCGCGCGCGGTCAAACTGAAAACAAAGAGGCGAGCGGGCGCCCCAAAACCGAAAAGGCCGCAGTTCTCTACTCCTCCACAACTCGAACCGGGAGCGCCAAGTGATCTGGAGTTAATGCAGGCAATCCAAGCCAGCGATGCTGACGCCCTTTCTCAGCTCTATGATCGATACAATGGCATTTTGAAAGCGCTTATTCTGCGTGTGGTCCACAACGAAGCTGAGGCTGATGATCTCTTACAGGAAATTTTTATGGAGATCTGGAATCAGGCTAAAAATTTCTCTGCCCAAAAGGGCAAACCCCTCGGCTGGATGGTTACACTGGCACGGCGGCGGGCGATCGATGGCTTGCGCAAGAAGCAAGCTTACGCTCGCGCAGAGGAGCGCCTGCAAAACGAAGTCGAACAGCAACCCGATGCCTGGGTGCATAACGCCACCGAAGAAGCAATCGTGTTAAGTGACACGCGCGTTCTTATACGCAAAGTAATCAGCGGACTTCCACCAGCCCAACAGCAGGCTATCGATCTTGCATTTTTTCGAGGCATGAGCCAGCGCGAAATCGCCGCCAAAACGAATACACCATTAGGCACGGTCAAAACCAGGCTGGAATTAGGGCTTAAAAAAATCTATGACGGCTTGAAGGAGTTGAGAGATGAACTTTGAAGAATTCCAAAACCAATCACGGCTCTATGTCATTGGGGCACTCGACCCGGAAGAGCTTGAGGAATTCGAGAGAGCACGAAAAAAATTCGGTAAAAAGGCCGAAAAGTGCATCACGGAATGTTATGGCTTGCACGAAGCATTTGCCCTGAGTCTGCGTCCGGCGAAGGCTTCTGCCGCAATCAAGGAACGGCTTATGTCGATGGTGCGGGCACGGAAGGAGGCCTAAATCCCGGGGCCCTTCTCCCAACCATCCAATTCGCGCAGGATAAATTCTTGCAGAAAACCGTAGAAGTTTACCTGGAATAAGCTCAGGTCTCGGCGCGATCCGATCGGTGAACGAAAGTGTTCGCCCAACTCGCCATCGGTGAAGTTATATTTGGCCGCAATGACCAGCCGCGCCTGATTAAGCGCATTCAGCCAGGCATCGGCGTGCTTCGAGGGAATGCATAACGTGCGATTACCCAAATTTTTTTCGTTGCCGTTTAGTTGCTCCAGGTCCGCCGCGACCGTTTCCGTCGCTGTCTGAAAGAGCCGCCGTAACTCAGGTTCGACATAAAGTTTCCATTCTGCGCAAATCTCCGGTTCTTTCCCATTTGTTGGCGAGCTGAAGAGGCGTTGTTCGGCGGCCTCTAAGCCTTCTGGATTGGCGCTCGCCGGAATTTGCCGAAGGAGTTCGGCAAGAAACGGGTCCAGTTCTGAGATCTCGATGTAGTCGTTGCGTCGGCAAATCTCCATATCAACCGGCTTTTTCGAGTGTGGCGAGCAGGAGATAACCGTGCAGCTGTTGCACATAAAGCTCGGCGCGTTCCCGCATGCCACTCCAAAGAATGGAACGCCCGTTGTGATGCACTTCCAGCATATGTCTTTCTGCTCTCTCGCGCGGATAGCCGAAGACCCGCTGGAAAACCATGGTCACGTAGCTCATCAGATTTACTGGGTCGTTGTGCACTACAACTTGCCATGGAAGATCAAGATCTTCTTCCGAACGGGTCTCTTTCTCGATGGTGGGCTTATCAACTGTCGAAGGTCCCGCATTTTTCCAAATAGGGAACGTAGTGATCGCTTCGCCTTTATCCATCGCCACCTCCGGGCAAAGTGGCTCCGTACTCATATTCAAAAAGGCTAACATACACGGCTCGCAGTTCAAACCTGCTCTCGTGTTGTAGCCGGCATCGGTGCTGACGGTTTCGGGGCTGATTCGTTCTGCCAGGATCACCGATCCCGGCGACAACGTTGGCAGCCGAACACAGCTACCTCTACAGCGCACAGCGAAGAATCTTTTCCTGCGTCCTCTCCATTTTGCGTGCGTCAGTGCGCTTTCGATCATCGAAACCGTGCAAATGCAAAAGGCCATGCACGATGTACAATTGAAGTTCGCGCGTGAGCGAATTCCCGAAGGCGCGAGCGTGCCGTCGCGCAGTCTGGGCGCTGATAAAAATTTCGCCGTGTTGGAACGTCAGCACGTCCGTCGGCCCCGGTTGATCGAGAAATTGTCGATGCAATGCAGCCATTCGCCGATCGGAAATGAGCAGCACAAAAATCTCGCGCAGCTTTGCTAATTGCGTCAGTTTGTGTCTGCGCAATTGCATACAACGCTGCACAGCCCTGGCCGCGAACTTTTCAAGTCCAACAAGGTCCACCGCCACCGCGCGCTGCAAATTGCGCACCGTAATCTGTGGAAACTCGCGCGCAGCAGCGCTCATGGCATGGGATTTTCGATGGCCGGCGCGTTGTCGGTGGTTCTATCGCCGTCAAGGGCGACTTCAAATGCGGACCTTGTCTTTTGGATTGTTCAGCATGATGCACGTTGCGCATTTAGCTCGGTTGAGTGTGTTCACGGTCAATCGTTAAATCACTAAATCGCTAAATCGTTAATTCTTTCACGCTGGTGGTCTCTGTTCCGCCTGAAAATTGCGCGTAATCAATCGCGCGCCCTTGTTAAATGTAAAATAGGCCCAGGCCCATTGAAAAAGCACTGCGAAACGGTTGCGAAAGCCAACCAGAAAAATTATGTGCACAAACAACCAGACGAGCCACGCGGGAAGCCCGCTCAGATGCACGAGATTCAGATCCGCGACCGCTTTGTTCCGTCCAATCGTCGCCATGCTGCCTTTGTCCCAATATCGGAAGTGCTGCGGTCTGCGTCCCTTAATCATCGCCAAAATATTGCGGGCGGCGTGACGCCCCTGCTGCATGGCTACCGGTGAAACTCCCGGCAAAGGCTGTCCAGTCTGATGCGAAAAATTCGCAAGATCCCCAATCACCTGGACTTCAGGATGCCTCGGAATAGTAAGGTCGCCGTTAACCATGACACGGCCGACCCAATCAACCGGTGTGCCGAGCGTTTTTCCCACGAATGAGGCATTGTTGCCTGCTGCCCAGATTTTGACACGGCAGGGAATAAATTCGTTGCCTGCCTGCACTCCGCCCTCGGTGAGATTGGTCGCGCGCGTGCCCGTGCGCACTTCCACGCCGAGATCGACAAGCTGTTTCAACGCGCTCGCGGACAGATCTTCCGGAAATGCAGCTAGCAAGCGCGGATCGCCTTCGATGAGAATCACGCGCGCCTCGGATGGATCGATATGGCGAAAATCTTTGGCCAATGTATAGCGCGCGATCTCCGCAATCGCGCCGGCCATTTCCACTCCGGTCGGTCCACCACCAATGATGACGAATGTCATCGCCGCTTTGCGCGCCGCTTCGTCTGTGACTTTTTCCGCGTATTCGAATGCCAGGAGGAGGCGGCGCCGCAGCTCGATTGCGTCCTCGAGACTTTTAAGTCCGGGCGCCAATTTCTCCCATTCGTTATGTCCGAAATAGGAGTGCCGCGCGCCAGTGGCAAGGATCAGGAAATCATAACCGATTTCCGTATCGGTCGTTTTTATTTTTTTAGCATCGACATCCACCGATTGCACCTCGGCAAGGATTACCTCCACGTTCTTCCATTTGCTCAACACAGCACGCACGGGCGCTGCAATGTCCGCTGGCGAAAGCGCGGCTGTGGCCACTTGATAGAGTAGCGGCTGAAAAAGATGGTAATTCGTACGGTCGATCACGGTGACGCGCACATTTTCACAGGCGAGCTTCTTCGCTGCCTCGAGTCCACCAAATCCCGCTCCAACAATCACCACTTGCGGTTTCTCGGTCGGGGTGTTCTCCATGGCACAAGAATGTTCGCAGAAAGAAAACCGATGCGAGGATTTATTGTAGCCGCGTTGCTGCCTGCCATGCAGAGCCGACGAAACAGGAAAGACAGTTGTCAGCCTCGCAACTAACGCTATCTTTCTCGCCCTATGCCGAAATCGATTGCGCGCAGCAAGACACGTAAGTCAGTGGCAAAACGCTTCAAGATCACTGCGCGCGGCAAAGTTTTGAGAGCCCATTCTTCGCGCAGGCATTTGCTTTCATCCAAGAATGCAAAACGCAGACGCCACCTGGGTAAGGCGGCGCTCGTCGACCGTACGGATGTCGCCCGCATCAAGGCCAACCTGCCCTTTGGATAGGCATCGTTTGGCGCGCGGCGCTGCAACGCAGTCGTAGCGTGATCCCACTGCGAGAAGATGCTCTTTAGTACGGGCCAGGCGGGATCTCGTCGCGGCGCATCGTGGTGGTCGTAGTCGTTACCGTCGTCATCTGGCGCATCGCCTCCAGCGAATCGGGCGCGGGTTCCGGGCTATAGAGATCGCGGCGATTAACGAGCGTGGTGCACGAGCACTGAAGAACAACGAACAAAAGAAGCGCCAGCCATTTCACGGCGCCAATGCAAACAGGAGCGCCATGGCTTGTCAATCCCTCGATTTTTTTCGCAAAACGCGATTGCATGATGTCGAGGTTGCGCGAAAATTCGCTTTCCGTCAGGGGCTATGGATTGAGGACTTACAAACCCCGCCAGGGCAGGAATGCAGCAACGGTAGTCTGATCCTCCTTGCCGTAGTTCTCTGGCGGACTTTGTTTTGGCCGTCCCGGCGCACCCGGCGGTCGCGTCCCTACTAATGAAACTGCTCAAGGTTAAAACGGCGCGGTTTGCGCAGGTGGTCGAAAAATGTGGTGAACCGGAAGTTTACACGCTTTGGCAAAAACCCGCCGCCGACCGTCATTTTCAATCGCGGATAAAAAACAATCGGGTAATGACGGTTCAAAAGAGCGAAAGCGGGACAGATTTTGGAATTGCAAGTTTCAAACAAAGAAAAGTCGCGACTTATCTGATTTTTCCCAAATCACTGAAACGCTTTGCGGACAAGCGAATCGTCGGAATTGACTGGGCGTTTATTCGTCACCAGTAGGAGACGCTCCGGTGCGCGTTGCGAGTTCTTTTTCCGCTCAAGTTGCTGGGTAAATCTCGGGCTTAACCCGGTGGCCAGGCGAGTGCGCGTTTGCCAAGCAGATGCACATGCAAATGCGGCACGCTTTCACCTGCGTCGGGTCCGCTGTTGATCACAACGCGATAACCACTGGAAAGATCGAGCTTCTTAGCGAGATCGCCGGCGACAAGAAGTAATTTCCCGAGTAACGCGCGATCGCTTTCGATCGCGTCCGCGAGACGCGGCACCACCCTTTTCGGCACGATCAGCACATGGATGGGCGCTTGCGGATTAACGTCGTGAAAAGCGATTGCGTCATCGTCTTCCCAAACGATTTCCGCCGGAATTTGTCGCGCGATGATTTTTTGGAAAACAGTCATGATATTTTACCCGCTCCGCCACGGCCATGCCGCGGCAAGGGAGACCAGAACTTCGGAACGAGCGAGCCTTAGCGCAAGGAACAATTAAGCAACCTGAGACTCTCATTCGCCGTTAGTTTTTCGCGCACGAAGCAGACAATTTCCTCACGCAGGGCGTCGCAGGCGCGCGTCCATGTTTTCACGCCGCGAAGATTTTTCACGCAAGAATGCAGCGAGTAAAGCTGCAGATTGTCCACGCCCGTTTCAATCAGCGTGTTAATTCGTTTTTCCAAAAGATCAAAAAACGCGAGCTCGTATCCAGTGCCCGCTTGATGAGCGATCTCGAGCAACGAGATGGAAATGGGCGGCGGCGAAGGCGTAAAATGCGGCACAATCTCCTTGTAACCGATCACTTTCAGGACGTACCGCACAGTCTGCGATAGCTGGCTGAATGCGACCACGTTTTCGTCATTCCGCAGGCGCAGGTAAAACGCAATACTCTCGGTAACGTGATCGGTCAGCCACCAGCTTGGATAGCCGGCTTCATCTGCTGCCCGCGTGATCGCAGCGTGCAGCCAATCGCGATTGAACTCGAACAGTTGCCCCGAGTCCGTGCGGAGATATGGAAATTCTTCCTTAAACGCGACCATGATTTTTGTTGATTGCGATATCGCGCGATCGAGCAGGGACGGAAGCCGACCCGCCTGGCGTTGTCTCAGGCGGAAACAGTTCCCGCTGAAGCGCATTGGTTTTTATTCGGCGGCCAAGTGTATGAATGGCATCCACAAATTGATCGACATCCTGAAAGCGTTGGTGCACGGAGGCATAACGCAGATATGCCACCTCATCGATCCCGCGTAATTTCTCGAGCACCCTGGCGCCGATGGCTGAAGACGAGACTTCGCGCCCGCCCGTTTCCAGTTCGTGCACGATTTCGTCCACCATATCCTCCAGGGTGAGAAGACTGGTCGAGCGTTTTTCAAAAGCTTTCGCGATGCTGCCGGCGAGTTTGCGCCGATCGAACGGCTCATGTGTTCTGTCACGTTTCACCACGCGCAGGTCCGAGCGCTCGATTTCCTCGTAAGTGGTAAAGCGATATTTGCATTTCAGACATTCGCGTCGACGGCGAATACTCGAACTATCCCGCGACTGACGGGAATCGATGACTTTGTCATCACGAGACCCGCACTTGGGGCAACGCATAGTGTGAACAAGCTAATTAGCATACCATTTGTTGTGGCGTCAATGCTTCTTTGATTTTCTTTCCACTTGCCGCGTCCGGGCACAGCCATCTTGGCTGTGGAGCCTGGTTTAAGTCGCAGGCGACATTGACGCGACATGTCGCCGGCGGTACACGCTTCGGAATGGAGAAGCGCAGCTTAAGCGCCGCGACGTACGGTCCATGGCTGGTCGGCCTCGGCGCCGCACTTTGGGGTACCGAGAGCGCGTGGCGCATCCCGCTCAATGCGCTGTTTGACGCCAAAGTAATCGTCTTTTGGGAGCACGTGCTCATCCTGATCATGTTTCTGCCGATTCTGATCTCGCGTTTGGACGAGATTCCTAGAATCCGCGCGCGCACCTGGGGATACCTGCTCTTCTCCGGTTTCGCCGGCTCAGCTGTCGGTACCATCTTCTTCACACTCGCGTTGAAAAACGGCAATCCGACCGTCGTGAACGTCATTCTGAATATTCAGCCTGTTATTTCGACGATGGCTGCATTCCTGATCTTCGGCGACCGCCTTGCCACTCGCTTCTTTCCTTACGCGAGCGTCGCGATCCTTGCAGGGATTTTCGTTTCGGTTGCGCATCCAGCGCTGATCGGCGTCTCGTTTGAGCGCGCCGGGCTGAGCAAGGGCACCGGGTACGCACTCATTTGCGCGCTCTTCTGGGGTCTCTCGACCGTTGCAGGTCGCGGCGTCATGATTGGCATGTCGCTTCGGCTCGCCTCAAGTCTGCGTATCGTCGTCGGGCTCACCTGTATGACACTGATCCTTCTCGCCTACGGCAAACTTCATGGTGCGGCGCTCTGGCCGGCGGCCGCGCAAGCGCACGCCGCCAAGGCGATCGTCTTGCTGGTTCTCCTCGCTTCGGTCTCAGGAGGAATTCCGCTCTTGATTTATTTTGAAGGGCTTCGCCTCACGCGCGCATCGACGGCGGGCTATTTCGAGATGATGCAGACGCTCGCCGCGGTGTGCATCACGTGGGGCTTCTTTCACGCGAGCCTCTACCCGCACCAGGTCGTTGCGGCGCTCATCCTAATCGCAGCCGTGACCATGGTACATCGCGTCCAACAACAGGTCGAACCGCGACAGGCGATGAATGCCTGATTGATCGTGCGGATTGTAGTCAGAACTCTACATGTGTAAGGGAAGAAAGATGCTGCGACGACTTTGGCAGCTGCCAACTACCTTTGCGTGGCGCGTAGCCATTCTTTTTGCCTCCAAGAGTTCGCATTGGAATATTGTAGTTTGTGATGTAACGAGCACCCAATCATATCGTCGCCGTTTTACTGCTGACGTGAGAGCAGTATTAGACGAGTTGGCGACGATGTCCCCCAAAGCTTTGCAACACGCGCAACAGCATGTTCGTTACATCGCGCGGGCGCAGATTCATAGCCGTTTCGAATATTTCTCAAGCTCGAAACTGTTGCTTCTGCGCGTCGATTATGAGAGCGGCGATGTTAATCATCGAAAATGAAGACGAAACAGACTGAAGTAAGAACGAAGAATGCAGAATGAAGAAAAAGATTTGCGGGATCGGACGAAACATTTTGCGCTGCGCATCGTCGAAATGTTTTCAGTAATACCGAAAACGACAGAAGCACAGGTTATTGGGAAACAATTGCTGCGTTCGGGCACGTCAGTCGGAGCAAACTATTGCGAGGCGTATCGCGGACGCAGCAAGGCAGAGTTTATCGCAAAGTGCGGCGATTCGCTCCGCGAGCTTTAAGAGACAGCTTACTGGCTTGAACTGCTCGTCGACGGAAAGATCGTCCCGCCAGAAAAGCTCTCGGCTCTTCGGCAGGAATGTGATGAGCTGATCGCCATTTTCGTTACAATTCTGAAGCGATCGAAAGCAACCTCTTAATTCTTCCTTCATCCCTCTGACTTTGTGACTTTTTGCGATGGCGCGCCAGGGAGCGCAGGCGCGGCCAGCGCGGTGATTCGCCACGGCGAATCCGTGCCGCTTGCAGCCGGATCGGTGATTCGGGATCGGAGGAAGAGTTGAGGGCTGAGAGCACGGATACGAAGGCGAAAAAGTAGTTATCGATCTTGTGCGTGAAAAAGGATCGCCTTCGCCTTGACCCATATGTTAGCCTCCGGGGCATAACCCAAATAAAACTATGTTACACATCATTTGGTCGATCATTATCGGTTTCGTCGTCGGGTTGGTTGCACGCGCTGTCATGCCGGGCGTACAGCATATCGGTTTCATAATGACCACTCTACTTGGTATCGGTGGCTCGATCGTCGGCGGACTGATCGGACGCCTGTTTTCCAAACCGGCACCAGGTTCCGCGTTTCATCCGGCGGGTTTCATCCTGTCGATCATCGGCGCGATCATTCTGCTCTTGATTTGGGGAAAATTGGCGCCGGCCTAACGAAGGCATTTGAAACCGCTATCCCTCGTCGAACAGGTTCTACGGCATCACGCAACCGTTCGAAAACTCTGACGAAAACCTTTTCGTGAGAAGCCGCCTTTGCGATTTTTCGCTACGGCGTGAGGAGGAAGCCGCGGACGCGGCGATGTTTGATGTGGAACAATCAGTGAGGCGGCCTTGACGCGCGCGCTCCCGCTCACCGCGGCCTCTCGGCTTGCCTATCTATACCGCGTGTCCCCGCCACGGATCACAGCGTATCGCAAGAGCGAATGCGGCCTGGTACCAGCAGTGAAACTCTATTTTTGTCCGCCGAACGCACCGCCTAACTTCCCCTTGAGCATCTCTCCGGCCTGACCAGCGACACCACTCATATCTCCAGCCAGCACCGCATCGACCTGACCAGCAACGGGCGCGGGCAACTTCGTCTTCAGAAAATCAATAGCGGTTTGGGCTGCTTTCCGAGCGTTTTCCTGGCTGATGCCGGTTTTTTGCACAATGAGATTAATTAGTTCATCCATATGGTAATTATAAGTTTTGGGGATCCTAAGCCTTTGTCTGCTCGCAGCCAAGCAATTCGCTCGACCTGCCGTCTTGTGCTCTTGGCATCGATTTTCCGGCAAAAGACTTGCGAAAAATGCGCTGGCTCTATTTAATCTACTTCACCATGAAATTGAAAACTTTGTTCAGCGTAGTTGCAGCGGGAAGCCTCGCCTTTAGCAGCGCCAGCGTGACTCTGGCAGCCGGTTCCAAGACCTATCAAGTGACGGGCCCGGTTTTAGAAATGAACGATAGCATGATCGCAGTCCAGAAGGGAAAGGACCGCTGGGAGATCGCGCGCGATTCGAGCACGAAAGTCACGGGCGATCTGAAAGTCGGCGCAAAGGTGACCATCACTTACACGATGAGCGCTACAGAGGTGGAAGTGAAAGCTGAGAAAGCCGCGAAAGCGCCTGCGAAAAAACCGTAACTGCCTGCTTGTTTGCTTGGCAGTGAGTGCCTGGTTTCCCTAACGGCTTGCCTAACGCGATGAGGAATCGCACAAGCAGGCACGCCGAACGAATAAAATCTGCGGCGAGATACACTCGCCGCAGATTTCACGATTGCTAAAGTGTCTGGCAGCTTCTAAGGCAGGCGCTGTGTGGCTTAATCTCCCTTCTTCGCAGCTCTGTCGCCCTCCTTGATTGCTTCCTGTTCGGTCATGTATTTGCCCTTCTTCGTCGTGCCGTAAAAACGCGAGCCTTCCCTGTGGTAAACATGCGACTCCGTGTTAACCCACACGAGACCGTGGCCCCCACCCTGTGCGGGTGCGTTCGTCGCTGCTTCGGTCGTGGCGCGCGTTGCGGGCGCTGGGCTCGCGGCGGCTGGACTGGCTGACGCGGAAGTTTTCGGTTTGAACAAATCACCGAACGTAGACTTACCGGGGCGATGCCGACGCGGCGGGACTTGCTGCCGGACTCGCTGCTGCCTGAGTCTTCGCTTTTTTGCGACTGCGCTTTTCCGCTGGCGAAGGCGATGCAGCAGGCGCGGTCGTCGCTACGGGTGAGGCAGCTGCGGTAGCTTCAGCCTTTTTGTGTGCACGACGTTTCCCCCGGAGACGGCGATGCCGCCGGCGACTCGGCGGTTGAAGCCGGCGCAGCCTTCTCAGCCGGCGAGGCCGTCGCTCCGGCTTTTTTGTGTGTGCTGTGTTTTGCCGGTGAAGGCGATGCCGCGGGCGACCCACCTGGGGTGGGCGATTGACCTTGCACAAGACAGATGCTGGCAAGGCCGATTACAGAAATGAGCGCAAGAAATTTGGTAGTCATAACGGCGAGTCTAGAGAAGCGACAGGATCGGAGTCAACGCATTTCCCTTACGAACGCAGCGGAACCGGAAAAGAAACTTGGCCGCGACGCATTATGACGTCACTCCCGCGCTGCCGCACGCGTTCGAAGCCCTGTTCGCTTAAGAAATTGCACAACTCTGCGCCCGAAAAGACGCGCAGCTTAGGCATGCGTCACTTCAAGCTCTTTGATGGCAACTTTGCGTTCGTCCAACCTGCGACGAACCTCCGACTCGTCCGCGCACTCCAGCCAGAGTTCGACTGCTTCTTTGATCATTTCTTCCGCGTGCTCAGGCGTTTCGCCCTGACTGACGATGCCGATGGACTCGTGTCGCGACGCATCGATCTTTTCAGGTGCGCCGTTTCCGCCCTCGCCGAAGTCGAATTCCTGTTTGAAATCTTCGCTCAGTTTTACGGTTGCGTTAAAGCGGCGTCCTATTTTGCTGCGGAATCCTTCGGAATGGAGAACAGGGGTCAGTGTGCAAATCTTGACACATTGCTACACTTTCGCGGCTGTCTTGCGTGGCTTCTTGGTTCGGGGCGCTTTTTCCGCAAACTCGAATCCGATCTTACCGTTTTCGAGTTTCAAATGAGCGGAAAACGGCCGCCCCTTTTTTGAGATAAACCTTGGCAGGAGATCGGTCTTGCCGGTGGCCATCAGTTTTTGCACCTGGTCTTTTGGAATGGTTCGATGCAAAATTGTTTTGCTTACGCGAAAGCTGCACTTCTTCGGCACGGCGGCAGCCCGTTCGCAGATGTAGGCATTTTCTAGCTCGAAAACCTGGCCCTCTTTGCATACTGGACAGATACCGATGGATTGGTGTCGCGACGCATCGATCTTTTCGGGTGCGCCATTTGCGCCCTCGCCGAAGTCGAATTCCTGTTTGAAATCTTCGCTCAGTTTTACGGTTGCGTTAAAAGGGCGCCCTATTTTGCTGCGGAATCCTTCGAGCGGACCAACGCGGCCTTGTGTGAGAAGTTGCTCAACTTCTCCGGTCTCAAATAGCCGGCCAGCCATTGTTTTCCAAATAATCAAGCCACACGACCGGCATTTAAAGGTCCGGTAATCTTCGTCGAACGGGCCGGCACCGCACTTCGGACACTTCACTTCCAGCGTTTCGAAGTCGCCACTGACGCTGTCGCCTTCAAAGTTCTTTGTCTTTTCGACAATCTCGCGAGTGAATTGCCTGATCTGCGCCATGAATTCCTTGCGTTTCATCGCGCCTTTGGCCATGCGCTTGAGCTTGTACTCCCACTCACCGGTCATCTCCGGAGAGCAAAGCTCGGTCACTCCGATGCCGCGCAATAATGTGATCAGGGCCATGCCCTTTGCCGTCGCGATCAGGTCGCGGCCTTGTCGAATGACGTAACCTTGTGAAATCAGACCCTCGATGATGGCCGCGCGGGTGGCGGGCGTGCCAAGACCCTTCTCCCGCATGGCGTCGCGCAATTCTTCGTCTTCGACAAACTTACCCGCGCCTTCCATCGCCGAGAGCAGGGTCGCTTCGTTGAAACGCGCGGGTGGTTTCGTTTCGCTTTGCGCTACATCAACATCGAGAACTTTCGCTTGTTCGTTGTCAGAGATTGCGACAAGTGATTGTCCGCCTTGGTCGTCAGTGGGTGCTTCGCGCCTATAAACCTCGAGCCAGCCGGGCTCCTTCATAATTTTGCCTTCGCTCTTGAATGCATCTTTTTCGACGCGCGTGATGCGAGTGGTCACTTCAAACTGCGCTGCCGGGAAAAAGATGGCGATGAAACGGCGCACAATCATGTCGTAGATTTTTGCCTGCGCTTCATCGAGCCCATGCGGCGCCTGCCCACTGGGGACAATCGCAAAGTGATCGGAGATTTTTGCGTTATTGAAAATCCGCTTGGACGGTTTGACCCAATCATTATCCAGCGCTTTACGCGCAAATTGATTATCGATTTTGCCCAATGTCGATCGCACGGTCGGGAGATAATCTTCCGGCAGATAGCGGGAGTCAGTACGCGGATAAGTGATCACCTTGAAACGCTCGTAAAGTTGCTGCGCGATTTGCAGGGTGCGTTTTGCGCTGAACCCGCGAGCGTTCGCTTCTCGCTGCAAACTGGTAAGATCGT